>CAZGVY010000111.1:0-7094 GCA_964529215.1 uncultured Mordavella sp. | reverse complement strand
TTAGGCGCGAAGGCGTTCCTGAGCGTCTTAGTTTCCGTAAATTGGTAGTTTATCGGAATGTTGCTTCGTCTGCCAGAGGGTGTATTCTGTTTTCATCCGTGTCCGGCAAGGTGTGTCTTGGCGAACGCATACTTTATAAAAGAAATGACAGCACTTGGTAGAAAAGAAAGCTGGTGATCCATGCCACTGCAAGCTGGAACAGGACAAACTTTGCTGTGGTTTTTCCGCTTCCGACCTCCCGGTGGATCGTGGCGATGGTTGCGGTGCATGGGACATAGAGCAGGCAGAAGACCATCAGGGAATACGCATTTGCCATACCGAAGCCCATAGCATTCAGATAGGAGAAGGCTGCGCTCATACCCTGGGATGTCGCAATATTGGAGATGCCAAATAATACGCCGCAGCTGGATACGACAACCTCTTTTGCGGCAATTCCCGCGATGAGAGCCACAATGATCTGCCAGTAGCCAAGCCCGATGGGTTTGAAAACGGGAATGATCCACCTGCCGATATAAGAGCCAAAGCTTAAGGAGATATCACTTACATAACCGGAGGGGCCGAAGTTTAAAATACCCCACATAATCACAGATGCAAGGAAAATGACAGTTCCGGCCCGTGTCAGGTAATCTTTTACTTTTTCCCATACATAGAGAGCGATTGTCCGGGCGTTGGGCGTCTTGTATTCCGGAAGTTCTATCAGCAGAGTATGTTCGGATTTGCTGCCGTCAAGCTTTGCAAGGATATAGGCTGTAAGGATCGCAACCACGATTCCAAGCAGGTACATGGAATAACAGACGGCCATAGCATATTTACCAAAAAACATGGAAGAAAACAACACATAGACCGGCAGCCTGGCGCTGCAGGACATGAAAGGTGTGATCAGTATCGTTTTCATCCGGTCTTTGCGATGCTCTAAGGCTCTTGAGGCCATAACCGCTGGAACAGAGCATCCAAAGCCAAGGAGGAGGGGGATAAATGCGCGGCCGGAAAGTCCTAATTTACTCATGATATCGTCCATAATGAACGCTACCCTGGCCATATATCCGCTGTCCTCCAAAAAGGCAAGGGCAAGGAACAGGATGAAAATATTTGGCAGGAAGGTCAGAATCCCCCCTACGCCTGCAATAATGCCGTCCACTACAAGAGAAGTGGCCATATCACCTGCATGGATGGCGGCCAGTCCATTGGAGACGGAGTTTGAAAACAGTTCCAGCGCGATCTCAAAATATCCTTTCAGAAAGTCGCCCACAGTAAAGGTGAGGAAGAAAACCAGCGCCATGATCAGCAGGAATATAGGCAGGCCAGAATATTTGCCAGTAAGAAAACGGTCGGCCAGATCTGTCCGTTCTTCCCTGGAAGATTTGTTTACCAGGGTTTCGCCGACGATTTCTTCGATGAAGTCGTATTTCTGGTTGATAATTTCCTTTTCATAGCTGCGTTCTAGCAGATCAGAGGTATCGAGAGGCCAGTTTTCCATGGCTGCGGCATCTTTTTCCAGATATTTGATAGCGAGCCAGCGTTTGTTGGTGAAAGCCGGATATGTATCTGTGATCCGGTCGATCAGGAGGTCGATCTTATCTTCCATGTCATCCTGGTAGACCATGGCGTATTCGGCGTGATGATCATGCCTGTGAAGGGTATTTCTGCTGTGGTGATGATGGATCAGAGGACTCTGCCGGACCTCCAGATGATGATGGGCGGCCGCGTGCATCAGAATAGAAAGACCGGTTTTTTTGCGGGCGGAAACGGGGATGACCGGGATGCCAAGCATCTCGGGAAGCCGGTGAAGGTCGATCTCCATACCCCGTTCCTCGACAATATCCATCATATTCAGAGCCAGGATTACGGGTTTTCCCAATTCAATCAGCTGAAGGGTCAGATAAAGATTCCTCTCCAGGCAGGAGGCGTCTGCCACGTCAATGATCATATCGATCTCATCGCTCAGAATACAGTCCCTGGATACTTTCTCTTCCATTGTATAGGAGGACAGGCTGTAGATGCCAGGAAGGTCGATCAGGTTATATTCCTGTCCTTCATAGCTTGTGCGGCCTTCCTTCTTTTCGACAGTAACGCCTGGCCAGTTGGCGACCTTAAGGCTTGCTCCAGTGTATGCGTTAAAGAGAGTTGTTTTCCCACAGTTGGGGTTTCCGATGAATCCTATATTAATGATTCTGTCCATTTTCCGGCACCTCCATTACCTCTATATTATCTGCTATTTTTTTCCCAAGTGCAAAGCGCGTACCCCGGAATCTGGCAGTAAGGGCGCCCTGTTTGTCATTGTTGAGAATTGTAATAAGGCTTCCCTCTGTAAGGCCGAGAGCCTCCAGACGGCGTTCGAGCTGCATTTCTATATGTATGGAAAGGACTTCGTAGGTGTGATGATTTTTTCCTTCTTTTAATACCATAATAACCTCCATCTTTTTAATCAGTAACGAGTATAGCACTATTTGACGAATTTTACAATGTGGCATATAATGATGCCAGAGTTAACGGTTCCCGTGTAAGAACGTGATTCAGGTATGGGCTGGCTCTGTCCGTGAAGTGGATTTTAAATAAACCTGCGGGCGGAGTGAACAGTAATCCTGTAATATATGTATGAATTGGGAACTGGCATCATATTTAAAAATATGGGAGGCGGTAGGATGGAACTATACTATTTTAGTATGTATTTCTTCATATATGGCGTGCTTGGCTGGTGTGTTGAAGTAGCATATGCGGCTGTAAAGCAGGGAAAATTCGTAAACAGAGGTTTTTTAAACGGTCCGATCTGTCCGGTTTATGGTGTGGGCGTAGTCTCTGTTATTTACTGTTTAAGTGGCGTGAGAGGAAATATGGTTATTCTTTACACGGCGTCGGTGATACTGGTAACAGTGATCGAGGGGATCACCGGATTTGTAATGGATAAGCTGTTTCATCATAAATGGTGGGACTATTCAAAACAGCCGCTGAATATCGGCGGTTATGTATGCCTGATTTTTTCTCTTATATGGGGCGTGTTCTGTGTGTTTATTGTGAAAGTGTTCCAGCCGCTGGTTCAAAAGGCGGCAGTACATATTCCTCACATTTTGGGAATTGTGATCCTGACGGTATGTATGATAGGGATGCTTGCGGATTTATATGTGACGGCTGCTGGAATCCTGAAGCTGAACAGAAGACTTGAGGCAATGGAAAAAATTGCTTCAGAGCTTCACGAATTGTCTGACAGGATGGGAGAAAATATATATGAGAATGTAAGAGAGAGTATGGAGAGAGAAGAAAAGCTAAAGGACAGGGTAGAGTATATGAAAGAGGCCGGACGGGAGATCCGTGCGGAATATGATGTGGAGATCCGTGAGCGTTATAAGGAGATGCTTGCCAGGAAAGAAGAACTCCATAGCCGCTATGAACAGATGCTTAAAGAAAAGGGAGCGGTTGGGGAACGGCTTATCCGGGCATTCCCGGGCATGGAGTCGAGAAAATATAAAGAAGCGCTGCTGGAGTTAAAGGAAATGATCAGGATGCGGCGCAGGTAGATGCGGAGAGGCCTCTGGCCTCTCCCTGTTTTTCAGGTTAAAATAATTTTAGTTTACATATTGACAAAAGACAGAAAAAATATTATGATGTCACTATTCAGAGATAAGTCACTTTTTTTATTCTATCAGGAAATTCTTACGGCAGTTCGCCTGGGGAGATTCGCCCCGTTTTCCAGAGAATACATGAAATGGTTATTCTTATCGAAGTAATTACTTTTATTGTTAAAGGAGGAATTTAATGAGAGGAAGAAAAAAACTGAATAAGGAACAGCTGGTATTGATCATGATCATGACGGCGGTGATATGGCTTCTCTGGCTGGGGCGTACCGCGCCGGCGGCGGAGGCGTCCCAGAGGAAGGAAGCAAAAGATACGCATGTACTTACCTATTATGATACCAGATATCATGATGCAACACATATCGTAGGGTATTTTGAGATAGACGGAGGGATTACTGCTATGTGTGTGTGCCATGAGCTTGACCCGCCGCGCCAGATTGGAACGCAGCTTACTACGGTTGCGTCTTATACAGCGGAGAACCGGGGAAATGAATTGCTGCGCAAGGTCTATTATTATGGCTGGAATGGGCCGGGAGATCAGGGAGCGTCCTTTACGGAAACATGTCTTGCAGGTTCTATCGCAAATGGACATAATGACGGATTTGGATATGGTCAGGATTTTCTTGACCGTATTGAAGGACTGCCTGAGGCGCCGAAGGGATTTTGTGTGTATGTCCTATCGGATGGGGTGAATACAACGCAGGATCTGGCATACTGGGATTACCACCCTGTCGGCTATGTGGCGTTAAAAAAGGGCAGTGAGAAAACAGAACTTATAGAAAATAATAAGTGTTACAGTCTTCAGGGAGCGGAATATGGGATTTATAAGGATGAGGCATGCACCGAACAGGCGGGCGTGCTGACAACAGACGCAGAAGGAAAGACGGGCACTGCTGAATTAGAGACAGGGACCTATTATATAAGAGAGAATAAAGCGCCGGAAGGGTACCGGCTTGACACGTCTTTATATCCGGTAACTGTTACAGAACAGGAAACACAGACAGTTGAGGTGGCAGATATGCCGGTGTGGAATACTCTTGGATTTTCCATTTATAAGGACGACAGGGAAAGGAGAGAGGGAGAACCGCTGGGAGCCGGGACACTGGAGGGAGCAGAATTTAAGATGTGCTTCTATGCAGGATATTATGGGCAGGAAGACCTGCCGGAAGAGCCGGACCGTATATGGATGCTGCAGACCAAAAAGAATGAAAATGAGGGGATGCAGTATTTCTGCAGAATGGAAGAAGCATATAAAACGGGCGGAGATCCGTTTTACGAGGTGGAGGGACAGCCGGTCCTCCCGCTGGGGACCATAACGATTGAAGAAACAAAAGCGCCTGAGGGTTATCTGCTTGAGGAGATGTGTTTTCAAAGTGACGGGGGAGTATCCTGGGAAGGAAAATATCTGGCGCAGATCCGGCAGGCGGGAGATATGGCTGAGCTGAGCGATGGAAACCAGTGTGCTGCCCTTGATTATGTGATCCGCGGAGATATAGAACTGGTAAAGATCGGAGACGGGACTCATAAGAGACTGGCCGGTGTTCCTTTCCTGATCACCAGTAATACAACGGGAGAGAGCCATATCATACTTACCGATGAGAACGGGCAGGCGTCTACAGAATCTGGATGGAACCCCCATACGGAACGTACGAACCTGGGAGAAACTGCGGAGGATGGGGTCTGGTTTGGCATAAAATCGGACGGCGCTTCTGTAGAGACGGAGAACGGGAGAGGCGCGCTTCCATATGATACCTATACGGTGGAAGAACTGCCTTGTGAGAGTAACCAGGGATATGAACTGGTACCGCCTTTTGTGGTGACGGTAAAGAAGGACAAGACAACCGTACATTTAGGGACGGTGACAAATGACGAAATAGAAAAAAAGCCTGAAGAGCCGGAAAAACCAGAAACTTCTACCGGGCGGAGACAGGCAGCGCCGGTCCGGACAGGCGACAGAACAAATGTATTAATTCCGCTTTTTGCCTGTATTCTTTCTTGCGCTGTGATTATTACCTGTGTTATGATAGCACGTAGAATGAAAAAAAGGTAAAAGGAGGCGCATTTATCATGGGGATGACGATGACGCAGAAGATCCTGGCAGCTCACGCAGGTCTTGACCGTGTAGAGACCGGACAGCTGATCATGGCGAAGCTTGATGTGGTTATGGCAAATGATATTACTGGACCGATGGCGCTGCCGATTTTCAGACAGATGGCAGATAAGGTGTTTGATAAAGATAAAGTTGTTCTGGTGCCGGATCATTTTACTCCGAATAAAGACATTAAGTCCGCGGAGAATTCTAAGGCAATCCGTGAATTTGCAAAAGAACAGGGGCTGAGCTGGTATTTTGAACAGGGGAAATCCGGCGTAGAGCATGCGATCCTGCCGGAAGCTGGCGTGGTGACAGCCGGTGAGTGCATCATAGGGGCGGATTCACATACTTGTACATATGGAGCTCTGGGCGCATTTTCTACAGGTGTTGGTACGACAGATATTTCTACGGGGATGGCAACGGGCGAGCTATGGTTTAAGGTGCCTGGCGCGATTAAATTTGTGCTGACGGGAAGCCCGTCCAGATATGTCAGCGGTAAGGATATTATCATTCATATTATTGGAAAGATCGGCGTGGATGGCGCGTTATATAAATCAATGGAATTTACGGGTGAAGGGATTGCAGAGCTTTCTATGGACGACCGTTTTACGATTGCAAATATGGCGATAGAAGCAGGCGCTAAAAATGGAATATTCCCGGTAGATGCCCAGACAGAGGAATATCTGAAAGAACATTGTGAAAAAGATTATACCATATATACTGCAGACGAGGATGCAGCGTATGATGAGGTGATCGAGATCGATCTGTCAGAAGTCCGTCCGACAGTTGCATTTCCTCATCTTCCAGGCAATGCAAAGACGATTGACGAGATAGAAGCTATGGAGCCGGTTAAGATCGATCAGGTTGTGATAGGCTCCTGCACCAATGGCCGGATCTCTGATCTGAGAAAAGCGGCGGCAGTCCTTAAGGGGCATACGGTTCATCCGGATGTGCGCGTTATGGTTGTTCCGGCAACCCAGAAGATTTATAAACAATGCATTGCTGAAGGGCTGCTTGATATTTTCGTGGATGCAGGCTGTGCAGTGAATACGCCAAGCTGCGGGCCCTGTATGGGAGGCCATATGGGAGTGATGGCTGCCGGAGAGAAGTGCGTATCCACCACAAACCGTAATTTTGTGGGAAGAATGGGGCATGTGGATTCTCTGATCTATCTTGCTTCACCAGAGACCGCCGCGGCAAGTGCGATTGCAGGATATATTGCAAATCCAGAGAAGGTTGGAGGTGACAGAAAATGAGAGCATTGGGACATGTGTTCAAATATGGAGATAATGTAGATACAGATGTTATCATTCCGGCGCGATATCTGAATTCTTTTGATGCAAAGGAACTGGCAGGCCATGCCATGGCAGATATTGACCCGGAATTTGCAGGAAAAGTCCAGCCGGGAGATATTATCGTTGCCAATAAGAACT
>CAZGVY010000110.1:0-7181 GCA_964529215.1 uncultured Mordavella sp. | reverse complement strand
TTGATTCAAATTCAAATCGTCAAGTGTCTGTATATAGTACGTATTTTTACATGCATGACTGCATATTTCAAATAACTTCTGGGTATTGGAACTATGCCTGTCCCCCGCAACGATCATCGCGTCTACCCTGCCTGCAATACTGGCGGCTTCTTCCCGCCGCTCTTTTGTCGCATTGCAAATCGTATTTAAAACAATTATATCATAACCCTTTTTCGAGATAATTTCAACCAATTCTTTGAATTTATTGTAATTATATGTCGTCTGTGCCACAATACATATTTTCCTGTCTTTCGGAAAGGAAAATTCCTCAGCGTCTTCTCTTGATGACAGGATAAACGCGTCCTTCCCGGCCCATCCTCTTATCCCTTTAACCTCCGGATGATCCCCGTTTCCAATGATTACCAGGCAGTTTCCTTTTTCCGTTTCCTCCATGGCGATCCGGTGGATTTTTTTTACGTAGGGGCAGGTGGCGTCAACATAGGATATTCCCAGGGCATCCATTCTGTTACAGACACTTTCCGGCACTCCGTGGGACCGGATGATCACGATCCCGTCCCCCGCCTGTTCCAGTTCTTCCTCGCTGTTCAGGACCACGACCCCCTTTGCCTCCAGATCCCGGATCACTTCTGCATTATGTATGATCGGCCCGTAGGTATATATGTTCCTCCCTGGATTCTCTGATAACTGTTTATATACTGTGTCTACGGCCCGCTTTACGCCAAAGCAAAATCCCGCGGTCTTTGCAAGAATAACCTTCATCTGGTCCCCTTTCCCGTCCTGCCATAAGACGTCTTTTATCTGCACAGCTTCAGAATGGCTTCTGTCACCTCTTCGATGGACATCTCTGAACTGTCGATCAGGACTGCATCCTCCGCCTGTTTAAGCGGGGCAGTCTTTCTTGTCATATCCCGGTGGTCACGTTCCCTGATGTCTTTCATGATCTCCTCAATATTACAGGGAACTCCTTTCCCGGTCAATTCATCATATCTGCGTTTCGCCCTGGTCTCTACGCTTGCCGTCAGGTACACCTTCACGTCTGCATTTGGGAGGATATTGGTTCCGATATCACGCCCATCCATCACAACATCCTGCTCCCTTGCCAGAGACTGCTGCAATTCCAGAAGTTTTTCTCTTACCTCCGGTATCTGCGAGCTCTTAGACGCCATATCGCCAACAGCCTCATCCCTCAGGATCCCCGTAATATTCTCGTCATTCAGGTAAAGCTGCTGCACTCCCTCCTCATAATCGATGCGGATCTTGGCGTCCTTCAGGGAGTCTGTGATCTTCTTCTGATCCTGCGGTGAAATATGGTTCTTCAGAAAATGGACCGCAAGCCCCCGGTACATGGCTCCTGTATCCACATAGATATATTTTTTCTTCAGGGCCACCTGTCTGGCCACCGTACTTTTACCGGCTCCCGCCGGCCCGTCGATCGCAATATTATATCCCATACCGTTAATCCCTTTCCTTCCTGCTCTTACAAAAATTCAATTTCCTTCCCGGCATTTTTGCACCGCTCCAGGAGGAAACTCTTGAGATCCGCAAGGCTCCTCCCTTTGACGCTTCCTTTCTTCAGCGCCAGAAAAGATTCTTTCTTACGTTTCCTCCCCGCCACAAACACCAGGGACGTATCCGTCTCATACATGGCCTCGATCTCCGCATACTGATACTTCTGGATCACATCTCCGGTAGTACATACAAAATAATCTTCAAAGAACTCTGCCCTGACCGTCCTCTCACTGCGGCTGATCTGCTTGATCTCCTTCCATCTGCTGTCCGTCTTCTCCCGGACCTTCTCCCGGATATCCGGCGACTTAAATATCCCCCAGCGCTTCCGGTTCTTAAACCGGTAATAAGCGTCAAACATCTCCTCCACGATTTTTTTCGATTCTCTGTATTCCATGTAAAATTTTGCTTCCAATGCTGATTCTCCTTTATTTCTTTTTCGCTGCCTGCGCCGCCATATACCCGGTTGACCATGCGATCTGCAGGTTAAAACCTCCGGTCACCGCATCCAGATCCAGCACCTCCCCGGCAAAGAAAAGCCCCGATACTAGCTTTGACTCCATCGTCCCCGGATCGACTTCCTTCACAGACACGCCTCCCCGCGTTATGACCGCCTCATTGTAATCCCTAAGCCCCACAAGAGTAACCGTAAGGTTTTTTATCAGTCTGGCAAATCCCTTCCGCTCTTCTTTTAAAATCGTATTTACCTGCTTCTCCGGCGGGATCCCGCTTAAATCGGTCATAACCGGAACCAGTTTCGCAGGAAACAGCTTTCCTGTTGCATTTTTAAACCTGCGGTTTTTATTCGCCTCAAATTCCCGCAGGATCCTCTGATCCAATTGGTTTTCAGTTAATGCGGGCTTTAAGTCGATCACCAGTTTTAACGGGTTTTTCTTAAGAAGATCCCCGGTTATACTGCTGGCGCTGATCATAACCGGCCCGCTGACTCCGTAATGGGTAAACAGCATTTCTCCAAAATTCTCATAACATTTCTTCCCATTACTGTAAATCCTGACCGCAACATTGCGGAGCGGTAAGCCCTGAAGCCTCGCAACCCAGCTTTCTTCTGTTTCAAAAGGAACCAGTCCCGGCGACAATGCATTGATTTTGTGCCCCATCCGGCCTGCCCATTTATAGCCGTCTCCAGTGGATCCTGTAGAAGGATAAGAGAGGCCTCCGGTTGCGATGATACAGCTGTCCCCGCAGATTTCCCCACCATTCTCCAGCCGGATTGCCGTAAACTTCCCGTCCCTTTGCAGTACATCCTTTACGGCAGTATTCAAATGTATCTGTACGCCTCTTTTCCTCATCTCTTTTTCCAGCGTCCGTATCACATCCGAGGAGTGATCTGAGGCCGGGAAAACCCTGTTCCCCCGTTCAGTCTTCGTGGGCATGCCTGCTTCTTCGAAAAACCGTATCACATCCTGATTCGTATAGCTGTAAAAGCTGCTGTATAAAAAGCTGGGATTTCCAAGAACTGCGCCGAATAATTCCTCCAGTTCACAGGCATTCGTCAGATTACATCTCCCCTTGCCTGTGATAAATAATTTTTTCCCAAGCTTTTCGTTTTTCTCAAAAACATGAACCTCCTGCCCGTCTCCTGCGGCGTGAATGGCTGCAAACATTCCTGCTGCTCCCCCGCCGGCGATCAGTATCTTCCCCATAATCATACATCCCCGCCAAGATGGTTAAATTCCACCTTATCAGTTACCATGTTCAGTTCGTCTTTGCTGTACACCTGATATTCATCCCATATCCGTTCCAGTGTCTCCAGCGTACCCACAACTTCCTTCTGTTTCTTCATACACAGCGCAACCACCAGCGCATTTACCACGCTCAGCGGAGCTACCAGGGAATCTACGATAGACGCCATATCGCTCCGTGCGATCAGGTTGCAGGAGGAGTAGAGATTGATCGGGGAATGCACGCTGTCCGTCAGGGTAACTACCTTTGCGCTTCTGTTGCTTGCAAATTCCAGCGCCTTTAAGGTCCTCATAGAATATCTCGGGAAGCTGATCCCGATGATCACATCCTCCGCCCCGATCCGGATCAGCTGCTCAAATATCTCGCTCGAAGTATTGGAATTGATCAGTGTCACATCCTCGCAGATGAGGTGGAGATAGTAACTTAAGAAACTTGCAAGCGGCGCGCAGCTCCGGATCCCAATCACATAGATCCTTCTTGCATTCAGGATCGTGTCCACCGTCAGCTCAAACGCTTCCTGATCCAGGCTGTCCATTGTCAGCTTGATCTTTTCAATATCGGACTGAAGCACCGATGCAAGGATCTCCCCCTGGCTGATCCTTCCGTAAGTCACCTCCATACGCTGTATGGAGTTCAGTTTTGTGCGCACAAGCTGCTCCAGCGCTTTTTGAAATTCCGGATATCCCTTGTATCCCAGAGTCATTGCAAACCGAACCACCGTAGATTCACTGACCCCCACCATTTCCCCCATCTTGGCCGCCGTCAGGAAAGCTGCCTTGTCATATTCCTGCCGGATATAATCCGAAAGCTTTTTCTGCCCTTTGCTTAACCTGGGATACTTTTCATCAATTTTCTGCAGTAATTCGTTATTCGTATTCATAATCATTTCCGCCCTTTTCCCACTGCCCCATTCCATCCTCCGGCAAAACCCAGGCCGGATATGCGGCAGTCCGCAAATAAGACAGAATCCAGCGTCTTATTCCGCCATTTTAGGATTCTGCCTCTTTTGTTTTGCTATTTTTATGCTTTTCTTTCAGCCGTCTTCCCCATGCAAGTTCCTTCATGAACAGCTTATGGATCTCCGGATAATTCTTCTTCAGATAAATCGGCCTTCCCTTTTCATTGAGGAAGCAATGACGTGTTATCCCTTTGCAGTGGACCATCCCTGTGGACTTGTCGGTTACCTGATAGGAAACTTCCAGTTTAATGCCGTTGTATTCCTCTATGGTCACCCGGATCAGTACGCTGGTCCCATACTGCACCATACGGAGATAATCAGCCTCCACAGAAAGTACCGGGCTGAAGATCCCCATCTCCTCCATCTTCTGGTAAGGCATTCCCATTTGCTCCAGAAACGCCATCCTGGCTTCTTCAAACCAGCGTATATAATTGGAATGGTGTACGATCCCCATCTGGTCGGTTTCATAATATTGTACTTTATGTCTGTATAATTTCATCTTCTGCCTTTCCCCTATTCTGCCGGCAGGCGCAGATTCCTGGAAGTATCTCTGGTACTTCCTCCGTCCGGATGCAGGCCTGACCACCCTGTCTGCGCCAGTGTTCCGAGACGGAACATGTCCTCCCTGCTGATCTCAAATCCAAATACGTCCTGATTCTGTTTCATACGTTCCCACGCCGAGGATTTCGGAAGGGGAACGATCCCCCTCTGCAATGCATAGCGTATGCAGAGCTGAGCGGCAGATACCTGATAGTGGCCCGCGATCTCCAGGATCATAGGATTGCCCAGAAGGGCGCTTCTTCCGATCGGGCTCCATGCCTGCACAAGAATGCCTTCCCTCTGGCAGTACTCCACCGTCATTTCCTGCGTATAGCCAGGATGAAATTCGATCTGATCCACCGCCGGCCTGACCTGGCAGTTTTCCAGCAGGTTCTCAATATGATGGGGCAGGAAATTGCTGACGCCGATCGCCCGGATCCTGCCCTGCTTATATAGTTCCTCCATACCCTTCCAAGTATCAATATCCAGTTCCTTCCAGTCCTGATACCCTTCTTCCGGAACAGGCCAGTGGATCAGATACAGATCCAGATAATCTGTCTGCAGCTTCTGAAGCGACCGCTCAAATGCATTCTTCACTTCATAATATCCCATTTCGGTTTTCCACGCCTTAGACGTAAGGAACAGCTCTTCCCTTAAAATCTGCTTTTCTTTCACTGCCCTGCCGAGGCTTTCCTCCGTATCATAAAATGACGCGGTATCAAAATAACGGTATCCTGCATCCATGGCAGTCTTTAAAATCTCTGTACTCTGCCCGTCCGCCGCTTTGAATGTGCCGAATCCCACGCATGGATTCTTTACGCCATTATTTAACGTATAGCTGTCATAGATCGATTTCATGCTCGCAACCTCCCGGTATTCCTGATCTCATCGTTACATGCTGCGGCCATCCTGCAAAAAGATATACACAGGTAATCTATCTTCCACAGCATTTTTTATATTTCTTACCGCTTCCGCAAGGACATGGATCATTACGCCCGATCTTCTTCTCCTTGCGGACCGTTCCGGATTCCTTCTGTTCCTTATATAAAGCCTTCTGCTCCTCCTCGGTAAAAATACTGTTCCACTGTGGCAGGCCATACAGCCAGTCCGCTTTTGCGGCAACCATATTCTTATAGAGAAGCGCCTTATCATATACCAGGCTGACCTCTGTGTCTTCCTCCATCGTATCGATAGGATTCGCTTCTTTCAAACTGTCGTTGATCCCGTCCAGGAAACCTGTCATGGTCAGAACATCCTGCCCATACTTATCCGCCAGCTCTTTTACCGTTCCGCGGACCTCTGTATCCGGCTCCTCCAGAAGCTTCTCATAAATCCCCTTCTCAATCTGGAAGTATTCATCCCAGAATCTCTGAAGCTGGCCTCTGTCTGCCTGTTCGTTATATGCGATCTTACGCCACTGGTCTAATAATGCAGCACCCATAATTATAATCTCCTTTTTTATCTGGCTTTTCCCAGTTTTCTGCACAGACTATTATATACCATTTGTCATAAATTTCAAAGACTTTCCTTTATTAATTTGTATAATACGGTAATCTATTGTATGATAGTTACAAAACAAAATATAAAAACGGAGGGATCTTATGAAACAAATCACACTGGGAACAACTGGAATCACTGTCTGGCAGAATGCATTCGGAGCGCTCCCGATCCAGCGTGTAGACAAAAAAACTGCCGCCAGTATTCTTCTTCGCGCTTTTGAAGGCGGTATGCGTTTTTTTGACACCGCCAGGGCATATACCGACAGCGAAGAAAAACTCGGCTATGCCTTTTCCGGGATACGCAGCCAGATCTATATCGCCACGAAAACCGCAGCCAAAACACCCGAAGCTTTCAGGGATGATCTAGAAACATCCCTGAAACTGTTACAAACCGATTATATTGACATCTATCAGTTCCATATGGCAGGGCAGTGCTACCGTCCCGGCGACGGGACCGGCATGTACGAATGTATGCTGGAGGCCAAAAAGCAGGGAAAGATCCGCCACATCGGCCTGACCGCGCACCTTCTGCCCGTTGCCAGGGAATGTATCGAATCTGGCCTATATGAAACATTACAGTTCCCGTTCAGCTATCTTTCTTCCGAAAAGGATCTGGAACTTGTCCGCATGTGCCAGGCAAATAATATGGGCTTTATCGCTATGAAAGGACTGGCCGGCGGGCTGATCACCAATTCCAGGGCTGCCTTCTCCTATATGTCACAGTTTGATAATGTCCTTCCGATCTGGGGGATCCAGAAAATGAGCGAACTGGAAGAATGGCTGTCCTATATGGAGAATCCTCCTGTTCCAGACGACGGGATCCGGGAATTTATAGAAAAAGAACGGAAAGAGCTGACCGGCGACTTCTGCCGTGGCTGCGGCTACTGCCTGCCATGTCCGGCAGGAATCCCGATCAACAACTGCGCCCGCATGTCGCTGATGCTAAGAAGAGCTCCGTCTGAGCAGTGGCTTAG
>CAZGVY010000109.1:0-7208 GCA_964529215.1 uncultured Mordavella sp. | reverse complement strand
GGCAGTTTGTGTCAAAGGATAAAAAGGAAACCATCGTCCATGGCGTAATGCTCCGCAATGAACCGAATCCGCATATACATATCGTTTATCTGGAGGGATTAGACCCTAAGATGCATTACCGGGATGAAGACACCGGAAATATCTATACAGGGGCGGCGCTGATGAAGGCGGGTGTTCCGCTTCCGGTAGGAAAGGGAGACTATCAGCCGCTGAAATTCAGGTTCCGCATGGTATAAGTGCACAGACAGGCAGGAGGGCTGTTGGAAGCTTTCCGGAAGATGGAATAAGGAAGATACGAATGGAAATTTATTTTGCACCGATGGAAGGCATTACGGGATATCTGTACCGTAATGCCTGCCATTCTTTTTTTCCGGGGACGGATAAATATTTTACGCCCTTCATTGCGGCGAACGAAAAAGGGAAATTAAGCACAAAAGAGAAAAATGATATTCTGCCGGAACACAATGAAGGGATATATCTGGTTCCGCAGATCCTGACAAACCGTGCCGGCTGCTTTCTGGCGGCGGAGCGGACATTAAGATACTACGGATATCAGGAACTGAATCTGAACCTTGGCTGCCCGTCGGGGACGGTCGTATCCAAATACAGAGGTTCAGGGTTTCTTGCAAAGCCAGAAGAGCTGGATCATTTCCTGGAGGAAGTGTTTGCTCATACAAATTGCCGTATTTCGGTAAAAACCAGGCTTGGCTTACATGAGCCTGAAGAATTTTACAAAATTATGGAGATCTATAACAAGTATCCGCTCACGGAGCTGATCGTCCATCCGCGGACACAGAAGGATATGTATAGAAATAAGCCGGACTGGGAATTTTTTTCATATGCCGCCGGGCATAGCAGGGCGCCCCTCTGCTATAATGGAGATATCTTTGATATAGAGTCCTACCGGAGATGGAAAATGAATTTTCCGCAGACGGACAGGATAATGCTTGGGAGAGGGCTTTTAATGAACCCAGGACTTGCGGAGGTGTTAAAAGGCGGGCAGATGCCGGATATGGACAGGATCTGTGCTTTCCATGAGGCAGTGTACCAGGCATATAAAGAACATATGCCCGGCGACAGGGTAGTACTTTTTAAGATGAAGGAGCTATGGGCATACCTGATCCGGATGTTTGAAGATCCGGGAAAATATGGTAAAAAGATCCGAAAGGCAGAGAGGCTTTCTGCGTATGAGGCGGCTGTTCATTGCCTGTTTGAAGAACAGCGGTGCAGATATAGGGAGGATCCTGCTGCAAATTAAGATTTCTTTTTAGCTGTTTTATGGTATAATCTTAATGTAGGCACTTAGAGGCGGAGACGGCCGGCTGCTTGCGGATGCAGCCGCAAATAGGGCGGGCAGCAGCGGCCGGGCTGAGTCTCTGGCTACCCGTACTACTAAGGAGGAATTATTATGAAATTGGTAATTACAATGAGCAGGCGTTATGGGACAGGAACAGGGCAGCTTGCAGGAATTCTTTCAGAACGGCTTAACATTCCGGTATATGATAAGGCGACCCTGGAAAAGAAGCTAGATAACGACAGCTATGAATCCGAAGCCGCAGTGATCAGGGAACTGGCGAAGGAGCCATGTATCATTCTTGGGCGGTGTGCTTCAGAGATCTTAAAAGACCGGAGAAACGTATTTAATATATATATCTGCGCCGACAGAAAAGACCGTATTGAGCGGATCATGAAGGGCGAAAATATTTCATATGAGGAAGCGTCAGATAAGCTGGATAAGACTGACGCAGAGAGAGCGGCCTATTACTACGAGCATACGGGTAAGGCATGGGGGGATGTGAATAATTATCATATGATACTGAATACTTCGGATATCAGTGTGGAACGGTGTGCAGATGCATTGATCCAGTATTTTGAAAGGAAAGAAATCATATAGATAATTGTCGTTTTCATGAACCTGTGGTATACTTGGAAGTAATATGTATACTTAACGGACTGCAGAGGTCTGTTATGGCGGAGCTTTGCGGAGAATAGAGATGAAGGAGCAGACTTGTATGAAAAAAGTATTATTGAAGCTGAGCGGGGAAGCGCTTGCGGGAGATAAGAAGACTGGATTCGATGAGGCTACCTGTACCGGTGTTGCCAGGCAGGTTAAAAAGCTGACGGAGGATGGGATCCAGGTCTCGATCGTGATTGGAGGAGGAAATTTCTGGAGAGGACGTACCAGCGAGGTGATCGACCGGGTAAAGGCGGATCAGATAGGTATGCTTGCAACGGTGATGAACTGCATCTATGTATCGGAGATTTTCCGGCATGTGGGCATGAAAACAGAGATATTTACCCCCTTTGCATGCGGGGCGTTTACGTCGCTGTTTTCCAAGGACAGGGCGCTTCAGGCGATGGATGAGGGGAAGGTCATCTTCTTCGCGGGAGGAACCGGGCATCCGTATTTTTCTACAGATACAGGAGCAGTGTTACGGGCGGTTGAGATTGAGGCGGACGTCATGCTTCTGGCTAAGGCAGTGGACGGGATCTATGACAGCGATCCAAAGCTGAACCCACAGGCGGAGAAGTATGACGAGATCTCCATACAGGAGATCATAGACCGGAAGCTTACGGCAGTAGATCTTACCGCGTCCATTCTGTGTATGGAGAATAAGATGCCGATGCTGGTGTTCGGGCTGAATGAAAAGAACAGCATCGTAGAGACAATGTCGGGGAATTTTACAGGCACCAGGGTGACTGTTTAAATAAGGAGGATATCAAGAATGAATGAAAGATTACAGGTATATGAGGAAAAAATGAAAAAGACCATAGCAAGCCTTGATGCAGAGCTTATGACAATCCGCGCAGGACGCGCAAATCCTAATATCCTGAACAGGATTACCGTTGACTATTACGGAACGCCTACGCCGCTTCAGCAGGTGGGCAATATTTCTGTTCCGGAGGCCCGCATGATCGTGATCCAGCCATGGGAGAGAAGTATGATCAAGGCGATCGAGAAGGCGATCAATATGTCGGATATCGGCATCAATCCCACCAATGACGGGCAGGTGATCCGCCTGGTGTTCCCAGAACTTACGGAGGACCGGAGAAAAGAGCTGGTAAAGGAAGTTAAAAAGAAGGGTGAGCAGGCGAAAGTCGCAGTTAGGAATATCCGGCGGGACGGCAACGACAGTTTGAAAAAGCTGAAGGGATCCGACATATCCGAGGATGAGATCAAGGATATGGAAACGCAGCTTCAGAAGACTACCGATAAGTATATCAAAGAGGTTGATAAGGCAGTAGAAACAAAATCCAAAGAGGTTATGACGGTGTAACTGCCCTGTTATCCGTAAGGAGCGGCAGAAGGATGATCTGGATGGGGAAGTGAATAGGGGGACGGGACAGGCATGGTCTCGTCTCCATTTGCGTACTGTATATTGTGATCAGGGAGGGTTAGACTATGAACGTACCGCGGCATGTGGCGATCATACTGGACGGAAACGGGCGTTGGGCAAAATCAAAGGGTATGCCGAGGAACTACGGACATGCCCAGGGAAGCAAAAACGTAGAAAGGATCTGTGAGGAAGCATGGAGAATGGGGATCAAGTACCTGACGGTATATGCGTTTTCCACAGAAAACTGGAACAGGCCGGAGGAAGAGGTTGACGCGCTTATGAAATTGCTCCGGAATTATATGAAAACCTGCCTTACTACGGCAGCGAAGAATGATATGAAAGTGCGTGTGATCGGAGAGATCTCAAGGCTTGACCCGGATATCCGGAACCGTATCCTGGAGCTTGAGAAGGCTACGGAGAATAACGGGGGATTAAATTTTCAGATTGCGATCAATTATGGAAGCAGAGACGAGATCGTAAGGGCGATCCGTGCTATCGTGAAGGATGCCGGAGCCGGGAAAATACAGGCTGAGGATATTGACGAGACAGTGTTTGAAGGGTATCTGGATACCAGAGGGATACCGGATCCGGATCTGCTGATCCGTACCAGCGGCGAACAGAGATTGTCCAACTATCTTCTCTGGCAGCTTGCTTATACAGAATTTTACTTTACAGACGTTCACTGGCCGGATTTTACGAAAGAAGAACTGATAAAGGCTGTTGAACAGTATAATTTAAGAGAAAGACGCTATGGAGGCGTCAGGGAGGCTTAGTATGTTTAAGACAAGGCTGATAAGCGGGGTCATTCTGGTGATCGCGCTGGTCATCATCGTAGGGTCAGGAGGACTGCTGCTGTATGGTACATTGCTGGCTGCCAGCCTGATCGGTATGAGCGAACTGTATAAGGTCGTGAAGGTGCAGGACCGTATCCTGGGTATTGTGGGGTATTTAGCGGCAATTAGTTATTATGTGCTTCTGTACCTGAATAAAATGGAATATGTGTTGTTGCTTGCGGTTATTTTGCTGATGATGGCAATGGCGGTTTATGTGTTCCAATATCCAAAGTATAATGCAGAGCAGGTGACAATGGTATTTTTCGGGGTATTTTATGTGGCTGTGATGCTGGCGTTCGTGTATGAGGCCAGACAACTGGCGGATGGGAACGTGACAGTATGGCTGATCTTTCTGAGTTCCTGGGGATGCGATACCTGTGCATACTGTGTAGGAGTGCTGTTTGGCAGGCATAAGATGGCGCCGGTCTTAAGCCCGAAGAAATCCATAGAAGGCGGCGTAGGAGGCGTCCTTGGCGCGGCGCTTTTAGGAGCGCTGTTTGCAGTGTGCGTGGGGCATTTTACGGAAATATCTCCAAGCCCGCTTCTGTTTGCACTGATCTGCGGGGCAGGAGGTGCGATCTCCCAGATCGGGGATCTGTCTGCATCTGCGATTAAACGCAACCATGAGATCAAGGACTATGGCAAGCTCATACCAGGCCATGGCGGGATCCTTGACCGGTTTGACAGCGTGATATTTACGGCGCCGGTGATCTATTATCTGTCTGTATTATTGGGATAACGTATCTTTTGACCGGGATATTAAGATAAAAATAGTATGACGGTGCATAATAATAGTAATGAGGATACTATAACGGGCATTAGCAGTCCGTTAAGTATGAATCACGGGAGGTAGATTTTGGGGATTATCATAGCGGTTTTCATATTTAGTTTTATTGTGATCTTTCATGAAATGGGTCATTTTCTCCTGGCGAAATTCAATGGGATAGAAGTGAGTGAATTTGCTTTAGGAATGGGGCCCCTTCTGTTTTCAAAAGAATATAAAGGAACCAGGTACTGTATCAGGGCGCTGCCGATCGGCGGAGCCTGTATGATGGGCGAGGACGACGAAGCTACCGGGGAGGAAGGGAACTTTCACAGTAAATCTGTGCTGGCAAGGATTTCCGTCATTGCGGCGGGTCCGGTATTTAACTTTGTGCTGGCTTTTGTATTATCGGTGATCATTATCGTCCTGGCTGGCTACGACAGGCCGGTGGCATATATGGTAAATGAAGGGAGCCCGGCGGCAGAGGCGGGAATAAAGGACGGAGACCGGATCGTGAGAATGGGAAATAAGAAAATCAATATCTTCCGGGAGATCTCTGTCTATAATCAGTTTCATCAGGGCGAGGCTGTGGACGTTACTTATGTGCATGACGGGACAAAGCGCACGGTAAGGATCAAACCGCAGTACGACGAAGAGAGAGAATATTATTTTCTCGGGATCAGCAGAGGGCCGAATGAGAAGGCGGGGGTTTTTACCGCGCTTCAATATGGCGTCTATGAGGTCAAATACGGAATTTGTTCTACCATATCCAGTCTTGGCGCATTGCTCGGCGGCCAGGTTGGGTTCGACCAGATGATGGGACCGGTAGGGATCGTAGATATGGTGGGAGAAACCTATAATTCCAGCGTAAGTTACGGCTGGCTGGCGATCGTTGTAAATATACTGAATATATCCGTTATTCTGTCTGCGAACCTTGGAGTGATGAATCTGCTTCCAATTCCGGCGCTGGACGGAGGACGCCTGGTCTTCTTATTTCTGGAAGCGCTCCGGAGAAAAAAGATCGATCCCGAGAAGGAAGGATATGTACATTTTATTGGATTTGCACTTCTGATGGCGCTTATGGTCTTTGTCCTGTATAACGATATCAGGAGATTAATATTATAGAAACACCTTCCGGGCTGGCGGACGCTGCCATCCGTAACAAATAAATACTCATGCGGAATTTATTTGTTACAGATGGCATGATGTCGGTCAGTGGATATAATCAGAAAACACCCTTTAAGCAGACCATTCAGAAGCGTTTTTAATGAAGATGAAATAGCAGCCTACGGAATCTTAGCCACGAAGGCTTTCTTTAAGTGGCTTAGTTTCCGTAAGCTGGTAGTTCATCGTAATGTTGCTTCGTCTGCTTAGAGGGTGTTTTCTGATTTAATCCGCGTCCGGTAATACGGCATACTTAACGAACTACTATTTTACTGCTCCGTTTACTACACCGTTGATGATCTGTTTCTGGCATACCAGATAGAAGATCAGGATTGGCAGCAGCGCCAGTAAGTAAGATGCGAACGCCAGGTTATAATTGGTGCCGAACTGTGTCTGGAAGGTGAGCTGTGCCAGAGGCAGTGTGTTGGCTCCCTTTCCTGACATGATAACCAGAGGGGTCATAACGTCGTTCCAGGTTCCTAAGGCTGTCAGCACGGCAACGGTAGCGTGCATGGGTTTCATGATCGGGAAGATCACCTTCCAGTAGGTAGTCCATGTGGTTGCCCCGTCTACGTAAGCGGCTTCCTCCAGTGCGATCGGAATGTTCTTTAAGTAACCGGAGTAGAGCATCATGTTCATCGGCATATAGAATACCAGGTAACAGACGATAACGCCGAACCAGTTGTCAATTTTCATCTGTGCAGTCTGTTTTACCAGAGGCATCATCAGAATTGCAAATGGGACGAACATACCGCTTACAATGTAGAGGTAAGAGAATTTGTAAAATCTGCTCTTTGCCATGCTCCGCCCAATGGCGTAGCCTGCCAGGGAGTGAATGAGGATTGCAAGCACTACGGTCGCTACGGTGATCAGGATACTGTAGCTTAAGGAATGCCAGAAATCCGTAACCCGCATTGCTTCTGCAAAGTTTTCCAGGCTCCAGCTCTGTGGGAGGCTTAAGGCGCCCGCAATATCATTGGTCATTTCCGAGGGTTTCTTGAATGCAATTACGATCGCCATATAAAGCGGGAAGATGACAGTTATACAGCCGGCGGTCAATAAGATGGTAAGCGGCCAATTGGTAGTGGCAGCAACTTTATTTTTCTTTTT
>CAZGVY010000108.1:2797-7214 GCA_964529215.1 uncultured Mordavella sp. | reverse complement strand
TTTCCATCTGCCAAAAAAAACAACGAAGTACAAAAAAGGAGCAGATTTCTCTGCCCCTCTGCCTTATGGCCATAACCTCCATATTCCTACTGCTGGTGTGTCGCGATCATATCCAATGTATTCAGGTCGCCCTCGTTCACTGCATAAATACGGTTGTTGTCTTCCTCCGTATAAGTAACATTCAGGGTAACTGTCTCAGGCTCGTAGGTCTCCGCCTTATCAATACTTTCCTTCACGGATTCATTAAACATTGACATATACGCATTTGGATCAACTCCGGCTTCCGCTTCGCTAATCTTCGCTTCAAAAATCTCCTGCAGGGAATCCAGAATCCCTACCGGTGTCACGATAACGTCTACCGTATAATTATCATCCTCATCCTTCACCGCACCCTGGACTTCATATTCGATCTTTTTGTAGCCCTCCTCGATCAGGCCGATATAGGTCTGGATCTCCTCATCCGTCGCACTGATCCCAGACGCTGCGATCGCCTGCTGCGCGATCTGAAGGTTCGCATCCTCAATCTCCTTCTTTATGGATTCCTCTGTTTCTCCCACATCCTCTGCGTGTGCAGCATATTCGCCGTGAAATTGTGCGTCAAGAACTCCCTGGACATATCCCTTCGCATCAAAATCCTTTGCGCCGCATGCCGCCATAGAAAGTACCATTACTCCTGCAAGAGCCGCTGCAATTCGTTTTTTCATTATCAGTTTTACCTCCCTTAATTCAAGATTCACATGCATCATCATATGCTTTTAAATACTTTTTTACGTACTCTACATCCGTAGGATAATCCACATACTCGCTGCCGATCTTCTGGCTGCTGTCCCGGCCCTTCCCTGCAACCAGGACGATGGTCTTTCCTTCCGCCGATTCTATCGCCGTCCGGATTGCCGCCTCACGGTCTTCGATCATCTCATAAGGACAGCCCTGCGCCTCCACATAACGGGCAATATCTCTGGAAATATCTTCCACAATTTCATACCCTGGATCATCCGTCGTCAGATAGATCTTCTTCGAGTACTGTCCTGCTACCGTTCCCAGATCCCGTCTCCTGGTCAGCGCTTTGGAACCCGGGCATCCAAAAACTGCTACGATATCATAATCTGGATATTCCTCTGCCGCTGAGGAGAACAGCTTCTCAAAGCTCAGCTTGTTGTGTGCATAGTCCACAATGGAAAGGATCTTTTTATCCTTGCTGGCATATAACTCCATCCTCCCGCTGACACGGGCCTCTGCCAGCCCGGTATGAATATACTCCTCCGGTATACCAAGTTTCACAGAAGCCGCGATCACGCCAAGTGCATTCTCAACATTAAATGCTCCCGGCATGGCAAGCACAAATTCCTCGTCAAATGTTGCGCATCTTACCATAAATCTGGTACGCTGCTCCTCCTTATGTATATCATAAGCATAATAATCTGCCTTTTCATCCCTGGTACTAAAGGTGATCACTTCCTCTGCGGCTTCTGCCTCTTTAAGGATCCGCTCAATACAGTCTGAATCCAGATTCACCACCGCTGTTTTTGCCTGCGCAAACATCCGCATCTTAGAGGACAGATAATCTTCAAAATCAGAATGTTCGACCGGGCTGATATGGTCTTCAGAAATATTCAGGAAAACCGCCACATCAAATACAATGCCGTCTACCCTGTTGTACTTCAATGCCTGCGAAGAAACCTCCATCTGCAGATATTCCATGCCACACTCCAGCGCATTGCGGAAATGCCTCTGCAGCTCTACAGCCTCCGGCGTTGTAATGTGCGACTCCACCCTCGCCTTGCCATCATAGATATCAATAGAAGATAAAACTGCGCTGTCCTTCTTTCCCTGTGCCTTCATATATTCATCTACAACCGCTTTCATGTAATATACGGAAGTAGATTTCCCTTTCGTGCCTCCTACGCCTACAACCGTAAGATCCTCCCACGGGCGGTTATAAAAGAAACCTGCCAGCACAGGCATCGCCTTACGCACATCCTTTACCAGAATATATGGGGTCTCACTCTCTAATTCATATTTCTTCTCACTGATATAGCAGACTGCCCCCTGTTCTACTGAATTACGCAGATATGCCGGTCTAAAAGCGGCTCCTTTACAGATAAACATGGTATCCGCCGCCACCTCCCTGGAGTCAAAGGTAAGATGCCTGATCACTGTATCCTGCTTCCCGTACAGCCCGCATTCCTTTAACATTCCCCGGGTCCTCAAAAGCTCCGCAAATTCTCCGATTGTATATTCCCTCATCTTAGCCATTTCCAGTTCTCCCTTATCCTGGTATATTCTCAGGCAGGTCAAAAACCTGCCGGCTTTATATATAGACTGCCTCTGAACGGAGGACCGACTCTTTCACCAGCACATCCATCGCATCCAGACAGACCGACGGTACGTCATGCTTCCCCTTAAATACAGACAGCTCCGTACACGCCAGAATGATCACATCACAGCCTTTCCGCATAAATTCACTGACCACTCTGTCAAATTTCCTGCGGTCTCCCGGCTTCCCAGCCTTGATATCGTCATAGATCAGGGACATCACATCCCTCTGCCGTTCCTCCGAAGGTTTTACCGGTGTTACGCCTGCGTTCCTGCAGGCCTTATGATAGATCCTGGAACGGATCGTACCGTCCGTCGCCATGATCCCTACACGTTTTACATTCTCAAAATCCCTGACCGCATAAGACACACTTTCCTGGATCATATTGATCACCGGGATTCTAACTGCCTTCTGAATATGATCGTAAAAGTAATGGGAGGTATTACATGTAATTGCTATATTGGATGCTCCCAGGCTTTCCAGTGTCCTCGCATCATTGCAAAGCATATTGATCAGATGCCCGTCCTCCCCGGTTGCGATCGCTTCTGTACGGTCAGGCATAGAAGCATGGCTCAGGATTATCATATCTATATGCTCCTGATCGCAGGAAGCCTTTGTATGGGCAATCACATTTTCATAATAGTAACTGGTCGCCTCCGGACCCATCCCGCCGATAACGCCCAGTATCTTCCCCTTTTTCATTTGTTCCATAAAACCACCTATTTATAATACATATCAAAATACTTATATTGCTTCAGATGGGTTTTCAGCATACGGAGGAGACGGTTTAATTTCATATCGCCTTTCTTAAATACCGGATTCACCACTTTCCCTTCTGCAACCAGCTTCTTCATCTTCGCAACATACTCCGGGTTCTTTACGTGCTTGTATGCTACGCCTCTGGGAACCGTCATCCACAGATGCTCCTCGGTTGCTTCTTCATAAGGAAGTTCCCGGTTATAAATATAATCCTCTACCAGATATTTGGCCACATTAAACCCAGAGCCTGTCACATAATAATTGCTGCGCC
The DNA here is from genome assembly GCA_964529215.1 of uncultured Mordavella sp. Classification (GTDB taxonomy): domain Bacteria; phylum Bacillota; class Clostridia; order Lachnospirales; family Lachnospiraceae; genus Claveliimonas. The sequence goes on along the minus strand of CAZGVY010000108.1, from coordinate 3,867 downwards.
CCTGCCTGGTATTGATTTCAAAAAACCGGAATGTATCGTTCCTCATATCGTATTTGATATCAAAGTTAGAAAATCCCACATAGTGCAGTTCTTCCAGCAGATCCTTCACGCGTCCCATCAGCGCTTTATTCGGCTCCGTAATGATCACAGCGTGATTCCCGTGCCCCCGCGGCGTATGCTCCTCCAGCAGGACATGGCCAAGGCACATCATCTTCACCTTACCGTTACGGTCTGAATAAGAAGTCAGAACGCGCATATATTCATCATTTCCCGGAAGCATATCCTGAATGATCAGATCGTCTTCATACCCGGCATTGTAAATCTCTGTGATCGTCTTCTCCAATTCCTTCCTGTCTTTGATCCTGTAGATCTTATTCTGCCCTTCAAAAGGATGCTCCCAGTAGGTAATGCTGTTAGACGGCTTTAAAATCAGCGGATAAGGAAATTCACAGGCAAAATCAAGCCCCATGTCCTTCCGGTATACGATCGTCTCCGGATAATCGATCCCGTGCTTTTCGCAAAGCTCGTAGAACTTCTTCTTCTGCTGCAGGCTGTCCATCATTTCAAAATCAATATATGGGGCAATCACATTCGGCGGCAGCTGCGCCTTATGCTTGCTGATCAACGCCACATAATTGTCACCGCAGCCCATCAGGATAAGCTTCTTGTCTGCATGCTCCTGTGCAAATCCCGCAATCCGGTTAAGAAAATATTCATCCGTATCGATTGCAGGATTCCCTTCATAAACCGTAATCCGGCTATTATAACTCGGTCCCGTCTGATATTTGCCAAACACATAAGTCTTCACCTGATATTGCTCATAAAATGCCCGTGCTACGCTGTAGGTATTAATATCGCCGCCAAGTACCACCGGGATAAATTCTCTCTCTCTGAAATCCATCGTATCCTAAATGCTCCTTCATTGTATTCAATACGCCTCGCGCTCACCTCGCAAGCTCCGCTTCCTTCACGCTCCCCGCGTTCACCTCGCAAGCTCCGCTTCCTTCACGCTCCTCGCGTTCACCTCGCAAGCTCCGCTTCCTTCACGCTCCTCGCGTTCACCTCGCAAG
>CAZGVY010000108.1:0-2697 GCA_964529215.1 uncultured Mordavella sp. | reverse complement strand
CTCCGCTTCCTCGGTGGTCGTTGCACTCTCATAGATTTTGGAAATAGATCTTTGGTCTGCAAGCAGCCCAAGATCTATTTTCAAAATCTGCGCTCGTCGCTATCGTTCATTATACCACATTTTGTAGGGATGAAAAGGTCTTTCGGAAATTTTCATTACATTTCCCCAGCCGTTATCCGACCGTTCTTTTGAAACCTTCTCCCACAACTTCATTTGATTCCATAATGATCGTAAATGCTTTCGGATCGATCTCATGTACCATTTTTTTGATGGAATACATCTGCTTATTATTGCAGGCGCACATAACCACATCCTTCTTTCTGCCGGAATAGCTTCCCTGCCCGTGCAGGATCGTGGAACCTCTCCCTGAGTATTCGTCGATCTGCGCCGCCACCTTTTCCCCCTGTTCCGTTACGATCAGCGTCATTTTCCCTTCATAGATCCCATACATGATCCGGTCCATGACAATTGCCATCAGATAGGTCACGATAATCCCATAAATAAATCCATCGACCTCCCGGAACACCAGTATACTGCCGGCGATAATCGTCACCATATCCAGCGCAAATGTAATCGAGCCAAGGCTAAGATGCGGATATATTTTTTTCAGCGACATGGTAATAAAATCCTGGCCTCCCGTGGACGAACTCCGCATAAAAATCATGGCATATCCGGTTCCGCACAGCACTCCCATACAAAGCGCCGCAAGAAGCCTGTCCCCTTCATATACCGGGAACAGGGGCGCAGCATAATCCATCAGTACAGAAGTAATGACAATTGATTTTAATGACTTGAGAAAAAAAGTCTTTCCCAGAAATTTGTAACAAAGAACCGCCACAGGTATATTGAGCAAAATCGTCCCTAAACCAACCGGCAGCCCCATAAGATGGTACAAAATAATCGCGATCCCCGAAAATCCGGCAACCGGGAAATCTGCATTCAATGCAAAATTATACACCCCTGCTGCAATCAGCATTCCCGCAATCACATCTGTAAGAATATCTGATGCAACCTCTTTGAAACCATACTTTTTCATAATACACCTCCCAATTCATTCACTCATACCGCAAATTCCATACCCATAACTGCTTGTACCGGCTTTGCCTGCCTCCGTTTTCCCAAAAGAAAAAGCAGATGCAAACTATAAAATTATAATTCGCAACTGCTCTTTATGTTATTCATTATATCCTTCTAAAATCTCTTTGTCAACATTCCCGCTTCCAGAGGTGTAATACCACAAATCAAATCTCCTGTCAGTTGTTCAATACAAAAAAGCTAAATCGTCTGCTTAGAGGGTGTATTCTGCATCCATCTACTGTTTGCAGGCTGCTCTGCGGACTGACATCATATCGCTGTCTGTCCGGCGGTTTAGCGACGCGAGATTGATTCATAAAGCAGTCAGAAGACAGCGGAATAAAGAAGGAGTATATAGCTGATCAGACAATTTAGGAGCGTTCTTAATGGAGATGAAATAACGGTTTACAGAGACTTGGGCACGAAGGCATTCCTGAGTGCCTTAGTCTCTGTTAGCCGGTAGTTCATCGTAATGCTGCTCCGTCTGATTGCTATATACTCCTTCTTTATTCCGCGTCCGTTATGGTATTAAAAAACGCCCCCGCTTCACCGCATCTTCCCCATATTTCTTCCGTATCTCATCCAGCGCCCGGTCAAGCTTTCTCTGTTTTTCCGAATCCGGAATATTGTGTTTCCCCCGGCCTTCCATCCCGGAAGATGTCCCGGATATTTCCCCCTGTCCCCCATCTTCTGACAGCGGAATATCAAAAATACTGAGCTGTTCCGGCTCATCCTCGCTCACAAGCTTCGAGCTGCGGATCCCAAGGAGCCTGACCGGCCTTCCGTCCCACAGTTCATGATACAGAGATACCGCTTCTCTGTATATATCAGTATCACTATTTGTCGCTTTTCTCATTTGCCTCTGATGGGAATTCACCTCAAAATCATAGTATTTAATCTCAACACTCAGCATATTCGCTTTCTGTTTCGCCTTCCTGAGCCTTGCGCCAACACTTTCTGCAAGCTTCAGCAGCACCTCTGCCGCCTCTCCCTCTGTCGTAACATCCTTAGACAGAGTTGTGGAATTCCCAATTCCCTTGGCTTCCGCCTTTTCTGCGGTCACACGGGAAGCTCCCTTCCCATTGGCAAATTCCCACAGCATCCTTCCGTGACTTTTCAGGTGCAGCTCCACCAGCGCCGGATCCATCTTCGCCAGATCTCCTATGGTATAGATCTCCAGCTTCTTTAGTGTCTCCACACTGGAACGTCCCGCCATATACAGCTCCGATACGGGAAGCTTCCACATTTTCTCCCGAATTTCCTCCGGGAACAGTGTATGGATCTTGTTGGGTTTCTCAAAATCCGACGCCATCTTTGCCAGAAGCTTATTGGTAGAGATTCCGATATTTACCGTAAATCCGAACTTTTCATATACTCGGTTCTTGATTTCCAGCGCGCCCTCCACCGGTGAGGAAAATAAATACGCAATCCCCGTAAAATCCAGATAGCATTCATCCACGCTTACCTGCTCGATATCCGGCGTATACGTATGCAGAAATTCCATCAGCCTCCGGCTATATTCATGGTATAATTTGTGATCCGGCGGCTCCATCACAAGTCCCGGACATTTGCGAAAGGCATTCGCAACCGGTTCCCCGGTACGAATGCCATATTTTTTTGCAG
>CAZGVY010000107.1:0-7267 GCA_964529215.1 uncultured Mordavella sp. | reverse complement strand
GAGGACGACGTGCTGAGGGAAGAAAGCAAACAAATGATAGAAGAACATATCCGGGGATGTGAGGAATGTATGCAGATCTATGAAAATGAGGGAAAAGAGTTTCCTGCAATAGAAGATGTGCCGGAGCCTTCGGAGAGGAAGAAAGAGGAGGAGGCAAGCCGCGTTATGAGAAAACTAACAAAACGGATCACCCGTAATATAGGCGGGTTCCTGCTTCTTGCAATTTTGGCGGTTTATACGCTGGTTATAATCGCAAATAATATCTGTGACCGCATTACAGGGACATATTGGGGGATTACCGGGCTTTTTGCGCTGCCGGCAGAGGATGTTTCCGTAAAAGAACTTTATGGGCTGAAGAATGGGGATCTCTATTGCGTATTGGAGTCAGAAGAGAAGATCGGCTTATCGCAGCTTGCAGACTGGGTAACGCCGGATGGAGAAATATCTGAGAGCACAGACGGCGCGGTGAAGGAGATACGCCTCCGGGGGAAATTGCCATGGGAGTGGGAACCGATGGATCCGGGATTTAAGCAGAATACGTTTCTATTTACCCTCAGCCGGTCCGGCGTTAACGAGGAGGGAATATCCATTACCCAGAATTGCAGGGAAATTAGTTTTTACGGAAAAACGAAGAATGACAAGCTGGGAATCTGGGAAAAAGGGCAGAAAGTAAAGAAAGCGCCGGAGGAGATCGAAAAAGAAGCGGTCAGGATGTATATTGAGAATGGACAGAGGGCAAAAGCGCTCCGGGAGTGCGAGGCAATGGGATGGAAGGATTATGGTAAAATCTTTGAAGAAGTGGACGGCATGGTCCAGATTGAAGACACCACATTTGAAGGAGACGGGGATTCGGTGACAGAGTGGTAAAATCTGTCTATAAGGGGTTAAAGCTTTAGGAAAGTACGCCGATATCTTATATGACAGGATTTGGATTTTGGGAGCGGCGGATATGGCAGAAATTAAAAAAACAGGTGGAAATGCCGGGCCTGTACAGCCTCCGGTGGCTGCGGCAGTAACGGAAGCAAGAGCAGCGCAGAAAACGGCACAGCTTGAGGCGGGACAGGCGCTGATTGCCGAGACGGCAAAGCAGGTGGCGAGGACAAGGCAGGAGCTTGAGAGGGAACAGGCGGAAAAAAGATCCGAACAGAGCGCTGAAAGAGACAGGTATAATGAGAAACGGGACACATCAGAACTGTCGGAGCAGAGCAGATGGTTTGGAACAGAGGGAAAGCTTCTGGAAGATGCAGATATTAAATGGACGCTTGAGATGATGCAGGAACTGTGGGAAGCATTTCAGCAGTGGAAACCCCAGGAAGGAGAGGCGCTATCCGCCCGGTTAGAGGATCTGGCAAAACTTTATCTTGCCCTTTTGGAGGCAATCCTCACGCATACAATGGGAGACGGACAGATAACAGAGGCGGGGAGACTGAATTTGATTCTTGCAGAGAAGCTGAATCTTCTGCTGGAGACGGATCTGAAAGATTTGAAGGAGCTTCTGGAAAAAACGGGGCAGACAGATACGCTGGATCTGGTGAAAGCCAGTGTATACAAACAGGCTACCGGGGAGTCGGTCTCCGGCAGGACGGCCGCCAGATTTTATGCACAGGGAAATGCGGTTTCTTTTAGAAGTAACAGGTATTTTATGCCGGAGACGCCGGGGCAGGGGACAGGGAACGGACAGAGAGCCGCCGGAATGTCAGGAGCTGAGGAAGGCAGGATCTATAAGCCGGCAGGAGGCCGGAGCGTGCAGATGAGCCAGGAATTTGACGCCCAGAGAAAATCCGGCGGGCTGGAACCTGGGCAGAGGGGAAAGCTTCCTGGCGGCCTGGGGCAAGGTGGTATGACGGGAGCAGGAGCTTCCGGGGGAAAGGCAGTATTTAATTCCAGTGAGCTAACCAGAGCAGAGCTTCTCGCATCACATCTGAATGGCAGCGGCAATCTGCTGAGGAATGCGGGCATCAGTGCAGAGAATGACGAAGTGCGCGGCCTGCTTGCGGCAATCACAAATATTAAGGGGCAGGTATATGCGGCGGCTGCAGGACGGGATAATGGGCTGGTGACGCCCCTTAGGAATGCAATTAACCAGATGGTAGATTATTATCTTTCCCAGAAAGGGATGTATAAGACCTATTACTATACGACAGGCGTATATGAAAGAACGGGAAATCCGCAGAAGGCGGTGGAAGAAGGACTGGAATATGCCTGCCGGCTGTTTATGGAAAAGAAGGCGGACGGGACATGCCGCGGGCAGGCGGCTTATTCGTGGGAGGCAGGTTTCTTTCAGATGTTTTTAAAGGGGCAGACACTGCAGGAAGACCTGGCAAAGGGCAGGAAGATCCTGGAGGAAAACTGGCGGGAATTTTTGCGGGCCGCCGGGGAAAGCGATAAGAAAAGGATCGTTCTCAGGATGCAGAAACACAGCCCGTGGGGGATGCTGGAAGAGCCGGAGGAGACCGGCAAAAGCGGAAGGAAGAAAAAAGACAGTCTTATTCTGGCGGAGATCATAGGTACGGCTGTGATCGTGGTGATTTATATCTGTTACAGGATTTTTTTTGGATAAAGAAATCTTATTCTTTTTGCAGAGTGATGTTGCGGCGTCATTCTGTTTTCTGTATAATGAGAAAAGCAGTGCAGACAGGAAGCATTGTAAGAGATAAAAAGGGTTTGCTGAATGGGAGGATAATTATGGTAGAGCTGAATGAGAACGCGGTTGCCTATATGAAGAAACGGAACCAGAAGGATATTGTCCTGGATGTGCTGGAGTATACCAGCTGATGTGCTCCTCCGCATATGGAGATATCAGTAGGATTTGCTGATAAGGACGGAACGTATTATACAGAACAGGGGTATTTACAGGAGGAAAGTACACTGGGACAGGTGTATTATCCCGCAAAGGGAGTGGAACTCTATGGACAGATCGTGATCCGTTATATGGAATATCCATGGATCAGTACTTTTGAAATAGACGGGATACGCGCGCTGCCTAAGACGGATCTGGCAGATGGGCAGGCAGGTCAGGAAAAGAGAAGGATATGAGCAGGAATAAACAGGTACAATTAACAGAGGGGCCTATTTTAAGGTCGCTGATTGCGCTGGCGGTGCCGATCATGGCATCGTCCTTTTTGAATACGGTTTACAGCATTACAGATATGGCATGGATCGGGCTTCTCGGTTCCAGGGCAGTGGCAGGAGTCGGGGTGGGCGGCATGTATGTATGGCTGTCCCAGGGATTATCTTCGCTTGCAAGGATGGGGGGCCAGGTGAACGTAGCGCAGGCTGTGGGAAGCGGCAGGAAGGAAAAGGCTGTACAGTATGCCAGGGCTTCGCTGCAGCTGGTGCTGGTGTTTGGAGTGGTATTTGCGCTGGTAAGTATCTTGTTTGCAGAAGAGATGGCAGGGATCTTTCATTTGAAGGATGCAGTGACGGATCACTATGCAGTCAGTTATATAAGGATTACCTGCGGGATGATCCTGTTTTCCTTTGTGACGGCAGTTCTGACGGGGATCTATATGGCTCAGGGGGATTCGAGAACGCCGCTTCTGGCAAATGCAGCGGGGCTGCTGATCAATATGGCGCTGGATCCATTGCTGATTCTGGGGGCAGGCCCGTTTCCAAAGCTGGAGGTGACCGGCGCGGCAATCGCTACCGTATTTGCCCAGTTTGTTGTGATGGCAGTCATGATGGCAGGGGCGGCCAGAGGCAGGGAAGGGGATAATGTGCTGACAGGCCTCCGCATTGGGAAACCGGCAGAAAGAAGATTTTACCGGGACGTATTCCGGATCGGCGTACCCACAGCGATCCAGGGAACGATGTACTGTATGATCTCTATGGTGCTGACAAGAATGGTTGCTTCCTTTGGCCCGGGAGCCGTGGCGGTACAGCGTGTGGGAGGCCAGGTAGAAGCGGTGTCCTGGAATACGGCAGACGGATTTGCGGCGGCAATGAATGCTTTTGCCGCACAGAATTATGGCGCTGGACGGATGGACAGGGTAAGGAAGGGATACCGCATTTCTTTTTGGACAACGGTGTTATGGGGAGCAGTGATCACACTGTTGTTTATTGCGGTCCCGTCACAGATTGCCGGAGTGTTTTTTCATGAAGACGGGGTTCTTAAGATCGCGGTGGATTACCTGGTCATCCTGGGCGTCGGGGAAGGCTTTATGTGCGTAGAACTTATGACTGTGGGAGCGCTGTCCGGACTCGGAAGGACCAGGCTGTGCAGTCTTATCAGTATTATACTGACCAGTGCAAGGATCCCCTTGGCAATTGTGCTGTCAGGAAGCCCGCTGGGTTTAAATGGTATCTGGACTGCGCTGACAGCAACCTCTATCCTCAAAGGGGTCCTGTTTACCGGAGCTTTTAAGTGGGTGGCAAAGGACCTGCGCTAATAGTATTTTTCATTGGTCAGGATGCCTTCATATTGTTTTTTGTGAAACCGGCTGGTAAACAGGCGGCATTTGCAGAGGAATATGTAATAGATATTCAGCCCGCAGCCCCGGAGGGTCTCAAAATTCCCCTGCCCTTTGGAGATCAGTAGATCTGCGTGCTCCACAATGTGGCGTGCTTCTCCGGAAAGCTTTGGGATAAAGGTTCCGGGAATAGCGGTTCCATTTCCGGTCACGCTTACACCAGGCAGGGATGTCAGGCCAATCTGCAGAGCGTCTTCTATGGTAGCGTCGTTTACGGTAGGTTTCCCCCGTACGATAACATCTATGCGGATGCCGGGGAACTGAGACCGTATAGCCTGGATCAACAGCTTGTCAAGTACGATTTCCCCACAGTTGTCGGTTAGATAGGCCAGCCGGGAGGCGGATCCCAGATCATGATACAGTTCCTGGTAAATCTTTTCTTCGATCTCCTGATCGTTTGCGGCTGACAGGAGTTCAAATAACTGATCTTTGCCGACATGGTCAAGGGCGCCAAAATCAATATAATTTCCGGCCATTACATATTGGACGGCTTTCTTAACAGGATCCCCGGCGGCCGTGATCTCGGCGGAGACAGAGGCTTCCTGCTCCAGCATCAGCTGGTTAAACTGGCGTTTGATATTTGTATAGTCGGCAGAATAGCCAAACATTTCTTCCTGAAGGTTCACGATAAGTTCCGTGATCACGGGCGAGCCTTCCTCCGGCCTGGCGGCTGTTATGATTGAAAAGAGCCGGTTCATGTATTCTAAGCGTTTCTCTTCCGGGGTATGTTCCGGATAGTCTGTCAGATATTTTCTGATCAGGCAGGCTGCACATTCTGAGTTCCATCTTGTAGTCATATTGTTTCTCCTTTTCAAATGAAATGACGCATTAGTGTCTTTTGTATCATTATAAAGAATGACCGGGGAAATAGCAATGATTCCGTAGCGGCTATTGCTTATTCCGGTTCTTCTGGTATAATACTTTCAGCGAATGCATGCATTCCGCGTCCCTTAATACGGACAGTAGCAGTTCGTTAAGTGTATCATAACGGAGGAGAAACATGACGGGTAAGAAGAAAGGGCGCTTTCATTTAATATTGAGGTTTTCCCAGGACACAAAGCGGTATTTTTTTATTGTACTTGCTGCGTCGCTGGTTTCTACTGTTTTAAACGCACTGATTCCAAGGATTTTCAGCTTTACCATAGACCGGGTACTGATACCGGGCGGGATTACGTATCTGAAGGAGCATTTATGGGTGCTTTCGCTTCTCGTGACCGGGATTGCGTTTGCAAATGGTATTGCGATCTATCTATACCGGAGCAGCACGGCGAAGGCGGGAGAAACTTTTGCAAAGAATATGAGAGATTTATTGTTCTATCATGTGCAGCGGCTGCCTATGAGCTGGCATGGAAAGAATCAGACCGGAGACATTATCCAGCGGTGTACGGCAGACGTGGAAACGATCCGTAATTTTGTGGTGACACAGGTACTGGAAGTGTTCCGTACCGTATTCCTGCTGGTGGTCTCGCTGGTTATGATGTGGTCGATGAACAGGAAGCTGACGCTTGTGGCGCTGGCGTTTATTCCGGTTGTCATGATCTATTCAGGGGTGTTTTACCAATTGATCGCAAGGAATTTTACGGATGCGGATGAAGCAGAGGGAGAATTATCTACGGTGGTACAGGAAAATGCTACCGGCGTACGTGTGGTGCGGGCTTTCGGCAGAGAGAAATTTGAGATCAGCCGTTTTGATGAAAAGAATCAGATCTTTGCCAGGATGTGGATAAGGCTTGGAACGCTTTCCGGTCTTTACTGGGGAATCGGCGAGCTTATTACAGGGTTTCAGCTGATCTGTATTATCACGCTTGGAGCGGCAGAGGCGGTACATGGCCACATTACCGCGGGAGAATTTGTTGCATTTGCGTCTTATAATACGACGCTGGTGTGGCCGGTGAGGAGCCTTGGGCGCATTTTGTCGGAAATGAGCAAAGCAGGAGTTTCCTTTGACCGGGTAAATTATATCCTGGATTCGGCCGGAGAGGATATGCTGGGGCAGGGACGGACGCCAGAGCATATGGATATAACCTTTGATCATGTAACCTTCGGATATGAGAGGAGGGAACATGTATTGAAGGATGTAAGCGTTCATATTCAGGAAGGCGCGACCTATGGGATCCTTGGCGGTACCGGGAGCGGGAAATCTACACTGATGCATTTGCTCGACCGATTATATGACCTGGAGGAAGGAACGGTTCAGATCGGAGGGGTTGATATCCGGGATATTCCCAGAGCCTGGCTGAGGGAGCATATCGGTATCGTTCTGCAGGAACCGTTTTTATTTTCCCGGAGTATCCGGGAGAATATTGCGGCATCCAATCCGTCGGCGGCAATGGAGGAGATCAGGGAGGCGGCGGAGATTGCCTGTGTGGATGATGAGATCATGGCATTTCCGGACGGTTATGAAACCATGGTAGGTGAGCGCGGGGTTACTCTGTCGGGAGGGCAGAGGCAGCGGGTGGCGATTGCCAGGATGCTGCTTGGAAAGGCGCCGGTCATGATATTTGACGACTCTTTATCGGCGGTGGATGCGGAGACGGATTCCCGGATCCGGAAAGCGCTTCATAAGAAAATGAAGGAGGCTACGGTAATCCTGATCTCCCACCGTATCACGACCCTGATGGAGGCCGATCAGATCCTGGTCCTGAACCGCGGGAGGATCGCAGAACTGGGAACGCATCAGGAGCTGGCTGCAAATGGCGGGATTTATCAGAAGATCTATGAGATACAGATGTATCAGGATGACAGAAGGCTTCTGGAGGAAGGAGAGGAAAGTGATAAAGGATAAAGATACAGGTGCT
>CAZGVY010000106.1:0-7466 GCA_964529215.1 uncultured Mordavella sp. | reverse complement strand
AAAAATGTCATGGACTGGAACTTGTAATGAGGCGTTATTCAGATAAAGAAAATTGGACATTTCCAGAGAAGATGGTAAATAACATGGCGGTGATAAAACTTACTGTTACGGAGTGGAGCTGTAAAGAGAATATATAGATTTCTTTACTTTTTCAGGACTGTCCGGAAAGGGCAGTCCTGAAAATCTGTCCCGGTCCTGTCAGGATATATGGGATGTGCTTATAAAGCCTTATGTACGATCTGCAGAACCTCGTACAGAGAATCTACGCCGATCTGACCTGGTGCAGAAGCCATGGATCCGGAACCAAAGGTCAGGCAGGAGCCAAAAGCTTCGCAGGAAAGACGGCTGATACTTCCCATTCCAGCCATAGACATGGTAATAATAGGACGGTCGGCATAGTCTGTAGCCATTTCTTCTGTAGCGGCAAGAAGTGTAAGAACATCCTTTTTGCTCTGAGGCATAACTGCGATCTTTGGTATATCTGCGCCCATGTCCTGCATCTTGCGCAGACGGTATACGATGTCGGACTGTGCAGGTGTTTTATCAAAATCATGATTAGAGGCAACAACCTTTGTACCGGCTGCATGGATCGCTGCGATCATTTCGGAGACGGTTGCGTCGCCTGTGAATATTTCAACATCGATCAGATCGGCCATGCCTGTTGCTGCAACAGCCTTATTGAGTGCGGCATAAGCTTCCGTGCTCATCTCATGGACGCCGCCTTCATTTTTGGTACGGAACGTGAAAAGAAGCGGGGTTTCTCCCAGTGCAGAACGGATCTCTGCTAGTATATCTTTTACCGCATCAATATTCTCTACACCTTCAAACCAGTCAGCACGCCACTCCATAATATCCATATGCATGTCTGTGTACTGCTTTGTGAGAGAAATGATTTCTTCTTTCGTTTTTCCTACGTTGGGAATGCAGATTGCAGGGATGCCTGCGCCAAGTTCAAGATTTCTAACCTTTACTGTGTTCATAATGCTCCTCCTTAATATTCATATTTGATTCCAAGTTTTTCTTTCATATATTCGCTGTCCACACGCTTCCCAAGCATAAGCTCAATGGCCGCGACTGCCTGGAACAGCATCATTCCCTGACCGTTCATGATCTTACATCCGGCTTCTTTTGCCATCTCCAGCATCCTGGTCATGTGGGGCGCATAGATGACGTCTGTTACGATCAGGTCAGGGCGGAAGAAGGATTTGTCTGGAATGTAGGAAATACCCTCCAGCGGATAAAGAACTGCTTTGCAGTTTGTATTTTCATTGATTTTCCTTACAGTGTCTTCTGCATTGGATCTGATTGTCCGCGAGAGACTCCATGTAGCCGACGCCGTCGGTGATGTGCCCGGTCAGCTCTGTATGCCCGGTGATCTGGCGTCTTTCCATAATGTATTCTCCTTCTTAAATCCGCTGCATGCCGGGGTGTGACTGGGCGCCCCGGAGCAATGCAGCTTATCATGTTTTTATTTTAACAAAACCTGGTTCAAGAAACAAATATAAAATGCAGATAAAACCAATAACTTCAGTGCATAGAAAAATCTTCATAAACAGAAAGCCCATTGCATATATTTTAACAGCATATATGGAAGGGGCAGGGAAGAGGATGAATGCGAATCATTTATACAAAGATATACAGGCAAGGACGAATGGTGAAATATACATAGGAGTGGTAGGGCCGGTAAGAACAGGAAAGTCTACATTTATTAAGCGGTTTATGGAGATACTGGTGCTTCCGCATATGGAGGATGAGCCGGGAAAGAAAAGAACCAGAGACGAACTTCCCCAGTCAGCTTCCGGAAAAACCATCATGACGACGGAACCAAAATTTATTCCCAAAGAAGCAGCGCAGATCCGCCTGATGGATGATGTGCCGGTAAAGGTCCGGTTAATTGACTGTGTGGGGTATATGGCAGAAGGAGCCACGGGGCATATTGAGGGCGGGGAGGAGCGGCAGGTGAAAACTCCATGGTTCGACTATGAGATCCCTTTTACTAAGGCGGCGGGAATAGGTACCCGGAAGGTGATCCACGACCACTCAACGATCGGGATCGTGGTTACGACTGACGGAAGCATTGGGGAGCTTGCCAGGGAGAGTTACCTGGATGCGGAAGAAAAAACGATCCGTGAGCTTCAGAGCATAGGAAAGCCTTTCGTGGTTCTGGTAAATTCCTCCAGGCCTTTTGGAGAGGAGGCCCAGGAGACGGTGCGGGAAATCGGGGAAAAATATAATGTCCGGGTAATGGCCGTAAACTGCGAACAATTAAAGGAAGAGGATATACATCATATATTAGAGGGCGTATTATCTACATTTCCAGTATCGGAAATTGAGTTTTACATACCAAAATGGGTTGAAATGCTTCCGGCTGACCATAAGATCAAGCAGGATCTTCTGGGACATATCAGAGAGATCCTGGACGGGATAGATGAAATGGGGGATGCTGTACGGAGTATAGAGAAGCCGGAGAGCCCCTACATTGAAAATCTGCGGGTGGATCAGGTCGCTATGGATACGGGGTGTATCAAGATCCGTATCGAAGTGGCACAGGAATATTATTATGAAATGCTGAGCGAGATCACAGGGGCGCAGATCGCGGGCGAATATGAGCTGATTTCTGAGCTTAAGAACCTGTCGCAGATGAAGGCAGAATATGAGGGCGTAAAAGATGCATTTGACAGTGTCAGGATGCGCGGCTACGGGGTAGTCAGCCCGTCCAGGGAGGAGATCATGCTAGATGAGCCCACGGTGATCAAGCAGGGAAGCAAATACGGTGTTAAGATTCATTCCACAGCGCCGTCGATACACCTGATCCGGGCAAATATTGAGACAGAAATCGCTCCGATCGTGGGTGATGAGAGGCAGGCGGAGGATCTGATCTCTTATATTAAAGAAACAGAGAATCAGGAGGGGGGTATCTGGAAGACAAATATTTTTGGAAAGTCAATAGAGGATCTGGTTATGGATGGCATGAGAGGGAAAATGGCAGTGATCAACGATGAAAGCCAGACAAAGCTGCAGGATACCATGCAGAAGATCGTAAATGACAGTAATGGCGGGCTGGTATGCATTATCATCTAGCTTAATACTTGGCGGAGGATCATTGATTTGCTGTACTAGGCTTGCAAATGCCTGTTAAAATTGTTATGATAGATAACAAAGGTACAAATGATCAGTTGTTGGAGGTACATCATGAGAGTTGCAATTATTACGGCAAGCACACCGGTTTACAGAGGACATGAGGAGGATAAAAGCGGTAAGGTGATCAAGCGTATCATAGAAGAGGCTGGGCATAAGATCGTATTTATGAAGCCGCTTCCGTGTGATAAGACCGTATTATCTACGGTAATGCAGAGAATGACGGATGGTCATCTGACCGATCTGATCCTGACGACCGGAGGAGCAGGATGTGCTGCGGGAGATTGCACGCCGGAAGCTACGATGGAGATTGTTGACAGGCCGGTTGTGGGGATCCCGGAAGCTATGCGGGCATATACGATGCAGATGACAAAACGGGCGATGCTTAACAGGAGCGCGGCCGGGATCAGGGGAGATGTCCTGATCGTGAATCTGCCGGGTAAGCCGAATGCTGTGAAGCAGTGCCTGGAATATCTTCTTCCGGAGATCACGCATGCGGTAGAGCTTGTCCAGCAGAAGCCGGAGGAGTAGGAGAATAAGGATGAAGGTTACCTATATGCAGCACAGTGGATTTGCGGTGGAGCTTGAAAAGCAGGTGCTGATCTTTGATTATTACCGGGGAAAGCTTCCCGCGTTTGACCCAGGTAAGCAGATATTTGTATTTGCAAGCCACAGTCACAGAGACCATTTTCAGCAGAAAATTTTTAAATGGCAGGAACAATACCCGGAGATCTGCTATATCCTGTCAGATGATATACAGGCGGAGAAGGCCGGGAACAGGATCTTTACCGGGCCTGATGAGGAATGTGAAGCAGAGGGGATCAGAATAAAGACGCTTCGCTCTACGGATGAGGGCGTAGCGTTCTTTGTTTGCTGCCCGGGGAAAGATGGGCTGTCAGAACCTTTCCGTATTTACCATGCGGGAGATCTCAACTGGTGGCATTGGGAGTAAGAAGGACATGACTAGAACCGGGAGATGGTAATAATTTATAAGGAAGCGCTTCTGCCGATTGAGGGAGCGCATATAGACCTGGCTTTTGTACCGGTGGATCCCAGGCTTGGCGAAGCGTATTTCTGGGGGCTTGACTGGTTCATGCGGCATACGGACACAGACCGTGTATATCCGATGCATTTGTGGAGAAGATACGGGACGATAGATAAACTTATGGAGCAGCCGGAGACGGCGGACTACCGGGAGAAGATCATACGGCTGGGAAAGGAAGACGAATGCAGGTAAAGATTTATACAGACGGAGCGGCGAGAGGGAATCCGGACGGCCCGGGCGGATATGGGACCGTGCTGGAATATGTGGATCCCAAGGGAGAGCTGCATACAAAAGAGATTTCCCAGGGATATCAGAAAACGACCAATAACCGGATGGAACTGATGTCAGTGATCGCGGGGCTGGAAGCACTGAACCGTCCCTGTGATGTGGAGATATATTCGGATTCCCAGTATGTGGTAAATGCATTTAATCAGAACTGGATCGGGGGATGGATAAAGAAAGGCTGGAAGCGCGGAAAGAATGAGCCAGTGAAGAATACGGATCTGTGGAAACGGCTGCTTAAGGCAAAGGAATTGCACAAGGTAACTTTTCACTGGGTGAAAGGACATGCAGGGCATCCTCAGAATGAGAGATGTGACGCGCTGGCCACCCGGGCGGCGGACGGAACAGACCTGCTTATAGATGAAATGGGATCCTGATGCAGTATGCAAGTGAGAACTAGAGGTTATGCCGGATCTGCGCGCAGGTCTTGCCATTGAAAGAACAATGTGATAGAATGTGAAAACATGAGAATGCAAGTATGACAAGTAATCGCGGCTGCAAGAGCCGAAAGGCTGCAGGTGAGGAAAGTCCGGGCTTCGCAGGGCAGGATGCCGGATAACATCCGGTGGAGGCGACTCCAAGGCCAGTGCAACAGAAATATACCGCCCGGTCCGGCGCTGTTTAGGCGCGGGCCGGGTAAGGGTGGAAGGGCAGTGTAAGAGACTACCGCCCTGCTGGTAACAGCGGGGGCACATGTAAACCCCATCCGAAGCAAGGCCGAACAGGGATCATGTGGCTGCCCGTCACGTCTCAGGTAGGCCGCTGGAGCCTGCCGGTAACGGCAGGCCTAGATAGATGATTACTCAACGACATAACCCGGCTTATCGTCATGCTTGTATTCTTATTTTTCTCTGTGACGGCCGTCGTATTTTTCCTCGCAGTATTTGCAGCGGTATGTTTCATGTTCCGCATCGGTCAGGATGAAGATGTGATCTAACTCCTGCTCAATGGAAGTGATGCAGCGCGGATTCTTGCATCTGATAACATTTTTGATCTGCTTTGGAAGCTGCAGGGCTTTCTTTTCGACGATCTTCTGATCTTTTATGATATTGATGGTGATATTGTGGTCAATAAACGCCAGCACTTCCAGATCCATAAAATCAATGGGACATTCGATTTTCATAATATCTTTTTTCCCCATCTTGTTGCTCTTGGCATTCTTGATAATGGCAACGCAGCAGTCCAGCTTGTCCAGGTTCAGATATTTATAGATATCCATGCTTTTGCCAGCCTGAATATGGTCTAATACAAATCCCTCGGAAATACTTCCGACTGTTAAGGTGTTTTCTACCATCAGTTTTCCCTCCTATATTTCAATTTCCAGCAGTGTCAGGATCAGAGCCATGCGTACATAGACGCCATACTGTACCTGTTTAAAATAAGCGGCTCTCGGATCCTTGTCTACCTCGACTGAAATCTCATTTACTCTTGGAAGCGGGTGCAGGACCAGCATGTCAGGTCCTGCAAGCTCCATTTTTCTGGAATCCAGAATATAAAAATCCTTCATGCGCACATAGTCTTCTTCATTGAAGAAACGTTCTTTCTGAACTCTTGTCATATAGAGCAGGTCAAGCTTTGGCAAAGCGTCCTCTAAACGGACAACTTCCTCATAAGGAATTTTATTTTTGTCCAGTACATCGTGACGGATGTAGCTTGGAAGACGGAGTTCTTCCGGAGAGATGAGCACAAATTCAATCCCCGGATAGCGGACAAGCGCATTGATCAGGGAATGTACGGTGCGTCCGAACTTTAGATCGCCGCAGAGCCCGATCTTCATGTGATCCAGGCGGCCTTTCAGGGAACGGATCGTCAGAAGATCCGTCAGTGTCTGTGTCGGATGCTGATGGCCGCCGTCCCCGGCATTGATCACTGGGATGGAAGAATGTTCTTTGGCAACCAGCGCGGAACCTTCCTTAGGATGGCGCATTGCGCAGATGTCAGCATAGCAGCTGATCATACGGATGGTATCAGCAACGCTTTCGCCTTTTGTGGCGGAGCTGGATTCTGCGGAAGAAAATCCCAGGACACTGCCTCCTAGATTCAGCATAGCGGCTTCATGGCTTAAACGGGTTCTGGTGCTGGGTTCGTAGAAAAGGGTGGCGAGTTTTTTCCCCGCGCAGGCGTGGCCATATTTTTCCGGGTTTCTTTCAATGTCTCCGGCAAGATCTAACAGCCTGTCCAATTCCTCCACTGTGAAATCCAGCGGGCTCATTAAATGTCTCATAACAGCCTCCTTTTTATAATGAGAAAATGGCATGAAAAAAGAAGTTTTTAAGAAAGGTATTTCATACTGATTTTTTGAATCTGCTCCTTTCTGAAAACTTCCGTATGGATTATTTGGTTACTTTCTTTTTATCATATAACAAAAAAAGAAGATTTTCAATGAAAAGATGATCTGGGTTGACAAAGCTGGGTCAGCAAAGGAACCCGTATGTTTACTGCCCGCCAGTTTTTCCGGCCGGTTTTTAAGCAGTTATAAGCGGTAGATTTATGCACCGGCATAGTGTATAATGTTGTACATGGCGTTTGGGAGAACGCCGGATATACAGATGAGAGGATACATAGAAGCCGCAGAGGCGGGAAGGAAAAACCAGATATGGAGCGATTAGATAAATTACGGGCAGAGCTGGATAACATTGATGCACAGATAGCTGCGCTTTATGAGAAGAGGATGGCTGTCTGCGGGCAGGTCGGAGAGCTTAAGATCCTGGAAGGCCGGAAGGTATTTGACAGGAAGAGAGAAAAAGAGAAGTTAAATCTGGTGGCAGGCAATGAGAAGGACGCCTTTTTAAAAAGAGGGCTTACCGAGCTGTTTGAACAATTGATGAGCCAGAGCAGGAAGCTTCAGTATCAGCTCCTGACCCAAAAAGGCGCGCTTGGGAGGCTTCCGTTTATCGGTGTGGATGCTCTGGACTGGCAGGATTCCAGGATCGTGTTCCAGGGTACGGACGGCGCCTATTCCCAGGCCGCTATGCAGCAGTATTTCAGGGAGGATGTGAAC
>CAZGVY010000105.1:3295-7507 GCA_964529215.1 uncultured Mordavella sp. | reverse complement strand
CTATAATGTACTTGTTTAGGAGCGAATATTTATGAAAGACGGTAATAAACTACCTTTAAAGACGCAAGAAGAAATTGCCAAGAGATTAAAAGACTTGCGTATCTCTGCTGGATATACACAAGATGATATTGCAGAAAAAATAAAAACAACAACAAAAACCTATCGAGAATGGGAAGTGGGTAAATATGGAAAAGACGATGCATTTTATTATCCGGCTATCGGGTATGATAATCTTCTTTTGCTTTCCGAAGTATATCATGTATCAACCGATTATTTACTATGTAATTCTAATTGCACAAGCGTTGATAACCATTATATATCCCAAAAAACAGGTCTTTCAGAAACAAGTATTAACATTATCAAAGAAAAAAAATGCGACATATTAGATGCTTTTATCCAATCATCTGCTTATAAAGAAATTGAAGAATACGCCTTGTATTTTTTAGAAAACAATTTTAGAAACTTTAGAGATTATGTAAAAATTGCTGTCGATTTAGAAGAATCTGCTTCAAAAACAAAAGAAATATCCAATTCAGAATTAGAACGCCTTGCAAAAACGCAAGATAGATATTTGGATAGGATAGAGCATTGTGCAAACAGCATTGAAAACTTTGGTTATAGATGTTCTCTTTCTTTTGGGAAATTTCTTGATGCTGCCAAAAATGAATTAGCCACAAAATATGAATATGACACATATATACAACTATTAAAAAAGACCTGTTCATAGAAATAAATCTTTTACAAAAAGCCCCCACTACTTTCCACCAGTAGCAAGGGCTTTCATTTTTGAAATTCTATTGAATTGAGATAAATATGAGATAAAACCGCCATTTCGGTAGCAGGCTAACAACAAACTTTCCTTTATTTCCGGGCTTTTCCGGCTCCAAAATCAATTAAGGCTCTTCATCGTCGGGAAGAGCAATACATCCCGTATCGCCGCCGCATTTGTCAGCAGCATACACATCCTGTCAATCCCAAATCCGATCCCACCGGTTGGCGGCATGCCGATTTCCAATGCATTCAGGAAATCCTCATCCGTCGTGTTTGCTTCCTCATCACCCTGAGCCAGCAGCTCCTCCTGCGCCTTGAACCGCTCTCTCTGGTCAATCGGGTCATTCAGCTCAGAGTATGCATTCGCCATCTCCCAGCCATTCATAAAGAATTCGAACCGTTCCACATACTCTGGATTCTCCGGTTTCTTCTTGGTCAGCGGCGAAATCTCGATAGGATGATCCATCACGAAAGTCGGCTGGATCAGATGCTCCTCTGCAAATTCCTCGAAGAAAAGGCTTAGGATATCACCCTTCTTATGCCTGTCTTCAAACTCCACATGATGCTCTTTCGCAAGCGCCCTTGCCTGTTCCAGGTTCTCTACCTCATTCCAGTCAACGCCCGCGAATTTCTTAACTGCATCCACCATAGTAATCCGTTCAAAAGGCTTTCCAAGATCCATTTCCACGCCATTATATACAATCGTGGTCGTTCCTAAAACCTCCTGCGCCACATGACGGTAAAGATTCTCGGTCAGATCCATCATCCCAGTAAAATCGGTATACGCCTGATACAGCTCCATCAGGGTGAACTCCGGATTATGCCTGGTATCAAGCCCTTCATTACGGAATACACGCCCGATCTCATATACCCGTTCCAATCCACCTACAATCAGCCGTTTTAAGTACAGCTCTAAAGAAATTCTCAATTTAAAATCTTCTCCCAGGGCATTAAAATGGGTCTCAAAAGGCCTTGCCGCCGCGCCTCCTGCATTGCTTACCAGCATCGGCGTCTCTACCTCCAAAAATCCCTGACCGTCCAGATATCTTCTGACCGCGCTGATAATATGAGAACGCTTGATAAATGTATCTCTGGCCTCTGGGTTCATGATCAGATCCACGTATCTCTGGCGGTAACGGATATCCGTATTCGTCAGCCCGTGAAACTTCTCCGGCAGGATCTGAAGACTCTTGGACAGAAGTTTCACAGCTGCTGCATGGATAGAGATTTCTCCGGTTTTTGTTTTGAACACTTCACCTTCGATCCCTACGATATCCCCAATATCCATTTTCTTGAAATCCTTATAGGAGTCCTCGCCAATGCTGTCTCTTGCCACATAGGACTGAATGCTGCCGGACTGATCCAGCACATTGCAGAAGGAAGCCTTCCCCATCACACGTTTCTGCATGATCCGGCCTGCGACCCGCACCTGCTTGCCCTCCATCTCGTCAAATTGGTCTTTTATGTCTGCTGCATGACAGTTCACATCATAGCTCATGACCTTATAAGGATCCTTGCCATTTGCCTGAAGGTCTGCCAGCTTTTCACGGCGCACCTTTCTTAACTGGTTAATATCCGGTTCCTGTCCGTTTTTCTGCTGTGCCACTGTTTTACACTCCTATCTTTTCTTTATACTGAACGCTCAATTTTCAACACTTTATATGTGATCTCTCCCGCCTGTGTCTCAACCACTACTTCATCACCTACTTCACGGCCTAACAGCGCCTGGCCAACCGGAGATTCATTAGAGATCTTACCCTTCAGGCTGTTAGCCTCTGTAGAACCAACAATGCTAAATTCCATCTCTTCTTCAAATTCTTCATCATATACTACTACGGTACAGCCGATATTGATCTTATCTGAGTCCACTTCGTCTTCTACTACTACTTCAACATTCTTAAGAATCTTTTCCAGTTCTTCAATTCTTGCTTCAATATCACGCTGTTCATCTTTTGCTGCGTCATATTCTGCGTTTTCAGACAGATCCCCCTGCTCTCTTGCCTCTTTGATTTTACCGGCAACTTCTTTGCGCTTAACTACTTTCAGATTTTCAAGTTCATCTTCCAGTGATTTCAAACCTGCATACGTGAGAATTCTTTTCTTTTCTTCCATGTTCCTTACCGCTCCTTACTAAAACTTTTACAGATAAAATCCGCACGCCCGAAAAGGCTTAAATAATGAGAAAACCCGACGGTCCTCTTTCACAGACATCGTCCGTATATATCCTGAAGGATACACTTTCACAATTCCATTATTATACATAACCGAACCATTCCTGTCAATCATTTTCGCCAAAGCAGCCTTATCTTTACCATATAAATTCTTCCTCCCCGGCTGTCCTGAAAATACGGCGTGCTCCGGCCTTACAGTATTCTCAGATCATTTCCAGAAGTTCCTCCAGCTGTGCATATGTTTCGATCCGGCTAACCCGGTCTCTTAGCTTCGCCGAACCCTTCATTCCCTTCGTATACCAGGAAGCATGTTTTCTCATTTCCCGGATCCCAAGGTATTCTCCTTTCAATTCTATCTGCAGCCTGGCATGACGCAGCAGCATATCCTTCACAGCCTCATGCGATGGACGCTCCGGTATTTCTCCCGTATCCATGTACTCCTTCAGTTCTCTGAAGATCCACGGATTCCCCTGGGCTGCCCTGCCAATCATAACCCCGTCGCATCCTGTTTCCTGCTGCATTTTTACTGCCTTTTCCACAGAATCCACATCTCCATTACCGATCACAGGGATCCGTACCGCCTCCTTTACCTGGCGGATGATCTCCCAGTCTGCCCTGCCGGAATAATACTGCTCCCTGGTACGTCCGTGAACCGCTACAGCCGATCCGCCGGCTGCTTCAACGATCCTGGCAATCTCCACCGCATTAACGCAGCTGCCGTCAAATCCCTTCCGGATCTTTACTGTTACAGGCTTTTTAATCGCCTTTACAGTTTCAGATACAATATTATATACAAGCTCCGGGGTTTTCATGAGTGCAGATCCTTCTCCATTTTTTACCACCTTCGGAACCGGACACCCCATATTGATATCCAGGATCTGGAACGGAAGTTCCTCGATCCGCTTTGCCTGTTCCGATATGATTTTGGGATCGGAACCAAACAGCTGTAAGGAGACCGGATATTCTCTCTCATGGATAGAAAGCATCGCCTTTGTATTCCGGTTATGGAACTGAAGCGCCTTAGCGCTGATCATCTCCATGCACAATAACCCTGCTCCCTGTTCCATACAGAGCAGACGAAATGGCAGGTCTGTTACTCCTGCCATGGGTGCGAGAATATATGGATATTCAATTGTTACATTTCCTATGCGCATATTCTTCTTCATCGTAATTTTTTATTCTTCTCATAAATAAACTGCAAACCTTTCAAAGTCAGATTTGAGTCATATAAGTCGATCGAATCTGTTTCATTCACAATGATGTTGCCGAG
>CAZGVY010000105.1:0-3285 GCA_964529215.1 uncultured Mordavella sp. | reverse complement strand
ACTACCCTGGCGTCCATGTAGCCGGATTCTTCCTTCAGTTTCCTGATGATATATTCCGTCTGCCCGATATATCCATATACAAGTCCTGCCTGCATGCTGGATATCGTTTCCCTGGCCAGTATAGATTCCGGTTTCTTTATTTCAATTTCCGGAAGCATAGCAGCTCCGCCCCACAATGCTCTTGCAGAGGTACGGATCCCCGGAGCGATGACGCCGATCCTGAAGGTTCCGTTTGGCTCCACCAGGTCATAAGTCGTGGCCGTCCCAAAATCTACCACGATCACCGGAGCGCCATGCAGCTTGTAAGCCGCCACTGCATTTACAATACGGTCCGGCCCGGTCTGTCTCGGCTGCTCTGTCGCAACCCGGACGCCAGTCTTAATCCCCGCTGACACAATGATTGGCTTACAATTAAAATATTTTATGATCGCACTTCCAAATGAATGCATAATATCTGACACGACCGACGCAACGATTACTGCGTCTATTTCCGACGGATCCATCCCCTGATTCTCAATCAGTTCTATAAGCTTAATGCCATACTCATCCGAAGTCTGAGGCTGTTTTGTAGTCATACGGAATTTTCCCAGAAGTTCTCTTTCCCGGAACACACCCATTGTAATATTGGTATTTCCGATATCAATTGCAAGCAGCATACGTATCTCCTTCCTGTTTTTATTCGTCCAGTTCTATGTCTTCTTCCAGAAAAAACACTTTAAAATATAGCTGAAGCGTCCTTAACAGCTCCGCCTTCTCTGTCTGCAGTTTCTTGATCAGCAGCCTGCTTCCAATGTCGTCAAACATGGGATCAAATTCCTGCGCCGTCACCTCAAAGCACAGTTCTCCGTCCTCCTCGTATACAAGCGTCAGGATTCCTCCCACATCATGTACATATAAAACGCACATGATCTTCAGTTCGTCCTTTATCTGATCTGGCAATGAATCAAAATCTGGGTTTAAATAATATTTTTCCTCATAGGAATTTGCTCCGCAGAGAACAATTCTATCTTCATACATAACCATATACCCCTCTTACAGATACCTCTCCCGCATAGATATTTTTAATCTGCCCATCTTCCGTGCATACCAGCAGTTCACCCTTTTCATTAATGCCGGCAGCACGCCCGTTATACTCATGTCCCGGCTCCATGATCCTTACTTCCCGGTCTCTATTTACCAATAACTGATTATAACTTTCCTGCATAAAAGATAGATCCCCGCACTTCAGAAATGATTCATAATTATTTTCAAACCGCTCTGCCACCCCGGCAAGCAGGCGGGATCTTTGTATTTTCTTTTTTCCTTCCAGGTAAAGAGAGGTGGCCGTATCCGCAAGATCCTCTGGAAAACCTTCTGTATTTACATTGATCCCAACCCCGATCACCACATAATTGATCCATTCGATCTCGGTGCTCATCTCTGTTAAAATGCCACAGATCTTTTTCTGATTCAGTATAATATCATTCGGCCACTTAATCAATGCTTCCTGGCCTGTTTCCTCCCGCACGGCCTCTGCCACGCTCTGTGCCATCACAAGCGTCAGCATAGACGCCTGCGAGGGCCGGATATCCGGCCTCAGCAGAATGCTCATATAGATACTGCTGCCAGGCGGCGACTCCCACCGTCTTCCTCTCCGGCCTCTTCCGGCAGTCTGCTTTTCTGCCGCCACCAGTGTCCCGTGAGGCGCGCCTTCATCCCCCAGCCTCTTGGCATAATTATTAGTGGAGTCTGTCTCACGAAAACAAAGGACGCCACACCCAGCCCATTTTGTCGAAAGTAAACTTTCTATCTCAGCCTCCGACATGACATCCGGAACTTCTTCCAGATGATATCCTCTGTTGCGTACCGCCTCTATCTTATATCCTTCTGCTTTCAGTTGTTCAATAACCTTCCAGACAGCAGTTCTGGAAACCTGAAATTCCTCGCATAACTGCTGCCCGGAAATGTATCCATCTGTCTTACGGAGCATGGATAATATCTCTGCTTTCATCCTGTATCTCCCGGTATGACGTTCCTATTCCTGTACCGTGTCGCCCAGTGTCGCCACCATAACCGCCTTAATCGTATGTAAGCGGTTCTCCGCTTCATCAAACACCTTAGACGCCCCGCTTTCAAATACTTCCTCCGTGACCTCTTTGCCCTTATTTGCCGGCAGACAGTGAGAAAATATCGTTCCGGCTTTGCCGGTGCGTTTCATGAGCTCCGCATTTACCTGATAGGGGAGGGCTAATCTGATGCGCTCCTGCGCCTTTTCCTCCTCGCCCATAGAAACCCACACGTCCGTATACAATACATCAGCGCCTTCTACCACATCCAGCGATTCCGATACCGTTACCTCCGCCCCGGACTTCTCTGCCAGATCTTCACAGATCCTGATCAGCTCATCCTCCGGCCACAGTTCCTTTGGCGCTGCAACGGCAATATTCACGCCCACCTTGGCGCATCCTACCAGCAGGCTGTTGGCCACATTGTTGCGGCCGTCGCCCAGATAAACCACCTTCAGCCCCTTCACATCGCCAAAATTCTCTTTCATCGTCATAAGTGTCGCCAGGAACTGCGTTGGATGCCACTGGTCTGTCAGCCCGTTCCAGACCGGGACCTTACTGTATTCTGCCAGGGCCTCCACGGATTCCTGTGCAAATCCGCGGAATTCAATTCCGTCAAACATACGGCCCAGCACACGGGCCGTGTCCTCAATACTTTCCTTTGCACCAAGCTGGATCTCATTTCCCGCAAGGTACGTAGCCGACGCCCCTTCCTCCTGAGCCCCAAGGGTAAATGCACACCTTGTTCTGGTAGAGGGTTTTTCAAAAATCAGCGCGATATTCTTATTCTTCAGGCTGTTCCCCCGGATGCCCTTCTTACGCTTCTCCTTTAATTCGATCGCCAGATCCACCAGATAAAGGATCTCCTCCGGTGTATAATCCAATAATTTTAAAAAGCTGCGCCCTTTTAAATTCATGTTTTCCTTCCCCATTCTATTTTACTGCCGTATCCTTCTCTCCGACCTCTGCCAGAGATTTTACCAATCCTGCTATCCCCTGTATCTCGGAAGGTATAATGATCTTTGTCGCCCTTCCGTCAGCTGCCTTTCCAAATGCCTCCAGGCTCTTCATCGTAAGCACTGCTTCATCTGCTCCCGCTTCCTTTAAGAACCGGATACCGTCTGCATTCGCCTGCTGTACCTTAAGGATTGCCTCAGCCTGGCCTTCTGCTTCCTTGATCATCTTCTCCCTCTGTGCCTCCGCATGAAGGATTGCCGCCTGCTTCTCAGCTTCCGCATCC
>CAZGVY010000104.1:0-7519 GCA_964529215.1 uncultured Mordavella sp. | reverse complement strand
GATCTGTTGTCCATCGATACAATATCTTCAAATACGAACATTTTCTTACGGATCGTCTCCGCAAGTTCTTCGTCCGTCTTGCCAAGTTCATCGAAAATATATTTCTCATTCGCCCTGTCCATATGATTCATGACTTCTGCCATGTAATCAACGCCGCCGATCTTCGTATAGCCGGAAGTGGTAAGGATACTTTCAAACCGTTTTTTAAGCACGGATTCCACCGTCTTGATCGCATCCGGGGACGCGCTCTCCATTCTGGCGATCGCCTCCACTACCTTGATCCGCTTCTCTATTGGCAGGCTGCTGATAATAGAAGACGCCTGATCCGGCTCCGCATAAGAAAGTACCAGAGCGATCGTCTGCGGCCTTTCGTGCTGCAGAAACGAGAAGAGGTTCTTCACGTTGCTCTTTCTGATAAATTCAAAGGGGCGCACCTTCAAAGACTTGGAAAGCTTATCAAGCAGCGTCTGCGCCGTACTTTCCCCAAAGGCCTTCTCCAGGACGGCTCTGGCGTATTCCATACCGCCGTCGGTCACAACCTTCTGCGTCAGGCAGGTCTTGTAAAATTCATCCAGAACCTCTTCCATCTGTTCCGGCGATATATGTCCCAGCTTCGCCACTTCGATTGTCAGTTTTTCAATATCGCTTTCATTTAAATGCTTATAGATCTTTGACGCTTTATCGGCTCCAAGGGAAACAATAACCGCTGCAGCCTTTTGTTCAGGTGTCAGAGTATTATTCTCCATTTTGATTGCCTCCATTCAGCCAGTTCTTAAGCAGCTGGGCAGATATCTCCGAATTCTGCTCCGCAAATTCCCTGATACTTCTCTTAAGTTCCATACTCCGGTCGTTTTTCATTTCCTGAAGCTCTTTATTCAGGTCAAGCGTCGGCACTTCTTCCTCTGCTCCCGCCAGAACTTCGGCCTCTGTCTCTTCCGCTTCTTCCTCCGCTTTCTTCCGTTTCTTCAATACCAGAAGGATGATCACGCCGATCAATACCGCGAGCAATACCGCCGCCAGGATAAATACCCAGATCGGGACGCTTGCTATAAACCGGGCGAACCCGCTCCTTCCGTCTCCATCCGTATCTGACGCCGCACCGTCAAACGGCGCGCTTGCAACAGCGATCTTCTCCCTCTGATCTGCAGCCGCAATACCCGCGGCATTTCCGATCAGGGAAAGCAGCTGGTTCTCCCGCAGGCTTCCATACCCGTCGCCATTGATCACGACGGAAACTGTCAGGTCATCTAACGCGCCCGGCGAAACCTGCCCCTGTTCTTTGATCTGATTTACCAGATATTCCCTGGAAATGCTCTCGCTGTATGCATCCCCATTTGCAATGTTGCTATCTGTATTATATTCGGATGTATCCGCATTCGTCTCCGTGCCTGCAACGCCGCCCGCCCCGGTGGCTCCGCCCGCACTCTCAATATACCGTTCTTCATTGCTGACGATTCCCGTCTTATCCTCCTCGTCGATCTTCTCCGGCGTATTATATGTAATCGTTTCGCGGACAAGGTTCTCCATATTGATCTGGGCTCTTGCCGATACTCTGACATTTTCCTGCCCATAGATCGGCCCAAGCACCTTCATTACGTTATTTGCGATTTGATTTTCAACCACCTGGGCGATTTCTTCCGCGTCGGAATTCGTCCCCGTTCCTCCGGTTCCTCCGTCGCTCTCTACCGATACGTCGTTTCCATTTCCATCAAAAACGGCAACGTCTGCCAGTTCCATCCCCGGCACGCTTTTTGCAACAAGCCTCTGGATCCCCGCCGCCTGTTCTGTCGAGGGAGAACCGCCGTTGCTCATTGTTACCACAGCCGTTGCACTGGAGGCCGTCTCCTCATCACTCAGGGCATACTTGCTCTCTTCCCCAAGGGCAATCGTAACTTTCGCATCCTTTACCCCGTCAAAGAGGCGGATCGTAGAGCCAATGCGGTCCTGAAGCTCATACAGCTTGTATGTATTCTTCTCTGAATCTGTCGTCATCATTCCCGCGTTTTCTTTGAATGTATCGTATGTAAATCCGCTTTTGGGATAACCCTCCTGCACAAGCGCCGCTTTCGTCTGATCCAGAATATCCTTTTTTACCTGGATCTCCGAATCTCCATTGTATCTATAATCAACACCATCTTCTTCCAGCTTCTGTGTGATCTGCTGTGCTTCCTCCTGTCCGAGCCCGCTAAACAATGTCTCATATGGCTGATTATTCAGAATAACCGCTATAATGACCGCACCCACCAGAAGAACCGCTGCTCCGGCAATGATTAACTTTTTCGTTTTGCTGCTTAATTTCCCAACTAATTCTTTTAGCTGATCGATTCTTTCCTTCATGATCCAATCTCTTTCATCTTTGATTTTATATCATCCACAGGAGCCACAGGGCGCCGTTCCCGGCAATCCGCTCAGGCCGCTTAACAACACAAATGCCTGCCGCAGGACAAAGCTGCGGCAGGAACCTTATTGTGAATTGATACGCATGATTTCATTATATGTCTCAAGCGCCTGCCTTCTGACAGCCACCAGCAGATCCACTGCAAGCTGTGCCTGTGCCTGCGCTATCGTGACGCTGTGCGGATCCTCTATATCTCCTGTCGCCAGAAGGTACTGCTGCTTCACCAGCTCATCATCCGTAGTTCTCACA
Organism: uncultured Mordavella sp.; assembly: GCA_964529215.1. Classification (GTDB taxonomy): domain Bacteria; phylum Bacillota; class Clostridia; order Lachnospirales; family Lachnospiraceae; genus Claveliimonas. The sequence goes on along the minus strand of CAZGVY010000104.1, from coordinate 4,872 downwards.
TCACTGATCGCATTCTCAAAGATACTCTTAAATGTATCTATCCCCTCCTGCCCTCTGATCTTCGTACCTGTTTCAGAATCCTGCATCAGGCTCAGAGGCTGGATAGGAGTAATAAACATATCCTGCATACTATATATCAATCCTTTCTCTTAGCTTATTGTCCCTTGATCGCTGTCTGGAACCGTTTCACATCCGATGTTATCGTATTGATCAGATAATTGTAATGAAGCCAGGTACGCGTCATCTCTGTGTTCTCTACATCGGCATTGACATTATTCTCGTCAACTCTTGCAGAATCGTCTCTCGTATATACTGTATAATCCGTCCCGGCAATCGCCTCTTTCATCTTGCGGTCGCTCTTCGTCTCGCCCGCAGCCTGCAGCCGCCTCCGGAAGGTCTCTTCAAAACTGACCTGCTTCCGTTTATACCCCGGCGTATCAACATTCGCAAGATTGGCCGATATCGCTTCCTGTTTTTTCCACAGGCAGTCCAGGGATTTCTGCGCCATCATAATCGTATTGCCAAACATCACAACCACTTCCTTAATTATATAATCACTTTAAAAGTCAAAGTATCCCACATTCCAGACATTTTATATCATATATAAAATATACTAATTATCTTAAAAAGTCTATAGTCTTCTGCGTATTTTTTGCGTTTTTATCAGGATTTAAGATTTTTTTATAATGTATCATCATTTTCCTCGTCCGGAGACATCCCAAGGGAATTTATCTGATCCTGAAGTTTCAGCTGCATCATCCCCATCAGGTACTGCGCCGTCAGCTCCGTAAGATTCAGAGAATCTTCCGTATCTGTTCCCTGGCTCTCCTCCGAAAGCTCCGCAAGCATCTGGCTGGCTGCCTGCTCATCATCCAGGTCGGAACCCATATATCCGCGGATACGCTGGATATAATTCTGCGTCTCCTTAAAGGGCGGGACTCCCCCGTATTTGCTTACATTGCCGCTGCCCGCGTTGTAAGCGGCAAGGGCAAGATCAATATCCCCATTATACTGGTTCAGTTTCTGCGAAAGATACTTTGCCCCTCCCATAATATTACTTCTGGCGTCAAACGGATTGTCCACGCCAAGGGATCTGGCTGTCGAAGGCATGAGCTGCATGACTCCCTGAGCTCCCGCCGAAGACACCGCGTTCGCGTTATAATTTGACTCCGCCTTAGCTACTGCCTTCAAAAGCGCCTGGGGCACCTGGTACGCCTGCGCAGCCTCAGCAAAGATCGAATCCATGCTCTCCGGCACGTTCAGCCGCTTAGAAGTCCGCCTGAATATATCTGAAAAGCTAATGCCTCCCGTCCCTGAAGAGCTCCGGGAAGACGCCTGATAGCTCTTTCCAGCCGTCTGGCCGGCTCCCTGTATCTGCCCCCAGATGGAATTCATATAATTATATATGCTTTCATAACCCGAATAATTAGACATCCCGTTCATCTCCTGATCCCTGTAATTTTTATTTTATCTACGAAATCTTAAATCATAATAATATTTATTATGCCTTATTTCATCCTTTTTTGCAAATCTTTTTGATAAATTGTAACTTATTTCCTATTTTATAGGTAAAGAGAACCGAAATTTCCAGCCGAAATTTATGAAAGATATATTTACATTCCTCCCAATACGGTATAAAATAGGAATATACTATACGTAAATAATAAGGGTATCAGGAGGAAACGATCGTGTTAAAAAACTTTAAAGTAAGAGGCAAACTTCTTTTTGCTTTCGGCAGTGTGATAATATTCTACATAATAGCCGTTATCACCGCTTCTATTGGACTGGGAAGCGTTTCCGGAGGCTTAAGGGATTTTTATGAGACGCCTTATCCCATGGTAAAACATGCGCTGGAAGCGCAGTCTACAAGCAGAAACGTACAGTCCAATATCTTAAAAGCCTGCCTTGCCGAGGACGACGCAACGCGCCAGACAATTTTAAAGGATCTGGATACTGCCACCGCCGGCCTGTCCGAATCGCTTACAGCTTTGGAAGAATGCTACGAGGGAGATACCTCTCTTCTCCAGGCTGTACAGTCAGCATCCGAACAGACAAAGGCTCTCCGGGCGGAAACTACAAATTATATTAATGCTGGCGATATAGAAAGCGCAACAGCTCTGGTCAATGGCGATTATACTTCCGCATCAGACAATCTTCTTGACTGTTTGCAGCAAGTCATCGACAGCGCGCAGGATCAGGCGGATGATTATTATACAGACGGGCTTTCCACAAAAAAGCTCTGTTCAACCATTCTATATGCCCTTGCCGCTGTCAGCATTGTTCTGACACTGATTTTAGCTACCAGGATCATCAAAGGCCTTACAAAACCAATCGCCGAGATCGAGGACGCCGTAAAAGCGATGGCGCACGGCAATATGAGTTCCGAAGTTACCTATACAGCCAAGGATGAGCTGGGTGTTCTGGCAGAAAATCTCCGTTTTGTATTGAAAACTCTGTCTGAATACATCGCACATATCTGCAGCAGGTTAGATTCCCTTGCATCTGGCGATCTGACCATTTCGATGGATATGGATTATCTGGGAGAGTTTGAGACGATCAAGCACTCTGGCAATAAGATCATCGACGCATTGAACGATACATTAGGACAGATCCACAACGCCGCCGACCAGGTTGCAAGCGGTTCCGACCAGGTATCCACCGGTGCACAGGCGCTTAGCCAGGGTACTACCGAACAGGCAAGCGCTGTGGAAGAATTAGTAGCTACCATGACAGACCTGTCCAACCAGGTTAAACAGACGGCCCAGAATGCTCGCGACGTTAATGAATTAATTGCCGTAACCGGTTCTGAAGTAAATAACAGTAACGAAAAGATGGCGTCCATGATGGAAGCTATGACAAAGATCAACGACTGCTCCAGCGAGATCGAGAAGATCATTAAGACCATTGAGGACATTGCTTTCCAGACCAATATTCTCGCTCTGAACGCCGCAGTAGAAGCAGCGCGTGCAGGAGAGGCAGGCAAGGGCTTTGCCGTAGTAGCAGACGAAGTAAGAAGCCTTGCTTCTAAGAGCGCCGAAGCGGCCAAAGATACCACCGTACTGATCGGCAATTCCCTGAATGCTGTTGCAGAAGGTAATCAGATTGCAAAAGAGACTCAGGATTCACTGATCGAAGTTGTTACAAACGCACAGAAGATCGCAAAGAATATGGTTCTTATTACGGACGCTACCGATACGCAGTCTGAAGGACTTGCCCAGGTAACCCAGGGAATCGATCAGATTTCTTCCGTAATCCAGACGAACTCCGCTACCGCTCAGCAGAGCGCTGCTGCCAGCGAGGAATTATTCAGCCAGTCAAGTCTCTTAAAGACCCTGGTAGACCGTTTCCATCTGAAGGGATTTGCCACTTCTATGACGGCTGGCTCTGTTCCTGCCGCGGCTGACCCGGATCCGGTGGATAACTATGATAACTATGAACCGGCGGCTGCTTCCTATGATCCGGCGCCTGCTTATGAACCGGCATCTTCTTATGAACCGGACGCTTCCTACGAGCCGGTACCGGAACCAGTTCATAATTCAGCCAGCTCCAAGCCAGTTCCTCCAACGGTTCCATTTGTAAATAATAACGCAAAATATTAAAATATGTACCTGCAAACAGGGCGTCCGGCAATAAGCGGACGCCCTGTTTTTATGTCATCATTTCATATCATCGCGGACTACTCTGCCAGCTTTCCCACGATCTCCTGCTTCATTTTCAGCACTTCCAGATCCTCCGGCAGCAAGGACACAAGCTGTCCGGCCACAGGATAAGCCTCCTTCCACTGACCACTTTCCATCAGCCCGGCAAGGAGCTGTTTCACCTGGCTGCCCAATACATTAAATTCCTGCGAAACCGGCTGCGACAGTTCTTTTACCTTTTCATTCAGGCATCGGGTCAGACGGCTGACCACGACTGACATCTGAGGACAAACATGCAGCGCTTCCCGCAAAATAGATATACATTCTGCAGTCTTGCCGCATTCGATATATTCCAGCGCTTCCCGGGCCATAACTGCAAATTTATACTTCACCGGCAGCAAATAGGACTGCCGGTCTTTGAGAATATCTTCCCGGTACAGCATTTTGGCATCCGCAATTACGCTTTCGCAATAATCTGCAAGTAATTCTTTAAAATGTGAAGATTCCAAAATCCCCTGGGTTAACTGCCGTTCCAGAAGGCCCTGTTTCAAACGTTTTTCCAAAAGTGGGTATTCTGTTAATTCCGATGAAATCTTCTGATAAAATTCAGGCGCCCCGGGAAGATCAACAGCCTCTGCAAGTCTCTGTACACAAGCGTCCCATTCCTCCAGCTGAATCTGCTGCAAGAGCGCCGCCAGTGAAAATCCATTTCTCACAGCCATCAAGATCAGCTGGTCTTGAAATCCCGCCAAACGCCCCTCTGCGCTCATCTTCCAGAAGTACTCTGCTTCTTCCATTTTTCCCTGATGCTCCGCATTGTACGCCTGCTGCAGCTTCACATAAGGGTCATCTGCCTCAAGCCTTCCGTATCTTTCCAGAATCTTCTCCTCCTGATCAGGATACTGCATCTTCCAGGCTTCCAGGTTCCTGTACTGCGCCGCGGCCTGAGCCTTGTCCTCCCATGGGATACTTGCCAGGATCTGCCCCATAGTATCGTATGCCTCATTTTCTGACGCAAAAAATAACCCTTTGATATACGTCTCAGCAGCCTGGGTCTTTGCACCGGCAAAGGTTTCCGTAATTCCATTCTGCGCCATTGCTTTCTCCGGGTGCTGATCCAGATAATCAAGCCGTTCCCGGTAAAGTTCCACATAGCGAAGCCCTTTCTGGTACTCCTTCAGCCTGTGACAAAATTCAATCAGATAAACCGCCAGGTTCATCTCGCCAACCTCCG
>CAZGVY010000103.1:0-7548 GCA_964529215.1 uncultured Mordavella sp. | reverse complement strand
CCATCGCTTTATAAGTAAACGAAAATGCACTATATGCAATACACAATTTTTTCACAAACATAGATATTGTCAAATTTGTGGCGATAACCTTGTTAATTTTGTTCATTCAACAATTGTCCCAACTCTGACCCTTTACCTTCTAATGCACGATATTGCCGTATCTGCGGAAGTAGATCAACTTTCCTTAATAATGGTTTTCTAAATGAATGGAATTATAAAGAACAGGGTTTTATGGATATCTCAGATGGAATAAATGAAGAACTTCCGTTCAATTAATTATTCTTACTGAATTTTTATATTACCACACATCGGTAAGATTTTAAAGAACATTTTACAAACATATGTTTTCTTTTTTGTTGATAAGTATGTGGATAACTTAGCTTTCTATATTTTATCTGGTGGTATCTGGTAAATGCTGGCCGTATGCTTTATACTTATCGTACGACCGTACTCAGGAAAAACAAAAGAAAAGAGGTAAAAACATGATTGATTTTCAAAACAGTGAATATGTAAAAATGAAACAAGTAGATCCGGCATCAATAATAGGCGATGTTCAGCCGTTGCTGATTAATGGGGAAAATGTTATTGGAGCTTACAAGGCAATGCGCGATTACTGCGTATTTACTGATAAGCGCGTAATTGCCGTAAATGTACAAGGCGTAACCGGCAAGAAGAAGGATTTCACTTCCCTTCCATACTCTAAAGTAAGCGCCTACTCAGTTGAAACGGCTGGCATGCTTGACCTGGACAGCGAGTTAGAAATGTATTTCAGCGGTCTTGGAAAAGTAAAATTTGAATTTACTGGACACAGCAATATCATTCAGATTGGCCAGATTATCAGTACGTATATTCTAAGATAATTAAAAAACCGCCCCTGCGCCAGCAGGAACAAATAATTATAAAAAGGAGGCTCTCACTATGGCACTAGCACGGGAAAAAGTTTACACGACAGATGATATCTACGCCCTTCCAGAAGGACAGCGGGCAGAATTAATTGACGGGCAGATTTATGATATGGCGCCGCCGAACACAATGCACCAGAGAATTTCTTTTTCCATTGCCAGGAAAATCTCTGACTATATTGACAGCAAAAACGGCTCCTGTGAAGTATTCCCGGCTCCATTTGCAGTATTCTTGAACGATGATGACCGGAACTATGTAGAGCCTGATATTTCGGTCATCTGTGACAAAAGCAAGATTAATGATAAAGGATGTGCCGGAGCTCCTGACTGGATCATAGAGATCGTATCCCCGTCAACCCAGCGTATGGACTACGGCATTAAATTATTTAAATACCGTACTGCCGGAGTCCGGGAGTACTGGATCGTAAATCCTGCAACCAGGGTTGTAAACGTATTTGATTTTGAGCATGATGAGAACAGTATGCAGTACAGTTTTGACGAAGATATCCCGGTATGCATTTATGAGGATCTGAGCATACGTATTTCTGATTTAGCGTAAATAAAAATGCGCCCTTGCCCGCACAGCAGGCAGAAGGACGACTTTACTATACAGTGCCTGAGACACGTGATATAGCTTACCAGCAATAAGATTATACCACAATCCTCCGGCATCTGTACAGGTGTATTTTTTATACTCTTTTTTCATAACATTACAGAGGAAGGTGATTCATATGTACCAGCGTTACGGTTATGGTTATGTGCGTGTTTCTACGGATAAACAAGATGAACTCTCTCCTGATTCTCAGGAAAAGCTCTTAAGGGATTATGCAAAAAGCAACAATATTATACTCCTATCCATTTATTTTGAAATCGGTGTTTCCGGCCGGAAAGCCGACAAGCGGCCTGAATTTCAAAAGATGATCTCCTCTGCCAAATCGGCAGAGCATCCTGTTGACGTGATCCTTGTCTGGAAGTTTAGCCGTTTTGCCAGGAACCAGGAAGAAAGTATTGTCTATAAATCTCTCCTAAAGAAACAACATGATGTAGATGTTATCAGCATATCCGAGCCGCTTGTAGACGGTCCCTTCGGCAGCCTGATCGAGCGCATCATAGAATGGATGGACGAATACTATTCTATCCGCCTGTCCGGCGAAGTCTTCCGCGGCATGAAGGAGAATGCATCGCGCGGCGCATATCAGGCGCGCCCTCCGCTTGGTTACCGTATCACAGAACATGGCAGGCCTCCCGTCATTGTCCCTGAAGAAGCTGCTATTGTCCGTATGATCTTCAATAAATACGTTAATGAGCGTATGGGGCTTTTTGACATTGCCAGGCATCTCAACACCCTTGGCCTGAAAACGTCCCACGGGAAACCATTCGAACGCCGCTCTGTTGAGTATATCTTACAGAATCCTTCCTACTGCGGTATGATCCGGTGGAACCGCACCGAAAACTCTACCAACCGGCTTAAAGATAAATCTGAGTGGATCATTACTGAAGGCTCTCAGGAAGCGATTATTTCAAAGGAACTATTCGACGCTGCCCAGGAGCTATATAAATCTACATACAGGCCATCCGGCAAGCGTCCGTCATCCACATACAGGCACTGGCTATCCGGCCTCATGAAATGCCCTGTATGCGGCAGAACCATGACCGCTAACACTATGCGCCGTGCAAACGGTGAGCCTTATTCTTATTTTACCTGTTACGGTTACAGCAAAGGGAAATGCGAAAAACCCAACGGCATTAGTTCCATCGTCGCAGAAAGAGAAGTCGTTTCCTGTATAAAAGAAGCGCTTCACACCGGGCAGATCGAATACGAACTTCGCGAATATAAGCCTGCTGAGTCGGTCAATGAATGTGCCCTTATAGAAGAACGGCTGTCCGGCCTGCAGAGCAAAGAAAACCGTATCCGCGCTTCTTACCGTGAGGGAATCGACACCATCAAAGAATACCGGGAAAACCGTGCATTGATCAATAAAGAACGTGAAGAACTCGAAAATCAGCTTGCCGCTCTTAGAACGCCTGATACTGGTTCTGCACAGACAGATCCTGCTGCCGATCTGCTGCACCGCATACACGGCGTATATGATATACTGCTTTCAGATTGCTATACCTATACGCAGAAAAGCGAAGCGCTGAAACAGATTATTGATAAAATTATCTATGACAAATCATCTGAAACTTTGAAAATCTACTATTTTTTATACCGCTAACATCCTGCGCGTATCCTTGTCAAACCCACGTATTACGCGGTTTCTTGCTACTTTATAGGTTATAGCAAAAAGGTTGACCCAGTGGGGATCCAAGTCTCTTGGCGACCAGGGCTACTCCGCAATTGAGATCCTCCGCTACTATTACGGCGATGACATGTACATCAACACTGCCGAAGCCATTTCCGGCATTCCTTCCTCATGGCCCGGCTACAATCTGGAAAATGGCTCCAGCGGCAGCAAGGTCCGCCAGCTCCAGGAACAGATCAATGTGATCGCAGGCGCCTATCCTGCCATCCCAAAACTTACCGCCGACGGGATCTACGGCCCGGCTACCGCCGCAGCCGTATCCAAATTCCAGTCTGTTTTCGGCCTCCCAGCCACCGGGATCGTGGATTATTCTACCTGGTATAAGATATCTGAGATCTATGTGGGCGTTTCAAGGATAGCAGAACTCACCTGAACTTTAAAAGAAGCCCCGCCTGTGACGGTCGTTTCGTTGAAAAGGGGATTGTGATTTTGTCAGGTCACAATCCCCTTTTCAGATCCTCTGTCATTTCCCCGTCACCTTAAAATATCCTGCCGTTTTTCTACCGCCTGTATCTTCTACGGGCACAGATTATTACCACGCAAACCGACAAAAGCATCGCACATAAAAGCCCCAACAGCTTTAGAAAATCACCGGTATCCGGCATATTGCCGCGCGCTCCTCTCTGATCCGTATCTGATCCCGGATTACCTCCGGACGGATTCTTCCGTTCTTTATAGTTGGTATAGGCTGCCACATATTCTTCTCCATTCACGATCACACCGTTTTCCCCAAGGAAGGTAGTCGTATAACCGTCCTGATCCGCCTCCTCTTCTGAAACCGTATACCGTGTACCGGCAGGAATACCGAAGATGGTAACCTCCTCCTCATGTCCCAGTGTAATACTCTGTCCGCTGGATATCTTACCTTCTCTGTCACCGGTGTAAGAGAATTCATCCTCAAGCTCATTTCCGTCCTCATCGGTAAAAATTACATGAAAGATAAATTCCTTCGCCCTGTCACCGCCGCCGGCAACAGTTTTATGAAGAACTAAAAATCCGATATCCGGCCATAAATCTTTACTGTTATAAAATGATGCAAAAACAGTCTTATTTTCTGCAATCTCCTTCTCCACCGTACCCGACTTCGGAAGCGGATACCACCCCGGTTCCGATGTTTCGGTAACGCGGTATTTCACTCCGTCGGGCAGGCCGAGCATGGTAATACTCTCATCATGATGGAGGGGAAGCTCCATACCGCTTGAAACATACCCGGACTTATCTGTACCATAGAAATAATACTTCCCGGGAAGGTCCCGGCCTTCTGCATCCGTCAATTGAATTTTAAAGTTAAAATTCTTTGAATAATCGTCTTCTGAAAGATCCGGCCCGCTTAACATCTTGCTGATCACCAGCTTGCCGGTATCTGTATCCTGCTTTGTCTCGTCTGTCACTACCACAATATTCAGAAGACTGAACAGGTTCGTAAGATTGGTATCCCTCAGATTGTCCTTATTTATATCGTTATTCTCGCCATGATATTTTGAGGAACCTGTCAGCGCCTCATAATTCTGCATTATCCGCGCCCGTATGAATCCGGTATCCGATACAAAGAGCGGCTTGTACATAGTTCCACCGTCTTCATTATGAAGACCATAATCCACCGTAGTATTGATCCCGAAATGCAGATTCATGGAACGTAAAACATTCGGAGCTCCTTCAAGACTCATATCCTGCCAGTCTTCATTAAGTACTTCCTTATTAGAAGACGGCTGAGACTCTTCGACAGCAGTAATATCACGGAGCGTAATATCTACATCATTTCCCACTGCATACTGGCGCATGGTCTGCGTCAGACGGCCTACGCCTGCCATTACGGAGACACCGTCGTTCTTCACGCCTGCATCTGCATAGATTGAATAAGTTCCCACTATAACGGGGACGACCGCATTATTAAGCGTGCAGTCATCCGGGGCTGAAAGCTCCTTAAGATAATAATGTGTCCGCCCCGAAGACGCCCAGGTAATCTTAGCATGTCCCGGGCTCGTATCAGAGGACGGTGAAAATATCAGCGTCCCATCCTGTCCGTTCACAGTCGCAGTAGTTCCCTCTGCCACAGGATTCCCGGTACATTTCTCATTATTATACAATCCAAAACGCGTACCGTTGCGGGGTATTCCGTTCTGGTCTATTTTCATAACCCATAACTCACGGCGCTCATTTGGTATGTAGATCAGCGAACGGAAGTCCCGGTTAAACTGGTTTGAATTCAGGAAATTAAATCCGCTGTTCGTTCCGCTATTCCCCACCACAGTTCCCGTGACCTCTGCTAATGTATCATTGACACCATGGGCTCTGACATATGCACCAAGAGCTTCATAGCGCTCTCTTGCAGTACTTCCGCTGATCCCCAATTTCTGCAGCGCTTCCCACTCGATGATCCCGTAAACCATATGCATGTCCCCTTTTGCGTTATTCAGAAGATAACGGCTGGCAAGACCCGGAAGATCATTCAGGATTCCCGCAAGGCGCCGGTTCTCCGTATCCCATGAAAGATTCCACTGCGGATTCGTCGTATCACCCACCTGCTCTAACGCCGCGCGGAGTACAGCATCTTTCCATGCTGCTTCATTGGAGGCTGTGATCGGAGAAGCAGTAAATCCATTCAGATTGCTCCCGTAAAGCGCTTCCCACATACCGTCCGATCGTCTTTTCAGCAGAGGAACCGCCACGGCAAGTCCATTCATCTGCCTGTCGGCATCCAGCGATGCCGAATTCGGATCCTGGACAATATTTCCGGTCGCATCGTCAAACATTCCGTAAGTCAGCCCGCCCGCGCCAATAACATTCACAACCGAACATGCATAGGCGCCGGTCGTCCACCGGTTTGCCACGGACAGCATCGCAGTGGCAGGATCATAATATAGCACAATGCCAACAGGCTGCGCACGGTATCCGGCCAGAGTTTCTGATTCCTGCAAAATATAATACTGTTTTCCACGGTCTGCAAAATTAAAATAATTATGGTCATCATCAAGAAACTGAGCAGTCCCGTCCTCCTTCGTTACAAGACTGACAAGCTTGCCTTCGCCTTCTATCTGCCTGACATAAAACTCATCCTGCTTAACTGCATCATTATCTGTGTAGAGACACTTAATCGCTCCCTTAGCATCCTGCGTAGTCTCCTCTGCCGGATAAAGATCAAACTTCATCCCTCTTACAGGCTGCCCCTGCTGATCCACCTTCTTGATCTGCTGATACAAAAGCGGCTGAAGATTAAAACGAAGTGCAAGACTGGAATCATAATTTCCACGCTCCAGATAGAACATCTTCAGGGTATGGCTGGTGTTGCTGGCAAAGGTATTACCACTCCACTCTGTAGAACCATCTTTTTTTACATTTTCAAACTGCTCTTTCAGCGTCGTGGTAAATACAGGCGCCGGTAATGCACCTACATCTACTGTCCCATCGGGGTTGTATTGGAAACCGTTACTTTTCCAGCTCTGTCCAACAGCAACGGCTCCTGTTTCAAAATCAATGGTTCCGTAAATCTCACTATGGATGCCGCCCAGATCCAATACAAGCACATCATCAATAAAAATCCAGACATCATCGTCTCCTGAAAACTGGAAGGTCATGGGAACATTCGTCGCAGTTCCCGTATTCAGCGTTCCATTCAAAGGCTGGCGGAAATCAATGTTTACCGTCATACCCAGATGATGGTTCATATAATCTGCCTTCGTGTTTCCGTTATGGCTTTTAATAGCCTCACTACTGTAAAGCTTATCGCCTTTAACCACATCAAAAACCTGTTCTCCTGTATTAAATGGGAAAAAATTACCAATACTCCTCGCCCCTGTAAACTCCCCGGTGCCATTATCATAATTAGCATCCGTACGTTCTACAGCCGGAGCATCATAAAGAACAAAACGCCCGCTTTGCTTATCATATTCCGCAAAATTACGGCGCATATCATAATAGTAATATCCGTTATTATCAAGCTGGAATAATCCTTGCGCATTTTCATAAACACGCCTGAAATCCGTTGTTTTCTCCGGGTCAAACAAATAGTCTAAAGAAGCATCTCTATTCCACTGGTCTATCACGGTGTTGCTGATATTTTGGGGCTGGTCGCTCTCAATTCCTGATCCTGTATGACCGCCGCAAAGCTGCCAGTCTGAGATCCCTTTATATCCATCAATTTGTTTGCTTAATCCATCTTTATCAATGACAGGATATCCTCCATCTAATGTAGGTTCTACGATTCCCATCATACCGGCAGCGCTCTTGCCATAGGCCGAGCTTGCTCCTGCTCCTTTATTCCAAAAACCCGCATGGATATTGCCATCGCCAAAGGTAAGCAGCCGTTCCTTATTAATTCCTTTATTCCAATCACTTACACCTGT
>CAZGVY010000102.1:0-7597 GCA_964529215.1 uncultured Mordavella sp. | reverse complement strand
GAGATGGCAAGGCGGGCGGTGCATATCCTGACCCATAAATTAAGAAATGAGAATTATTCAACCGGCATGTTTGTGCTTCCGGGCAGATTTGTTGAAAGGGGCAGTGTGAAAAGAATCGGGGCCCCGGTTCCCTTTTTGTAGAATATATTTGAAACTGATTGACTTTCTGCTGAAATTATGATTAATATTATAATAGAATATGATTTAAATTAACTTAAAATAAAGTTAATAGAATATGTCAGAATTATTCTGCAGGAGGGAAATATGGGAATTGAGTACAGCAGGGAATACGGGCTTTTTAAACTGGATACGGAGCGTACAACTTATATCATCGGACTGGCGCCGGAAGGATATGTGGGACATGTATATTATGGCAGAAAGCTGAATCATATGGGAGGGAAATACCTTCTAAGGATGGAAGAACCGCCTTATACGCCGTCCCGGAATGCGCGTGACAAATCTTCATTTCTGGATTATTTTGCGACGGAATATCCGACAGGCGGAATTGGGGACTACAGGGAAAGCCCGCGCTCGAAGGGCTGCCGGCGTCTTTTGGAAAGGAAGAAGATGTGGAGACTCTGGTGATTTTCTGTGAGGATCCGGTGCTTCATCTGGAGGTTTGTCTGCAGTATTCGGTTTTTGTAAAATCAGACGTGATTACCAGAAGTGCTGATATCCGAAACATGGGAGACCAGAGGCTGAAGCTTCAGAAGGCTTACAGTGCATGTCTGGATGTGGAAAATAAAGAATTTGAAATGATTACACTCTGCGGCTCCTGGGCGAGAGAACGTCATATTGAGCGTGGGAAAGTCCGCATTGGCAAACAGATGGTATCCTCAGGAAAAGGGGAGAGCAGTCACCAGGAGCATCCATTCCTTGCGCTGGTAACGCCGGAGACTACGCAGGAATTTGGGGAAGTGTATGCCATGCATTTTGTGTATTCGGGCAATTTTATTGCACAGGCTGAGCGGAATCAGTTTGATCATGTGCGTATGGTACTGGGAATCCGGGCGGAGGAATTTTGCTGGAACCTGAACCCGGGAGAGCATTTCCAGACTCCAGAGGCTGTGCTGGTGTATTCTGGCGAAGGACTTGGAAAGATGACGAGAATCTTTCATGACTTCTACCGGGAACATTTGATCCGGAGTCCTTACAAGTACCGGAAAAGACCGGCCCTGATTAATAACTGGGAAGCGACATACTTTGATTTTAATACGGAAAAGCTGTTGCATATTGCAAAAGAAGCAAAAGAGAACGGCATCGAAATGCTAGTGATGGATGACGGATGGTTCGGAAAACGTAATTTCGACGACTGCTCTCTGGGAGACTGGGTGGTGAATGAGGAGAAGCTGACTACAGGCCTGCCGGATCTGGTAAGGCAGGTAAGGGAGCTTGGCATGGAGTTTGGTATCTGGTTCGAGCCGGAGATGGTGTCGCCGGATTCGGATCTTTACCGGGCGCATCCGGATTGGGCGATTCAGATACAGGGACGGGAGACCACGCTCAGCAGACAGCAGTATGTATTGGATTTATCTCGTAAAGACGTGAGAGATTATGTTTACAAATGCGTTGCAGATATTTTAAACAGCGCGCCGATTTCTTATGTGAAATGGGATATGAACCGGCAGCTTAGTAACCTCGGAAGCGCATGCTTGGGAAAGGATGCGCAGAAGGAACTTTCCCACCGCTATGTGTTAGGGTTGTATGAACTGCAGGAGCGTCTGGTAACGGAATTTCCGAAGCTGCTTTTGGAAAATTGCTCCGGCGGAGGGGCGAGGTTTGATCCGGGAATGCTGTACTACAGCCCGCAGATTTGGTGTTCAGACGATACTGATGCGATCGAGCGCCTGCGGATACAGGAGGGGACGGCAATGCTCTATCCACTGTCAACAATGGGAGCGCATGTCAGCGACTGCCCGAATCATGTGCTGGGAAGAACCACGCCATTTGAGACCAGAGGTCATGTGGCGCTTGCAGGAGCCTTTGGGTATGAGCTTGACATTACAAAGATTTCAGGGGAGGAGAAAAAGCAGATCTCCGGGCAGGTGGCGCTTTACCATAAGTATCAGTATCTGATTCAGACGGGGGATTATTATCGTCTGGCATCTTGGTCAGATCAGAAACCGCTTGACTGCTGGGAGGTTGCTGCGAAGGATCAGTCAGAGGCGTTGGTGACTTGCGTGCAGGTGCTGGCGGAGGTGGAAAAACACAGCAGGATCATTTATCTGAAAGGGCTTGAGCCGGATGCTTGGTATCGGTTGGAAGGGACTGGGGAAAGCTATACCGGAGAGGAGCTGATGTACTGCGGTTTTCTGGTTAAGAAAGACATGGGGGACTTTTTAAGCAGGCTGTATTACTTCGTCCGCATGTAGAAGAAAGAGGTGAGACGGAATATGGCAAAAGTAAGGCTCGTTGACATTGCAAATGAATTGGGAGTCAGTTCAGTTACCGTACACAATGCGCTTGCGGGTAATAAGGGCGTCAGTGAAGGGATGCGGATTAAGATTCTGGAAACGGCGAAAAGAATGGGATACCGCTCGGAATCCGATGGGAGAAAAAGAACTCGGAATGAGGGAGAATTTCATAAAATTGGCGTTATCATTGCGGAAAATTATCTGGCTCAGTATTCCACCTTCTACTGGAAAATGTATCAGGAGCTGTCGCTGATTGCAACTGAGAAACAGTGCTATACGACGATTGAGGTGTTGAAGAAGGAGGCAGAGAAGCGAACCAGAAAGCTTCCAAAGATTGTCCAGGGGAATAGTGTGGATGGGCTGATTATTATTGGCGAAATTGATAGGGAATATATACGGACTGTGAAGAAGGCGTTTAAAGGGCCGGTGGTATTTCTTGATTTTTATGACAATGAACTTGCCAAAGATGCAGTGATCTCAGATAATTTCTATGGGATGTATCAGATGACGGAGCTTCTGTTTGAACAGGGGATAGAAGACATCGGTTTTATCGGTTCGATCTATGCAACCAGCAGTATTATGGACCGGTACTGCGGATATCAGAAGGCGATGATGGAACACAGGAAAACAGTGCCAGCAGAATGGATCGTAGAGGACCGGGACGAGATGGGACAGATGGCTTTTGAGCTTCCCAAGCGGCTGCCGGAGGCTTTTGTGTGCAATTGCGACCTGGCCGCGGGAATGGTGATCGACAAGCTGTCGGAGCGGGGGCTTCGTGTGCCGGAGGACATTTCTGTGACAGGATTTGATAATTACCTGTATCCGGGCTTTGCTGATATGAAGATCACTACCTATGAGGTGAATTCCAGAGCAATGGCGAAGGTTGCGGTAGATAAGCTTTTGAAGATTTTAAAAAATCCGGAGAAGGGACGGACGCTGGAGGTTGTATCCGGCCATGTAGTCTGGAAGAAAAGTGTAAAAATAAAAGGGAGATAACAGGGATGATATGGAAAAGCGGAGCTGATAATAATTGGCTCCTTTTTTTACTTGATTTAGAAAAATAAAACTTAATTAATTAATGCAATAGTTAAAAAGAAAATTAAGTAAAATAATATATTAAAATGTACGAAATATACAATATGTATTGATGCTATTTGATATAAAACGATGAAAATGTACAAATATATTTATGAACGTTGAT
Source organism: uncultured Mordavella sp. (assembly GCA_964529215.1). GTDB lineage: Bacteria > Bacillota > Clostridia > Lachnospirales > Lachnospiraceae > Claveliimonas. The sequence continues at coordinate 3,982 of CAZGVY010000102.1, read as the reverse complement.
AAAGATAAAAAAATAGAATAAAATTAAATTAACCTAAAATATAGTTAAAAAATAAGAAACGGAGGAAGAAACATGAAAAAAAGGTTAGTTAGTATGCTGCTTGCAGGAACGATGGTTTTATCTCTTGCTGCATGCGGCGGTAATGGGGGAGGCGCCGAGGTTGTAGATGCAGACGTTCCGGCGATCGATGAGATTAACCCTGACGATTATAAGGATCTGGAAGCAGATATTAAGGTTCTGACAAACCGTACGGATATCGTGGATACTGTGTATAAAGGATATGCGGAGCAGTTTATGGAGAAATACCCAAATATCAAGGTTACATATGAAGGAATCACAGATTATGAAGAATCATTGACGCTTCGTCTGACTACAGGAGATTGGGGCGATGTTTGTTTTATCCCGTCTACGGCGGATAAGAGTGAGCTTAGTGAGTATTTTACACCAATGGGCAGCTATGACACTTTAAATGAAAAGTATAATTTTGTGACAGAGAAGACATATGACGGCGTCGTTTACGGTGTGCCGAATGGCGGCACCGCAGGCGGTGTGGTTTACAACAAGAAGATATGGAAGGATGCAGGAATTACGGAGCTTCCTACGACGCCCGATGAATTTCTGAATGATTTGAAGCTGATTTCTGATAAAACAGATGCAATTCCTCTGTACACCAATTTCTCGGCAGGATGGACCATGGGTGCATGGAATGATTATGTAGGTATCGCATCAAATGCTGACCCGGATTTCAAGAACAATAAGCTTCTTCACTCTAAGGATCCGTTTACAAAGAATGACGAAATGAGCGGGCCGTATGCAGTTTATTATATTCTGTATGAAGCAGTTGCCAATAAGCTGGTAGAGGAAGATCCGGCATCCAGCGACTGGGAATCCTCTAAGGGGATGATTAACAAAGGAGAGATTGCTACCATGGTACTTGGCTCATGGAGTGTAGAACAGTGTAAGCAGGCTGGCGATAATCCGGATGATATCGGCTATATGCCATTCCCAATTACCGTAAACGGTAAACGAGCTGCTTCATCTGGCGGTAACTATGCATATGGAATCAACAATAAGTCCAGCGAGGATAATCAGATGCATCGATGCTTTATGTGAAATGGCTGTTAGAGGAATCACCGATGTTTGCTGATGAGGGAAGCATTCCGGCTGTAAAGGGAGAGGAGCTTCCGGATGCTCTTGCAGAGTTTGAGGGCGTTGAGCTTCTGTCTGATAATGCGCCTTTAGAAGGAGAAGAGAATCTGTATGATGACATGAGAAGCACTGCGGATGTACTTAGCGGCGACTATCCGGTAAGTAATGTACTTGAGGCGGCTCTTTATGGAAGCAAGACTCTGGATGAACTGATGGGCGAATGGAACGATCAGTGGACCAGCGCACAGGAAAGCCTTGGGGTAGAAGTTACAGAGTAAGAGAAAGAATCCTCCCTGCCCTGCAGGAGGTTCCGGATATGGAATTTTTCTGGAGAGCAGGGTGTTTGAAAGGAGAAAGGATATGAGTAATCAGGCATCAAACGCCCAGATAGAGAAGCAGTCCTTCAAGCAATGGTTTACCAGCAGGAAGATACAGAGAAGGCTTGTTATTTTCTCATTTATGTTCGTGCCGTTTTTGCTTCTTCTGGTATTTACTTATGTTCCATTTATAAAGATGGTGCAGTTCAGCTTTTATAACATGAAATATCTGGGAGCGCGAACATTTGTAGGACTAAAGAATTATGAGGAGGTGTTTGCACAGAAGGAGATATTCGGTTCTTTATTTAACAGTTTGTACTACATGGCTGGAGGAGCAGTCCAGCTTGCACTGGCATTGTTTTTTGCAACAATGATGGTATTCAAGGTAAAGGGCGAATCTGTGTTTAAGGCATCGTTGTTTTTCCCATATCTGATCTGTGGTATTGCAATTGGTTTTATTTTCAAGTTTTTTTATGCAAGAGGAGCTGTACTGGATACAATCCTTCAGACGTTTGGAATGAATATAGACAATATTCCCATGTGGCTGCAGGACCGGAGTATAAATAACATATCTCTGGCGGCGACCTCTGTGTGGAGATATACGGGGCAGAACGTAGTCCTGTTCCTTGGCGCTATGATGTCTGTAGATACGGATCTGTATGAGGCGGCATCCCTGGACGGTGCAAATAAATGGCAGCAGTTCCGTTACATTATCCTGCCCAGCATCAAGTCTATTATCGTATTGAACCTGATCTTGTGCATCAGCGGATGTTTAAGCGCTTTCGAGCCTCCTTACGTTATTACAAATGGTACGATGGGAACCGGTACTTATTTCGTTATTATGAACCGTATTGCTCATGAGAACCAGAGGGTCGGTCTTGCAAGCGCGATGGCCATTGTTCTTCTGGCTTTGATCATTATCTGTACGGTAGCGCAGAAGCTGTTCTTTAAATATGCGTTTAATGACGGAAACAGCGATGAGTCCAAAGCGGCGGTGAAGAAAAGAAAACAGGCAGAGAAGCAGAAGAAGCTTGAAGCAAAAGGAGGTACGGCGAGATGATGAAGGCAAAGAGAGGACTGTTATCCATTCTTTTCAGTATTGTAAAATACCTTTCGCTGATTGCTGCATCGGTTGTTGCAATCCTTCCGGTCTGTGTCTGCGTATTAACGGCGTTTAAGACCAATGAAGAGTACGAATCAACCTCTGTACTGGATTTCCCGGCATCCTTTGGTTATTTTGAAAACTTTAAGATTGCCATGGAAAAGGCAAATATGCTGAGATGTTTTGCAAATACTGGAATCGTGCTGATCGTGGTACTTGCGGTGTCCGTGCTCACCGGCTCTATGCTGGCGTATGTGATCAACCGTTTCCGTTTCCCGGGAAGAGGTATGATTGAGAATTTGTTCTTATTTGCATCATTGCTTCCAGGTATCGCGATGCAGGTAACGATTTTCCAGATTATGTATTCCCTGGGCCTGATCAACCATCTGTATGGTTACATGATCGTGTTAATGGGTACGGATATTATATCGATTTATATATTCCTGCAGTTCTTTGAAAACCTTCCAATATCGCTGGATGAGTCGGCGATTATGGACGGATGTACTTACTTCGGGGTATTCTTTAAGATTCTGTTTCCGCTTTTGAAGCCGGCCATCGTAACATCGCTGGTATTAAAGGGCGTAAGCGTGTACAACGAGTACTATGCATCCAACTTGTACTTACAGCTTCCGGAACTGCGGACCATATCCACGGCATTGTATACCTTTACAGGGCCTTATGGAAACCAGTATAATTACATCTGTGCGGGCGTGCTTATCACGATCATCCCGATCCTGATTTTCTTCCTGATCTTCCAGAAGCAGGTATACAGCGGAATGGCAAGTGGAGCAGTAAAAGGCTAGATATTGTTGAAACCAGGAAACTTCAGAGAGTAAAGACATAAAAGGAAAGGCGGCAGGGTGCAGGGTGTACCCTGCCGTATGGTAAATGATTATGAGTGAAATGAGAATACTGGCGTCACCGCTTCCGAATATTCCATGGCAGGAAAAGCCTGAAAAACTCAACGGCGCGCCAGTATGGCGTTATCGCAATAATCCGGTTATCGGAAGAAATCCGTCGAAAGAGGTTGCGCGGATCTTTAACAGTGCGGTAATCCCGTATCAGGGCGAATTTATCGGTGTGTTCCGTGGAGAACAGACAAACGGGATCCCATATATTTATCTTGGCAGAAGCAGGGATGCCATTTCCTGGGAATTTGAAGAGGAGAAAATTCCATTTGTGGATGAGGAAGGGAAATCATTTATGCCGGTATATGCGTATGATCCAAGGCTGGTACAGATTGAAGATGTTTATTATATCATGTGGTGTCAGGATTTCTACGGCGCGTCCATCGGAATGGCAAAGACGACAGATTTTAAAACATTTACCCGTCTGGAGAATCCATTCCTCCCATTTAACCGGAATGCAGTGCTTTTCCCAAGAAAGATTAACGGGAATTTTGTAATGCTGTCCC
>CAZGVY010000101.1:0-7613 GCA_964529215.1 uncultured Mordavella sp. | reverse complement strand
AGCGGCCTTACTGGAGGTGCTCTGAGAAGGAAAATATTGTTTAAAAAGAATGAATGTGGTATGCTGTTCTAGGAAAACGCAACGGTATTTATGAGGAAATGTATGATGGAAATCAGAGTTCTCCGTTATTTTTTAACGGTTGCCCGTGAAGAAAGTATTACAAAGGCGTCGGAGGTCCTGCATATCACACAGCCGACTTTGAGCAGGCAGCTATCTCAGCTGGAGGAAGAAGTGGGCGTTACATTATTTCACAGAGGTTCGCGCAGGACTGCCTTAACCAGTGAGGGGATGCTGCTGCGCAGACGTGCGGAAGAGATCCTGCAGCTTGTAGATAAGACAGAAAAGGAATTGATCGAGCAGGACGAACAGATAGAAGGGAACATCTCTATCGGGTGTGGGGAGATTGCTTCCGTACAGCTGTTACCCAGATTATTCCGGAAATTTAGGGAAACATATCCGCGCGTCCGTTTTGATATTTTTACAGCTACGGCGGATCTGGTAAAAGAACAGATGGATAAAGGGCTGATAGATATAGGACTGCTTCTGGAACCGGTCGATATGGGGAAATATGACTTTATCCGCCTGGATATAAAAGAAAAATGGATGGTTCTCATGCAGCCCGGCGACCCGCTGGCGCAGAAAGAGAACGTAACGGCGAAAGACCTTTCTTCCCTCCCGCTGATCCTTCCGCGCAGGATGAATGTACAAAGTGAGCTGGCAAGCTGGTTTGGAGATTATTACGAAGATCTCAACGTAGTATTTACCAGTAATCTGAGTACGAATGCAGCAATTATGGTAAATAATGGATTGGCATATTCGCTGGTAGTGGAAGGTTCCATACCATTCCTGGATCAGTCACAGATAACCTACAGGCCATTATCTCCTTCCCTGACAGCAACAAGTGTGCTGGCATGGAAGCGCGGCCAGCCGTTTAGCGCTGCCGCTACAAAATTCATTGATTATATCAAATGCATTTTAAGCATGAACCACGTATAAGAACGAAGTATTTGATACATAAGAATATCTGTTTTAGGATGTAAGTGCAGTTAGGAGGAATCTTTTCCTGGCGGCACTTACTTTTTGACTGCAAAAACATGCGTTTGTTCTGAAATGGAGGAATATCCGGGTAATTTGAATATATTTATAATCGAAAAATCAGGGATTTGGTGTATAATAAGAGCAGGATCAGGAGAACTGATAAAACGGAGAATATGATAACGGGAGGAGACGGATATGTTAGAAAAGCTGGATTTAACGAAATCAATGGACAAAGCAGAGTATAAGAAGAAAATGGAGAAGCTTGAGACGAGGCTTGGCCATCTGCAGAGAGAATGCAGGAGCCTTGGGATTCCGGTTATGATTGCCTTTGAGGGATATGGAGCGTCAGGGAAGGGAGTACAGATCGGAGAATTGATCAAGTCTCTGGATCCAAGAGGGTTTGAGGTGTATGCAGTGAAAAACGAGACGGAAGAAGAAAAAATGCATCCGTTTATGTGGAGATTCTGGACAAAGATGCCGGCGAAAGGGCGTATTGCGATCTATGACAGCAGCTGGTACCGCAGAGTACTTCTGGACCGGTTTGAAAAGAAGGTGAAGAAAGGAGAGCTTGCAGATGCATACCGCTCTATCTGTTCCTTTGAGGAGCAGCTTACTGCGGATGGGACAGTAATCATCAAAATATTCCTGGCTATCGACAAGAAAGAACAAAAGAAGCGGTTTGATAAGCTGTTAAGTTCCAGTGAGACGGCCTGGAGGGTCAGTAAGGGTGATCTGAAACGGAATAAAGCCTTTGACAAATATGAGAAGATGAATGAAGATATGCTGACCCGGACGGATACGGAATATGCCCCATGGAATATCGTGGAGGCGGTTGACAGGAGGTATGCAACGGTAAAGATCTATACGGTTGTCGTGCAGACACTGGAGGAAAAGCTCCGGGAGGCAGAGAAGCGGAACAGGAAACTGGGAGCAGGGGCGCAGAGGCAGGATATGACCAGGCTGAACGAAAGGCTTGGGGAATCGATCCTTGGAAAAGCGGATCTGAGTCTTTCCTATACAAAAGAAGAATACAAGAAAAAACTAAACAAGCTGCAGAAAAAAATGGAACGTCTCCATGGGGAACTGTACCGGAGAAGGATCCCGGTGGTACTGGGGTTTGAAGGATGGGATGCAGGCGGCAAAGGCGGGGCGATTAAGCGGCTGACGGAGCGGATGGATCCGCGGGGATATGTTGTGCATCCTACTGCGTCGCCGAATGATATCGAAAAAGCACACCATTATTTATGGAGATTCTGGACAGATATGCCTAAGGCGGGGCATGTGACGATATTTGACAGGACATGGTACGGAAGGGTTATGGTGGAACGGATCGAGGGCTTCTGTTCAAAACAGGAATGGCAGCGGGCATATAAAGAGATCAACGATATGGAAAGGGATCTGACGGATGCGGGAGCAATCGTTTTGAAATTCTGGATGCAGATCGACAAAGAGGAACAGGCCAGAAGGTTTAAGGAACGCCAGGAGAATCCTGAAAAGCAGTGGAAGATCACAGAGGAGGACTGGAGGAACAGGGAAAAATGGGATCAGTACGAGGAAGCAGTAGACGAGATGCTGATACGGACGTCTACTCCGGGCGCTCCGTGGATCGTTGTGGAAGGGAACTGTAAATATTATGCAAGGATCAAGGTTCTTGAAACAGTTGTGAAGGCGATCGAGGACCGCCTGCAGGGATAACCGCTGTCATCGATGGAATGCCAAAATATTTATAATGTATGTTTGCATATATATACTAACCTATGGTACAATTTTAAGGGTAAGTTTTACCATTGAGAAGACTGTGTAAAAGAAAGATATCACAGGGGGAAAATGAAATGTATCATTGCCATATAAATATTTATCTGACAGGTGGTTCCTGCAGGACATTTGAGCTTATCAGGGAGATGACACCCTTAGAGCATTTTACGCATGAATTCTTTGAAAGCAAAAAACCGGAAGGCACGGAAGCAGCGCGGGCGGATGTGATCCTGGCAAATATGGAAGGCATGGATAAGGATGGCCTTCAGATATTGATCCAGAATAAGAATAATAACGCCGAGGTGATCCTGCTTGCAGACAGAGAACAGATCCTGCAGGCAACAGCTTTTCTGCCGGAGATAAAGGATATATGGACGCAGCCCATGGGTGACGCGGAGATAAGATTCCGCCTGTCCGGCTGGCAGAGAGGATATAAATTGAACAAGGATTACTGGGAGACCAGCCAGTACCTGGAGGAGACGATCAACCATATACCGTCGCTTATCTGGTATAAGAATAAAGACGGTATACATGAAAAGGTTAACGACAGCTTCTGTAAGACAGTTAATAAATCGAAAAAACAGGTGGAAGGACGCGGCCATGCATATATCTGGGATGTGGAGCAGGACGACCCCGCCTGCATCGAATCAGAACGTGAGGTTATGGGACGCAGGCGGACTTGTGTGTCGGAAGAGATCATAAAAACCGGGGAAGGCATGAAGATCCTTACCACTTATAAATCCCCGTTATATGATCTGGACGGAAGTGTGATGGGAACGGTAGGCGTGGCTATTGACGTAACACAAGAGCGGGCATATGAGCAGGAGATCATTAAGAAAAACAGTACGCTGGAAGCGGTTTTTACTACGATGGACTGCGGAGTGATGTGCCATACGGTGGATGGCAGGCAGATCCTGAGCATCAACAGAGCGGCATTGGAGATTCTTGGATATGATTCTCAGGAGGAAATGATGGAAGCCGGATTTGACATGGTTGCCGCTTCCGTTGTAGATGAGGATAAAATCAAGCTGCGCCAGTGTATCAGGGAATTAAAAAAAGAAGGGGATACCGTCAGCATTGAATACAGAGTATGCCATGAATCCGGCGAGATCAGGCATGTTATGGGTAATATCAAGCTGATGAGGGAAAACGGAGAGCTGGTTTACCAGAGATTTCTTCTGGACTGCACGGACCGGAAGCTGCAGGAAAAAGAAAACGAAAGACGTCAGGGAGAACTGATCCATGCATTGAGCATGGATTACAGCCTTGTATGTTATTTTGACCTGGTTACAGGGGCTGGGGTCAGGCTCCGGGTTGACGACGAAGATAAGAGCCTGTTTGGGGATATTTTTGACGGAGAGCTTCTGCTGGAGAACTGTATGGAGGATTACATACGCCAATATGTCTGCGAAGAAGACCAGGAAGTGATGAGACGGACAGTATGCCAGGGCGGCCTGAAAGAGGAAATGTTTGGGAAAAAGCAATATCACGAATATTACCGCGTGGAGGCAGGCGGCGGCAGGAAATATTTCCAGATGAAAGCAGTGCGCACCGGGGCATGGTCTGACAAGAGCCAGGGCATTGTCCTGGGACTCCGGAGCGCAGACGAGGAGATACGCAGTGAAGTAGAGCAGAAAAACCTGCTGAAGGATGCGCTCTTGCAGGCAAATAAAGCAAGCAGGGCAAAAAGTGTATTTCTTTCAAATATGTCCCATGATATCCGCACGCCGATGAATGCGATCGTAGGTTTTACAACACTGGCGCTGTCCCATATTGAACAGAAAGACAAGGTGGAGGAATATCTGGGGAAGATCAAAACATCCGGCGACCATCTGCTGAATCTGATCAACGATGTTCTTGACGTGAGCCATATTGAGAGCGGGAAGATGCATATAGAGGAAGAACCCTGCAATCTTCCGGATATTTTGCATGGCCTCCGCAATATTGTGCAGGCGGATATCCATGCGAAGCATTTGAAATTATTCATTCATACGGAGGAGATCCGGAATGAGGACATATACTGTGATAAACTGAGGCTGAACCAGGTATTGCTGAACATTCTCAGCAATGCTGTAAAATACACAGAAGCGGGAGGCATGATCCATATATCCGTCATAGAAAAAGATGGAGCTCCAAAGGGGCATGCGAAGTATGAATTTCATGTCAGGGATACAGGAATCGGCATGAGCAGGGAATTTGCCAAACATATTTTTGAACCTTTTGAACGGGAGAATAATACTACGATCAGCGGGATCCAGGGCACCGGGCTTGGAATGACCATTACGAAGAACATTGTCGATATGATGAACGGTTCGCTTGAAGTGGAAAGCGAGCAGGGAGTCGGGACGGAATTTACGGTAACCCTGATCTTCCGCCTGAGTACAGGTATCAAAGAGCAGAAAGCAGAAGAAGAGACAGGCTGCGCAGAAATAGGAACCGGGCGTATCCTGCTTGCGGAGGATAACGAACTGAATCAGGAGATTGCAGTAGAGATCTTAAGCGACGCAGGGTTTGATATTGAGGTTGCGGGTAATGGGCAGATCGCATTAGAGATGCTGGAGCAGTCACAACCGGGATATTATCAGGTTGTATTGATGGATATCCAGATGCCGGTGATGAATGGCTATGAAGCGGCCAGGAAGATCCGCAGGATAAAGGATCAGGCATTGTCTCAGATACCGATTCTGGCGATGACGGCAAATGCTTTTGAGGAAGATAAAAAGGAAGCGTTAAAATGTGGGATGAACGGGCATATAACAAAACCGATCGATGTAGATAACCTGCTGGATATGCTGGGAGAACTGCTAAATCATTCATACAGTAACGGGTAGGATCAAAGAATCTTTAGGTAACGAGGTAGGAGACATGAATTACATTACTTTTAATAAAGAATCCAGAGTATTCGTATTAAGGACACAGAACAGTATGTATCAGATGCAGGTCATTGATTATGATACGCTGATACACCTGTATTACGGGGCGGATGTCGGGGATACAGAGGTCACCCACAGGCTGCGTTTCCTGGACCGGGGATTTTCCGGGAATCCATACGAAGCGGGGGATGACAGGACATTTTCTTTTGATGTGCTTCCCCAGGAGTATTCCGGGTATGGCAACGGGGATTACCGGATCAATAGCCTGGAGGTACAGCACATGGATGGAAGCGACGCGGTGCATCTGCGGTATGAATCTCACCGGATGTATAAGGGGAAGTATTCCCTGCAGGGGCTTCCCTGTATGTATGGGACGGAAGAAGACGCGGAGACACTGGAGATTACGCTGTATGACCGTATCAGCAATCTGAGGGTGCATCTGCTGTACGGCGTATTTCCCAAGCTGGATGTGATCACCAGGGCGGTACGTATGGAGCAGAAGGGAGATATGCCGGTAAAGATCCAGAGAGCGATGTCTATGGAGATGGATTACCCCAACCGTCACATGGATTTCATACATTTTTACGGCAGGCATACGATGGAGCGGCTGATGGAACGTCTTCCGCTGCATCATGGAGTCCAGTCGGTCGAGAGTAAGAGAGGGATGTCCAGCCATCAGCATAATCCGTTTATTATCCTCTGTGATAAGAAGACTACCGAGACCCATGGGGAATGTTATGGATATGCCCTGGCATACAGCGGCAATCACCGGTGTGAGATCGAAGTGGATCAGATGGAACAGACGAGGGTGGTTATGGGAATCCATCCCTACCATTTTTCTTATACGCTGCATAAGGGAGACGTCTTTGAGACGCCGGAGGTTATCATCGCATATTCGTCAGAGGGGCTGGGTAAGCTTTCCCGCATCTATCACGATGCTTACCGCTCGAACCTGATCCGCAGCAAGTATGTAAAATCCCCTCGTCCGATCCTGGTAAATAACTGGGAGGCAACATACTTTGATTTCAATGAGGAGAAGCTGTTTGATATCGCAAAAACGGCCAAGGAGATCGGGCTTGACATGTTTGTAATGGACGACGGCTGGTTTGGCAAGCGGAACTCTGACTTCACCAGCCTGGGAGACTGGGAGGTCAATGAAGATAAGATCAGAGGCGGGCTTCCCAAGCTGGTAGAGCGGATCAATAAGATCGGTATGAAGTTCGGCCTGTGGATCGAACCGGAGATGATTTCAGAGGAGAGCCAGCTGTACAGAGAACACCCCGACTGGGTCCTGCGGATTCCGGAACGGCGGATGAACAGAAGCCGCAGCCAGCTGAATCTTGATATTACCCGTAAAGAGGTCAGGGATCATGTTATGGATAAGATATTCAGCGTTCTGGACAGCTGTAAGATCGACTATATCAAATGGGATATGAACAGGGCGGTGGATAATGTATATTCTGCCGTGCTTCCGGCAGAGAGGCAGGGCGAGGTATTCCACAGGTATGTTATGGGAGTCTATGACATGATGGAGCGTCTTGTCACCAGATATCCGGATATTTTATTTGAGAACTGTGCCGGCGGCGGCGGAAGATTTGACGCGGGTATGCTCTATTACTCTCCTCAGATCTGGTGCAGTGATAATACAGACGCGATCGACCGTCTCAGGATACAGTATGGGACATCCTTTGGATATCCGGTCAGCGCTATGGGAGCGCATGTCAGCGTGTGCCCGAACCATGGGACAGGGCGTAATACGCCGTTTGAGACAAGGGCGGTCGTTGCAAGCGCAGGTACGTTTGGATATGAGCTGGATCTTGCCCAGCTTACCGGCGAAGAAAAAGAAATGGCAAAACAGCATATCAGAGAATACAAAGAGATGGAGATGCTGGTGCTGACAGGGGATTATTACCGTCTGACCGATCCGTATAAGAATCAGGAATATGT
>CAZGVY010000100.1:0-7865 GCA_964529215.1 uncultured Mordavella sp. | reverse complement strand
TTCTCCGTATTTCCTGCAATTTTCTTCTAATATTTCTGTAATCGGCATTTTACTTTACCCCTTTAACGCTTTTATCCATTAAAGCCAATACTAGCATACATATAGAAGAAAGTCAACCATAGCAGAACCCTGTTTTCAAACTTTTATGCCTTCTTCTTATCCGGAAGCACAAAGATAAAGATCAGGGAACTGATCAGCAAAAGCCCCGGATAGAACAGCTTCGGTATCACATCAAAAGCCGACAGCTCATACCCCAGCTCATTGGCCGCAGACAGCGCCACCAGCATCTGAGCGCCGTAGGGAATCGCTCCCTGGGAAATACAGGAAAAGGTATCCAGAATAGAAGCCGCTTTCTTGTTCGAAATCCCATATTCCTCCGACATCTCGGAAGCGATCGGGTTCGCCATAACAATAGCAACCGTATTATTCGCCGTAGCAATATCCATAGCGCAGACCAGAAGGCCCATACCAAGCTGTCCGCCCTTCTTCCCCTTAAATACCTTACGGATTGCAGACAGCAGCGCTTCAAATCCGCCGTATTCCCGGATCAGCGCACACATAACAGATACCAGGATCGCAACCATACAAGTCTCAAACATCCCGGACGCACCGGAACCCATATTACCGATCAGATCCACCGGGGTAATCTGGCCGGTAGCCAGCATAATTACCGCTCCTGATACAATCCCCGCCAGAAGCACGACAAATACATTGATCCCAACGATCCCTCCGATCAGTACCAGCACGTAAGGAATGATCTGGATCAGGTTATACTCCTGTGTTACCGCGCCGTTTAAATCCGTATTCATGGAAAGAATCAAGATCAAAACCAGCGTAACCAGCGCAGCAGGAAGGGCGATCCAGAAATTTTCCCGGAATTTATCCTTCATGGCACAGCCTTGTCCGTTACAAGCCGCAATGGTTGTGTCAGATATAAAGGACAGATTATCGCCGAACATAGCGCCGCCCATAACTGAGCCTACACACAGCGGAAGGCTGAAGCCTGACGCTGCGGAAACTGCTACCGCGATGGGCGTAATCAGCGTGATCGTCCCTACCGAGGTTCCCATTGCGGTAGATACAAAGCAGGCAACCACAAAGAGCACCGCAACCGCGAATCTTGCAGGAATCAGCGACAGCATAAAATACGCTACACTTTCAGCGCTGCTTCTTCCCACGACACCCACAAAGGTTCCCGCCACCAGAAAGATCAGCAGCATGGTAATAATATTCTTATCCGCCATCCCCTGTGCCATCACTTCCAGTTTATCGTCAAATTTCAATTCCCTGTTCTGCAGGCAGGCTGTCAGGATCGCAGCAAGAAATGCATTCACAATGGGAATATTATAAAAGACCATGGGAATCTTCATCACATATTCAAATAAAATCCCCAGTCCCAGATACAGCACCAGGAAAACACCGATCGGCAGCAGTGCCTTTGGATTATTTTTCTTCATTATCGTATCCCTCTCATTCTCTTTTCTCATAGTAAGTCTGATCTCTGCCACTGTCTGCCCCTTACACAATGTAAAAAACACGCATGCCGCAGCAAATCTATACTACCTACTTTACCACGTATCTAAAATACCGGTCAAGGATATTACCTGTAATCTTCACGAAACCTTCACCAAAGGATTACTATTCACAGCAGCATTTGCAGATCCATTTAACATTTACCTTGTAAATAGATTTTCCCACACGTATTCCATTCTCTTTCATACACTGAATAGAAGCTACTCTCAAGGAGGTTCCTATGGATATCTATGTTGTAACCCCAGGCGATAGCGTTGACAGTATTGCAGGGACTTTTGACACATCCGCCGATTCCATCATTTACGATAATCAGCTTATCTACCCTTATGCCCTTGCCGTCGGCCAGTCCCTTCTCATTACCTATCCGGGGGAAGTTCCCCTCCCGTCTGAAAATGGCGCTTTTCCAAAACCGTCCATCCAGTCCGGCGGATACGCTTACACCTACATCAGCCCCTGGGTTCTTAACCAGACGCTGCCCTTTCTGACCGAATTATTTATTTTCTCTTATGGTTTCACCCCGGAAGGTATGCTGATCCTTCCTCCTCTGGATGACCGCTGGATGATCCAGGCTGCAAGAAGCCAGGCCGTCCGCCCAATTCTTACCCTTACGCCGCTGGATGCCTCCGGCCAGTTTAATAACAATCTGATCTCCTCCGTATTACAAAACGAAACCTACAAATGGACACTGATCTACCAGCTTTTGGATACTTTACAGGCCAAAGATTATGCAGGAGCAGACATTGATTTTGAATATATAAAGAGCTCAGACCGGGATGCTTTTACAGGATTTGTAACGGATCTGGCAGAGACCATACACCCATACGGATACACGGTCAGCGTTGCCCTTGCCCCAAAGACCTCCGCAGACCAGAAAGGACTTCTCTATGAAGGCAAAGATTACGCCGCATTAGGCGCCGCCGCCGACTCTGTCCTGCTTATGACTTATGAATGGGGTTATAAATACGGGCCCAATATGGCTGTCGCGCCGCTCAATATGGTCCGCAGGGTCGTAAACTATGCCGTTACTGAGATCCCTCCCGGAAAAATCCGTCTGGGCATTCCCAATTACGGCTATGACTGGCCGCTTCCCTACGAACGGGGTTCCACGGAAGCCGTGACCATCGGAAATGTGGAGGCTGTACAGATCGCCATACAAAACGGCGCCTCCATCCAGTTCGATGAAACGGCGCAATCCCCGTATTTCCGATATATGCGTGAAGAAACCGGACACGAAGTCTGGTTCGAAGACGTAAGAAGTATCTCTGCCAAATTCGGCCTGATAAAAGAATACGGCCTGTCCGGAGCAGGTTACTGGCAGCTTATGCGCTGGTGGAGGGCTAACTGGCTGCTGCTTTACGATACCTTCCGGGCATGATCCGGTTCTGGAGATATCAGTTCTCTTTGCTGCCCTCTGTCAGAATCCCGCCAAGCCTGCTTCCCCACGCTGCCAGCAGCCTGTCCATCTGATAAGCCGCGTTGGCCGGGCTGGTAGAGGGAAGCTTGATAATTTCCCGGCCGGTTTTCTCATAGCTATACTTCATATACAATTCATAGGCTTTCGCGCCATTTGCATAGATCCCCTGGATCGGCGCTGCATTTAGAACCATTTCCAGATCCGCCGCTACTACATTTTTTATGGAGCTGTCGCTGGATCCGATAATATCACACTCTGCGATCACATCCCATACAGCGATCCTGTGTTTTAATAAAAATTGCTTTTTCTCTGCAACAGACGCCGGAATCTCTTTTTCATCCATAAGGCCTGCCAGAACCTTCCAGAACCGGTTCTGGGGATGCCCGTAGTAAAACTGCTGTTCCCTGGATTTGACCGAGGGCAGCGTTCCCAGGATCAGTATCCTGGAACGGCTGTCATAAACCGGCTCAAAATCATGCCTGATATGCTGATAATCCTTAGTCATCTTCTTCATATTCCACCCGTTCCATATGATCGCCCACATGATTATTTTCTATCTCTCTGATCACATCTCCATGCCCGGTTAATGCAGCAAAAGGCGCAAACTGCGCCGCCCTGTCCTGCATAGGCATCTGCGGATGCCTATCAGACACATGATGAGGCAGCTCCATGATATCCCTGTACTGGCCAGTATCCTGCCAGGCGCTTACTGGGACCGTATGCTTCCTTCCGCTTCCATCCCTTTCTTTCTTCATACTGCTTCACTCCTTGTTTTCAAATAGCTGGTATGCCAGTATAGCCCCTCTTTTACCGCACATCACACAGATTCCCCTATGCCTTATGGCCTCCGATCTGATGATTTCTCTCTCTGGCAGTAGCTCCTTCTTCCAGGTTCATACCTTTTAAAACAGCATTTTTCCCATATCTTTTCTTGATCTCCAGCACGGCCTGCTGCAATTGCCTCTCCTTCTTAAGCGCCTGTTCTTCTTCCTCCTGCTTTTGCCGGAGCCTGGCATAATCTGTAAAGAGATCCATCTGCTCATAGGTTTCCTTCTTCTGCATCTTCTCCTCCGGGATTACATGATTTGCAGTAACATTGATCCTCCGGACCAAGAGCCGCGGATCGACGATCTGCCCGTACAGATCCATAACCGCGTCAAGGATCAATTTCGTAGAGGAACTCCATCTTCCCAGGTTCACCGTTCCATGGGCATGCTTCGGGACCTTTCTTCCATAGTGATCCGTTGTTACCTCTCCCTGGTATGCCTTCCGCAATCCCGGATCGTCCAGGCTGCTCCTGTCATAACTTACAGTGAGCACCATCTGATCCGTCACCAGGCCCTTTTCCACTAATTCCAGCACCACCTGGTCTGTCATTTCCTTTACTACCAGCCTGGCCTTCCTGAAATCATAGGCGCACTGCAGCACCTGGCCGGAGCCCATACTGTTATTTTCCGGCCGATAAGCCTTAATATCCTTCATCCGGCAGGGTTCCCATCCCCAGGCATGGTCGATCAGGAGCTCTGCATTCACCCCGAACATATGATAAAGCAGGTCTTCATTGTAATAATCCCCGGATTTCCCCAGCGAACACCGGGCAATATCCCCCATTGTATAAAGTCCCTGAGCCTCCAGCTTTCTGGCGTAGCCTTTCCCCACACGCCAGAAATCCGTTAATGGCCTGTGGCTCCATAACAGCCTGCGGTAACTCCTCTCATCCAGTTTTGCAATCCTCACCCCGTACTGATCCGGCGGGATATGTTTCGCCACAATGTCCATCGCAACCTTACAGAGATATAAATTCGGCCCGATTCCTGCCGTAGAAGTGATCCCTGTTGTTTCCAGCACATCCCGGATCATCTTCGACGCCAGTTCCCTGGCCGTCATCTGATACGTATTCAGATAATGTGTCACGTCTATAAACACCTCGTCGATGGAGTACACATGAATATCCTCCGGCGCCGCGTAATTTAAGTAAATATCATAAATGCGCCCGCTGTACTTAAGATACAGCGCCATCCTGGGCACAGCCGTTACGAAACCGGCTCTCAGCTCCGGCATATACTCAAGTTCAATGGCATGGACGGAAGCCCCGGTAAATGTTCCTCCCGGGGCTTTCCTCTGTCTTGCCGCATTTACTTCCCTCATCTTCTGGTTTACTTCAAAAAGCCTGGGCCTTCCGGGAATCCCATAGGCCTTCATAGAAGGTGAAACAGCCAGGCATATGGTCTTGTCCGTCCGGCTTTCATCCGCCACCACAAGATTGGTGTGCATCGGGTCAAGCCCCCGTTCCACACATTCCACAGACGCATAAAAGGATTTCAGATCAATTGCAATATAAGTATTCTCCCTGCCCATTTCCTGCCAAACTCCCGCTTCCCTCTCTATTTTCTTCCGCCATTTTCCTCATAGCCTTCTGCTTCCAGCACGAGGATATCTCCCTCGCGCAGCATCAGGTTTTCCCCCGGCTCTATCGTCCGTTCGCCTCTGCGGACGATCACCGGTTTTAATTCTGCCGGCAGCATCAGGCTGCGGATCTGTTTCCCCACCCAGAGGCTGCCTTCCTTCATTTCCAGAAGAACATACTGCATATCCATATTTTTTGTATCATTGTCAATTTCCTTCAGCTTCGCATACTGCTCCACAAAGCCGGCTGACAGGATACCTGTGGGAATTGCAACCATCCCCACTCCCAGAAAGGTAATACCGATGCCAAACAGCCTGCCCAGCACCGTAACCGGGTAGATATCCCCATAACCTACGGTCAGCAAGGTAGATACCGCCCACCAGAACCCGGAAAATGCATTCCGGAACACCTCCGGCTGCGCTTCATGCTCCAGGCTGTACATGCACAAAGAGGAAGCCGCCATCAGGACCAGTATGATAAAAATAGAGGACAGCAGCTGGTCTCTTTTATTTTTCAATACGTTTGTAATCACATTAAACGCGTCATAGTAGGCATTGATACGGAACAAACGCAGGATCCTTATCACACGGAACATACGGAAAGCCACAATACCAGCCGGGAAAAATACCGGGAGGTAATAGGGAAAGAAAGACAAAAAGTCAACGATCCCGCTAAAGGAAAAAACATAGCTGCATACCGCCCTCCATCTGCTGTCACAATCACTGTACAGGTAATCCGACGTCCATACCCTTAACAGATATTCTACTGTAAATATTGCTACGGTCACAAATTCCGCCATATCAAGGATATCCTGATATTTTGCCGCACTTTCAAAAGTTTCATACATAGAAAGGCACAAATTAAGAAGGATCACCAGCATGATCAGTATATCGAACCCCCGGCTTACTTTATCGCCATCGTTTCCAATCTGTATTATATCAAATATGCGTTTTTTTCTGTTCACTGGCATCTTTTTACCGCCCTTTTAAATGATAATCTATTTCCCCAGCAGTGCAGCGTACCGTTCATTGCCTTCGAGGAATCCAAAAGTTTCCCTGTCCCGGAAACATTCTAACAGCTTCTGTTCCATCTGCTCCAGGAATTCTTCATTTATTTCCTTGAATGTCATATGCTCATACAGCGGTGATTTCACAAATCCTCCGATGCTTTTCACGGAAGCAAGCATCCGTTCCATAATATCAACCGTTTTCTCTTCATTTTTCTCTATGGCCGCCAGTTCAAGAGCGCCTGAGGCCTCCTGATATTCCCCCATATCAAAAAGCCTGGCCAGCTGCCCCTGCTTTTTCACCAGTAAAGAAGCCTTGTCCATATCCCCGTCCTCAAGCGCAAGCATATAAATACACTGCATGGTCAGCGTTAGTCTCTGGCAATCAGAAAACAGTAATTCTTCGTATGCCTGATAGGCTTCTTCTTTCCTTCCTGTCATTCTGTAAATGTCTGCCTGCCTTCTTTTTTTCTCCGGATTCTGGTCTGAAAAATAAGCCAGATATTCCTCTGCCTTCTCATACTGCTCCTTTCTCTGATAGAATCCAGCCAAAGACTCCGCCGCCCTGAGCCTGGCCTCCTCGTCCCCGCTTTCCAGCGCCCTGGTATACCACTGGGTTATCACACCGTCATATTGTTCCGCATCCTTTACATCGCCTGTAAGACGGCGCGTATCCAGAATCACTGCAAACTGCCAGAGAAGCTGGCCGCAGTCCGGATACAGCACAAGCTGCTCCTTAGCCCAGCCGAACCCATTCTCATAAGGCTTCTCTTTCAGCATATTGTCCAGCTCCTGGACCATCCTGCCAATTTCTTCTTCTGTCAATTTTTCCTGAAATAACAGCAGCGTATCCAAGGTAATGCCCAGAAGTCGTGCGATCGGCGCCAGCAGCGCAATATCCGGATAAGAAACTCCCTTTTCCCATTTATTTACTGCAGATCCCGACACTCCAAGACGCCCGGCCATCTCTTCCTGAGTCATATTCTTTATTTTCCGATACTTACGTATCACTTTACCGATCTCCATATACGCCACCCTCCCTTTCCCTTTGCTATCATCAGTGTAACAAAAGCCAGAAGGTTTCACAAGTGAAGATGTGGAAATTATCATTCACAAAACTTAACCAATGTTCAGCTTACGCAGACCGTCTCCTATGCCCATATAATATCATCACCACCAGAAGTACAATCCCCGCTCCCGAACAGAGCCGTCCCACGCGCATACCCGGCGCATGATAGATGATCTCTACCTGATGCCTTCCCTTACATATCGGAAACCCTAAGAATGCCCGGTTCACCTTTTCCGGAATAGTCTGCTTCCCATCCACATTGATCTCAAAACCCGTATCATAAGGAACCGACGTAATAAAATATCCTGTACGCTCCACCTGGATCTCTCCCTGGATCCGATTCCCTTTTGTCTGTTCCCAGTCCGGCACAAAAACAGACTGGTACAATGAACTCCCCAATGATTTTTCATCCTAAAGAAGCTCCGAATCTCCCAGG
>CAZGVY010000099.1:0-7964 GCA_964529215.1 uncultured Mordavella sp. | reverse complement strand
TTCAATCTGGTACGGGTTCTTAAGATATGTTCTGCAGCGATCTGGATCTCTGTCGCCTGTCCTCTGGCTCCGCCGGAAGGCTGGTGGATCATGATCTCTGAATTTGGCATCGCAAACCGTTTGCCCTTCGTTCCTCCTGACAGAAGGAATGAACCCATACTTGCCGCCATGCCCATACAGTAGGTGGCCACGTCGCACTTAATATACTGCATCGTATCATAAATTGCAAGACCTGCAGTCACAGATCCTCCCGGACTGTTGATATACAGATGGATATCCTTCTCCGGATCCTCCGCTTCCAGGAATAAAAGCTGTGCTACGATAATATTTGCCGCCACGTCTGTTACTTCTTCGCCCAGAAAGATGATCCTGTCCTTTAACAGTCTTGAATAAATATCATAGGATCTTTCCCCGCGGCTCGTCTGTTCAATGACATAAGGTACTAAACTCATCTAAACGCCCCCTGTTTTATTTTTCTACCGCATGCTCTGCCAGGAATGTAACTGCTTCCTGAACTGCAATATCTTCTTTCATCTGCGCCTTCTCTTCTTCACCCATGTATTCTCTCAGCTTATCCGGCTCCATCCGGTATGCTTCCGCCATCCTGTTGATCTCCTCATCCAGTTTCTCGTCAGAAATCTCGATATTCTCTGCCTTTGCAACTGCTTCAAGTACCAGACGGGATTCGATCCGCTTCACTGCCTGCGGGCGCATCTCTTCTTCCATCTTCTCCTTTGTCATACCTGTAATCTGCATATACTGCTCCAGCCCGATTCCCTGATACTGTATATTCTGTGCGAAATCGTTCATCATCTGGCGGACCTGCTCGTCGATCATAGCGTCCGGGATCTCCATGCTTGCATTGGCAACTGCCTTCTCTACTGCCTGATCTTCCTTCTGCTCCTTCGCCGCGCTTTCTTTCTGCTCCTTCAGTTTCGCCTCCACGTCTGTCCTATATTCATCCAGTGTATCAAAATCAGAAACCTCTGATGCAAATTCATCGTCGATCTCCGGAAGTTCCTTTGTCTTGATCTCATGGACTGTGCATTTGAATACAGCTTCTTTCCCCTGGAGCTCCTTCGCATGATATTCCTCCGGGAACGTAACCTTCACCTCTGTCTCTTCCTCCGGCTCTGCTCCGATCAGCTGTTCTTCAAATCCCGGAATAAAGGCTCCGGAACCAATCGTCAGCGGATGGTTCTCGCCCTTGCCGCCTTCAAACGCCTCCCCATCCACAAAGCCTTCATAATCCAGGATCACTTCATCGCCATCCTGAACCGGGCGGCCTTCAACGGTAATCGTCCTTGCGTTCTTCTCTGCTTCTTCCCTGATCTTAGCCTCTACCTCCTCCGGAGTAACCTCTGTAGAAACGGCGTCCACTTCCATGCCCTTATACTCTCCAAGCGTAACCTCCGGCTTCAGGGCAACTTCCGCCGTGAAGATAAACGGCTCACCCTTCTTGATCTGTACAATATCAATCTCCGGGCGTGATACAATAGCAAGGTCACATTCTTTAAGCTCTGCCTCATATGCCTTTGAGATCGTCTCATTTGCCGCGTCGTCATAGAAAATCTCCGGCCCGTACATCTTCTCAACCATCTGGCGCGGAACCTTTCCCTTACGGAATCCCGGTACGCTGATGTTCTTCTTCTGCTTGTTATAAGCATTCTGCATCGCCTTTTCAAAATCTTCTGCCGGCACCTCGATCGTAAGCTTAGCCATATTCTTTTCTAATTTCTCTACCTGTAAACTCATCTCTGTTTCCTCCTAATTTTATGATGTTGGGGCAAAAAGTATTTGCCGCCATAATGCCACGTATTGTCCCGCATTTTGTGCTATGCGCTCATTTCACAAGTATAGCACAAACATGCCTGCTTGGCTAGCATTACTTTTATCTATTTCAAGCTATTTCTGATAAATTACAGACGCTGCGATCTCAGAAGCTTTGCTTTTTCCTGCCAGAACCTCCACAAGCGTTAAAGCAAAATCTAAAGCCGTCCCCATCCCCCGGCTGGTGATGATATTTCCATCAAGAACCACCGGTGTTTTCATGATCACAGCTCCGGAAAGCTTATCCTCCACAGACGGATAGCAGGCCGCCCTCTTGCCCTTCAGCAGGCCAAGTCCCCCGAGAATGCTGGGAGCCGCACAGATCGCCGCCACATATTTCCCGTTTTCTGCAAACTCCTTCACAACACGCTTTGCACCCGCATGCCTGTCCAGATTTGCCGTCCCCGGCATTCCGCCCGGAAGCACTACCATATCAAACTCTGCAAAATCCACCTCGCCGAACAGATCCTCTGTCTGTACGTTGATCCCATGCGCGCCGTGGATCATATAATCCTCTGTAACTGATATCGTGTCTACGTAGATACTCGCTCTTCTGAGTATGTCCACAACGGTAAGACCCTCAATCTCTTCAAATCCGTCTGCCAAAAGAACTGCTGCTTTCTTCATTGTCTCCCTCCATTATTGAAAACTTACATATTTATGATAATTTTAGCAAACTACTATCAAAAATGCAATTATTAGTGTACACTTAAGGTAATAATATATGTGGAGATCAAGGATGGAAATTGAACGTAAGTATCTGATCGGTAAAATACCGGATGATCTGAATATTGTGAAAACCAGAGAGATAGAACAGGGATATCTGTGTACCGAGCCGGTGGTGCGTATCCGGAAAGACGATGACCGGTATGAGCTGACTTATAAATCTAAGGGACTGATGTCCCGGAAGGAATATACCATGCCCTTGACTAAGGAGGCTTATGAACATCTGAAAGAAAAGACTGACGGCCGCCTGATCGTCAAGACCCGCCATGAGATTCCGCTGGCAGAGACGCTTACCATTGAACTGGATATCTTTCACGGCGGCCTGGAACCATTGATCCTGGCCGAAGTTGAATTTCCTGATCTGGAAAAAGCAAACACCTTCACTCCGCCGGAATGGTTCGGCAAAGATGTTACTTTCTCCTCCAGATATCATAATAGTACATTAAGCAGGGCAGATGCAAAACCGCCTACTCTGTCATAATAAACCCGTCGTGAACCGCATTCATGGCCTTATCCACATCCTTTTCATCTACCAGTACCGTAATACGGATCTCGGAAGTGGCTATCATATTAATATTCACTCTGGAATTATACATAGATTCAAACATCTTCGCAGCCACTCCCGGATTGCTCATCATCCCGGCTCCTACCACGGAAATCTTCGCCACGTTCTTATTCGAGGTGATCTGCTGGATCGTCAGCGTCTCCTTGTGTTCCTCCAGAACGTTCAGTGCATCCAGGAGATCATCCTCAGACACCGTAAATGAAATATCCTTCGTGCCGTCCCGGCCCACCGACTGCAGGATAATATCCACATTGATCTGATTCCTTGCCAGGGTATGGAATATCTTAAATGCCGTTCCCGGTTTATCTTCTACTCCGATCACGGAGATCCGTGCTGTATTTGTATCGGCTGCAACGCCTGTTATTAACATTTTTTCCATCTTTGCTTTCTCCTTGATTACCGTACCTTCCGACCGGTTCAGGCTGGAGCGGACTACCAGCCGCACGCCATATTTCTTTGCCATCTCCACAGACCGGTTATGGAGTACCTTTGCACCCAGAGACGCCAGTTCCAGCATCTCGTCATAGGTTACCTCTTTAAGCTTCATTGCATTCTTTACGATCCTTGGATCAGCAGTATATACGCCGTCCACATCTGTGAATATCTCGCACAGATCCGCATGCAGTACTGCCGCCAGTGCAACAGCCGTAGTATCCGACCCGCCCCGGCCCAGCGTAGTCACATCATCATACTTATTGACTCCCTGGAATCCGGTCACGATCACAATCTTCCTGTTATCCAGCTCATGCTGGATCCTGTCTGTATCGATCCTTTTGAATCTTGCATTGCCATATCTGGAGGTAGAGTGCATCTGCACCTGGAATGCATTCAGGGATACCGCCGGAATATCCATACTTTGCATGGCCATTGCCATCAGTGACGCCGACACCTGCTCTCCGGTTGCCAGAAGCATATCCAATTCCCGTTTCTTGGGATTGGCGTTCATCGTCTGGGCAAGAGCGATCAGTTCATCCGTCGTATCTCCCATAGCCGACAATACGACTACGACATCATGCCCCGCCCGGTAATCCTCAATACAGCGGTTTGCAACATTAAATATTTTCTCCTTATCAGCAACAGAACTGCCTCCAAATTTCTTTACGATCAGCATAGCGCCCTCCAAATGCATATTCTAAGCCGCAGTCTGTCCTCTCCCTTTTTGCCAGTCAAGCCTCAAGCAGATGATCGATCAGGCGGTATCCTTCCTTCCAGATATGCCTGCTTTTTGCAGCTTCTTTCTCATTATATATATGAATTCCTTCCGATTCTGTTCTGCTGTCATAGAGCAGATATGGAACCGGCCCGGACGTATGAGTCCGGACACAGACCGGCGTAGGATGATCCGGCAGCACCATCAGCCGGTAATCCTCTGAGGATGCTTCCATAGCCTCCACGATCCGTTTCAGCACACGCCCGTCTATGTTTTCGATCGCGGTGATCTTATCCTGTATCACACCCATATGCCCCATCTCGTCCGGCGCTTCTACATGAATATATACAAAATCATAACCCTGCTCCAGCAGCGCTTTCACCGCCGCGTCCGCCTTGCCCTCATAATTCGTATAAAGACCGCCATTAGCCCCTTCCACAGAAATGTTATCCATGCCGGCTCCGACGGCAATGCCCTTCAGCAGATCCACGGCAGAGATCATCGCTCCCCTCTTTCCGGTCTTTTCCTGAAATGAGGCAAGAGAAGGTCTTGTCCCGCCGCCCCAGAACCACAGCGAATTGGCAGGGTTCTTCCCCTGCTTTTTACGTTCAATATTAATAGGATGGTTTTTCAAAATCTCATAGCTTTTTTCCATCATTTCCCGGAAGATGGCGTTCTCCGGAAGATATTCCCCAATCCTCTCCGTCAGGATATCATGGGGCGGCGTCAGTTCTATCAATTCACCATTCTTCCAGATCAGAAGATGACGGTAACTGGTACCGGTATAAAACTCATAGCCCTCTTTCTCAAGCTCTGCCTTTACTGCACCGATCAGTACCGCCGCATCCTCCGTGGCGATCTCCCCGGAACTATGGTCTAAAAGCCTCTGGTCTTCATAAGCCCCGTCTTCTTCTGTAAGCGTTACTACATTACAGCGGTAGGATACATCCGCAGCATCCATATCCACGCCGATACTCAGCGCCTCTAACGGCGACCGGCCTGTATAATAAATCTTTGGGTCATAGCCCATCACAGACAGATTCGCCGTATCACTTCCCGGAACCATTTCCTCCGGCACCATAGATGCCATTCCGATCTCTGCTCTTTTAGCCAGTCCGTCCATCACCGGAGTCCTGGCCGCTTCCAGCGTCGTCCGGCCTCCCAGTTCCTCCAATGGCCGTCCCGCCATTCCATCGCTCAGCAAAATAATATACTTCATAGCATTTCCTTATCCTTCCACACGGATCATACTGATGATTCTCTCCGTATAACCAGACGCCTTCTTCTGGTATTCCCCCTCTGGCATACATTCTGTTACAAATCCAAACTCATCCTGGATATCCGGAACCGATACATACTGAAGCATACCGAAATCCCCGGCAAGCTTTTCCTGAAGTTCCTCCCTGCTGCCCTTCATTCTTACGAAGAAACGGTGAGAAACCTCATCCTGCCTTTTTAAAATAAGCTTCTCTTCACTCCAGCCATTGCCCAGATTACAGTTCTGATGCTTAGCTTCTTCTATTACGTCTCCCACCACTGCGCTTGCCGTGGGAAGTTTGCCTGCCCCGCTTCCATAGAACATAGCGTCTCCCAGCATATTGCCCCGCACAAATATGGAATTAAATACACCGTTCACGTTAAAGAGCGGATGTTCCTGGCTCAGCAGGCACGGGCATACCATTGCGCTTAACGTATCTTCCTCCCGCTTACAGAAAGCAAGAAGCTTCACCGTCTTGCCCATCGCCTTGGCATACTGCATATCCTCCACGGTGATCTTCGTAATCCCTTCACAGTATATATCCTCAAAGTCAACCTGCTTCCCGGATATAATAGAAGACAGGATCGCTATCTTGCGGCAGGCATCATACCCTTCCACATCCGCTTCCGGATTACGCTCTGCAAAACCATTGTCCTGCGCTTCTTTCAATACCTCGTCGTATCCGGCTCCCTCATAGAACATCTTTGTCATCATATAATTTGTGGTTCCATTCAGGATCCCCATGATCTCCTCGATCACATCACCTGTCAGGGAAGAATGCAGCGGCCGCAGGATCGGGATACCTCCCCCTACGCTGGCCTCAAAGAGAAAGTTCACATTCTTCTCCCTCGCGGTCCTGAGAAGTTCAGCGCCATGCTTTGCAACCAGCGCCTTATTAGACGTCGCAACACTCTTGCCGGCCTCAAGGCAGCGTCTGACGAAGGTATAGGCCGGCTCTATGCCGCCCATCACCTCAACTACGATCTTAACTTCTTCATCCTTTACTATATCCTCAAAATCCTGGGTAAGGAACTCCTGTACCGGATCCCCTGGGAAATCCCGCCGGTCCAGAACATATTTTATCCTCAGTTCCTCTCCCACTCTCTGGTCAATTACTCTCTGATTGGTACGGATAACCTCAACCACTCCTGATCCTACCGTTCCATATCCAAGCACTGCTATCTTTACCATTGTTCTCTGATCCTTTCTTATCTTTCTGTCCCCGGAAGCTTCTCCTGGCACAGATATGCATTGATAAACGGTTCCAACGCCCCGTCCATAACCGCGTTCACATTGCTGCTTTCCATTCCTGTACGATGATCCTTTACCATCGTATACGGATGCATAACATAAGAACGTATCTGATTGCCAAATCCGATCTCCTTGATCTCGCCCCGGATATCCGATACCTTCTCCGCCTGCTCCTGCTCCTTTAATAACGTCAGCTTTGCTTTCAGCATCTGCATCGCTTTGTCCCTGTTATGATGCTGCGACCGCTCGTTCTGGCACTGCACCACGATTCCCGTAGGCAGATGGGTGATACGGATCGCAGACGACGTTTTATTTACATGCTGGCCCCCGGCGCCGCTGGCGCGGTAAGTATCAATCTTCAATTCATCATCCGCGATCTCGATACCCGTATCGTCTTCAATATCCGGTATCACATCACAGGAAGCAAACGAAGTCTGCCGTTTCCCGGCTGAATTAAAGGGAGAAATCCGGACCAGACGGTGAACCCCTTTTTCGGATTTGAAATATCCGTAGGCATTCTCGCCGCTAACTTCAAAGGTCACGCCCTTGATCCCGGCGATATCGCCTTCCAGGTAATCCAGCACCTGTAAACCGAACCCCTTTCTTTCTGCAAACCGGCTGTACATGCGGTACAGCATATTCGCCCAGTCACAGGATTCTGTCCCCCCTGCCCCCGCATGCAGCGTTACGATCGCGGGATACCTGTCATATTCCCCGGACAGCAGAGTCTGGATCCTCAGCGTTTCATAAGCATTTTCAAATGCAGAAAGCTCTGACCTAATCTCAGGCAGGACCGATGCATCTTCCTCTTCACTGGCCATCTCGATCAGCAGGCCGATATCCTCATATGCTTCATACAGGCTGCGGATCGTATCCACCTGATCCTTCAGCCCTTTTAATTCTTTCATGATCTGCTGGGATTCCTCTGGTTCTTCCCAGAAACCAGGTTCCTCCATTTTTCTTTCTAATTCTTCTATTCTCTGCTCTTTTGCAGGGATGTCAAAGTGAATCCCTCATTTCAGCGAGAGGCGTCTCATAGGCCGTTAAATTTCCTTTGTACTGATCCAGTTCAATCACGCTATCACCTCTTTCTATATTTTCATTATTATTTTATATGCCAGCCTGCCGGCTTGGACGGGCTGTTTCCTTTTATGCCTTCTGCGGCTTCCGTCCGCAGCACTGTT
>CAZGVY010000098.1:0-7977 GCA_964529215.1 uncultured Mordavella sp. | reverse complement strand
GTTAACGGTTCCGGTAAAGTCTTCCGGTACTTCGATATAGGCGATTTCCATAGGTTCTAACTTCTTGCCCTTATCGTCGGTCTTGTACAGGACCTCTGCTTTGCTTACCGCGAATTCATAGCCTTCCCTGCGCATGTTCTCGATCAGGACAGACAGGTGAAGCTCACCGCGCCCGGATACTTTAAAGCTGTCTGTGTTTTCCGTTTCTTCTACGCGGAGGCTGACGTCTGTGTTCAGTTCGCGCATCAGGCGGTCGCGTATATGGCGTGAAGTTACGTATTTCCCCTCCTGTCCTGCAAAGGGACTGTCATTGACAATAAACTGCATGGCAATGGTCGGCTCTGAGATCTTCTGGAAAGGGATCGCTACTGGATTTTCCGGAGAGCACAAAGTGTCTCCGATGGAAATATCCGCGATGCCGGATATGGCTACGATAGAGCCGATGGAAGCTTCCTTGACATCAACCTTTTCCAGGCCGTCAAATTCATATAATTTACTGATCCGGACCTTTTCCCGGCGTTCGGGATCATGCTCGTTAACGACGATCATATCCTGGTTTACACGGATTGTGCCGTTGTCCACTTTACCGATACCGATCCGGCCCACGTATTCATTATAATCAATGGTACTGATAAGAACCTGGGTATCTGCCTCCGGGTCTCCTTCCGGGGCGGGAATATAATCGAGGATTGTTTCAAAAAGAGGAATCATATTCTCGGGGCCGTCTTCCAGCTCCAGAAGGGCATAACCGGCTTTTGCAGAGGCATAGACAAACGGGCATTCCAGCTGTTTGTCGTCCGCATCCAGATCGATGAAAAGCTCCAGGACTTCATCGATGACTTCTTCCGGCCTTGCCTCCGGCCGGTCGATCTTATTGATACAGACAATGACCGGGAGTTTCAGTTCAAGAGCCTTGCGGAGCACGAATTTTGTCTGAGGCATGGCGCCCTCAAAGGCATCCACCACCAGGATAACGCCGTTTACCATTTTCAGCACACGTTCTACTTCGCCGCCAAAATCAGCGTGTCCCGGAGTGTCGATGATATTGATCTTTGTTCCTTTATAATAGACGGCAGTATTCTTGGAAAGAATCGTGATCCCGCGTTCCCGTTCGATATCGTTGGAATCCATGACCCGCTCGGCAACTTCCTGATTTTCCCGGAAAACACCGCTTTGTTTCAGCAATTCATCTACCAGCGTTGTCTTGCCATGGTCAACGTGGGCGATGATAGCTATATTACGGACATCTTCTCTTTGTTTTTTCATAAACATCTTCCTTTTCGTTCCTGATATTAGGATTGTAAGACCGCCATGTGCGGTACGATCCATGGTATGATACAGGTAAAATACCTTTTGTATTGTATCATATTTTTGTAAAAATACAACAGTTAATCCGGGTGGGAAAATATTTTGAGATTTAGTTCTAAATGATCTGTTCCCTGCATAAACTATGTATTGCCCCGGTAATAATATGCGGATGAACCGGGAGAAAAAGTAACTTAAAATACGCTTCAGAGGAAGGGAGAATTACAGTTATGTCAGATAAGATTATTGAAAACAACCAGGTAACGATCATGGGAGAAGTTGCAGGAAAATTTACATTCAGCCATGAAGTATTCGGAGAAGGCTTTTATATGGTGGATGTGCTGGTCAGGCGCCTGAGCAATTCAGAGGACTGCATTCCGCTTATGATCTCGGAACGGCTGATCGATGTAACGCAGGATTATACAGGAGAGTATATCGTGGCCAGCGGGCAGTTCCGGTCATACAACCGGCATGAGGAACAGAAGAACCGGCTGATTTTGTCCGTGTTCGTGAGGGAAGTGGAATTTACAGAGGAAGAACCTGACGGATCCAAGACAAATACGATTCTTTTGGACGGGTACATATGTAAGCAGCCGATTTACAGGAAGACGCCGCTGGGACGGGAAATTGCGGATCTTCTGCTGGCGGTGAACAGGCCGTATGGGAAATCGGATTACATACCCTGTATCTGCTGGGGAAGGAACGCAAGATATGCATCAGCATTTGAGGTGGGAGAGCACGTGCAGGTGCTGGGAAGGATCCAGAGCCGGGAATATGTAAAAAAGATTTCTGAGACAGAGACGGAAAGAAGGGTTGCATATGAGGTGTCGGTTAGTAAATTAGAGTGTATGGATGGAGAGACATCCCTCCATTGACATTAAAATAGATTGATGATAGAATTTTGTAATACATACAGATTAAAAACAGAGGAGGAAAACTATGGCGATTTTTACAGGTGCAGGCGTGGCGCTGGTCACTCCTTTCTGCGAGGACGGAAGTGTAAATTATGATAAGCTGGATGAGCTGATCGATTACCATTGCGGGAATGGAACAGACAGTATTATTATATGCGGCACAACAGGAGAGTCTTCCACATTATCTGAGGAAGAACATATGGAATGTATCAGATTTGCGATCGAACGTACAAAAAAGAGGATTCCAGTTATCGCAGGTACAGGATCTAACGCTACATATACGACCATTGATATGTCCAGGGAAGCAGTAGAATATGGAGCGGACGGGCTGCTGATCGTAACGCCGTATTATAATAAGGCTACGCAGGAGGGACTGGCGCTTCATTATAAGGCGGTGGCAAAGGAGGCGAAGGCGCCGATCATCATGTACAGCGTGGCAAGCCGTACCGGACTGAATATTGCACCGGAGACAGCGGCGGGATTGTTCAAAGAAGTGGATAATATTGTTGCCATCAAAGAGGCTTCCGGTAATATCGGCCAGGTGGCTAAGATCATGAACCTGACGGACGGCAGGATTGACCTGTATTCAGGAAATGACGACCAGATCGTTCCTCTTTTATCGCTGGGAGGGATCGGGGTGATCTCTGTCCTGTCCAATGTGGCTCCCCGCTATACCCATGATATATGTGCGAAGTATTCCGAGGGCAATGTAAAAGAGGCTTGCAGGATGCAGCTTCGCGCGATCCCGCTGATCGAACAGCTTTTCTGCGAGGTGAATCCGATCCCGGTGAAAAAAGCGGTGAATCTGATGGGAATGAACTGCGGCGGGCTCCGCATGCCGCTGACGGAGATCTCTCCGGCACATGAACAGTCGCTGGCTCAGGCAATGAAAGATTTTGGAATAGAATTAGCGTAAAAGGCGAATAGGACAGAATTTTTAAGATATTCTGTCCTTTGCTGATATATGAGAGGTGGAAAAGATGGTAAAGATACTGATGCATGGATGCAATGGAAAGATGGGACAGGTGATCAGCAGAATGATTGCCGGGACAGAAGGAGCAGAGCTTGTGGCGGGCATAGACAGATCCCTGGGAAAGGAGAATCCATATCCTGTATTTGAGAATATGGACGCCTGCGATGTTCCGGCGGATGTGGTAATTGATTTTTCTAATGCGGCTGCGGCAGACAAGCTTCTGGAGGACTGCGTAAAAAGGAAGCTTCCTCTGGTATTGTGTACGACGGGACTGAGCCAGGAACAGCTTCAGAAGGTACAGGAGGCGTCTGAAAAAACGGCCATATTAAGATCTGCCAACATGTCTCTGGGAGTAAACCTGCTTTTGAAGCTTCTTCAGGATGCCGCGAAGGTACTGAGCCCGGCAGGTTTTGATATTGAGATCGTAGAGAAGCATCATAACCAGAAAGTAGACGCGCCCAGCGGGACCGCGCTTGCAATGGCGGACGCTGTAAACGAAGCGCTGGACGGTGAATATACCTATACTTATGACAGGAGCAGCGCGAGAAAGAAAAGAGATAAAAAAGAGATCGGTATATCGGCTGTCCGGGGCGGTAATATTGTAGGCGAGCATGAGGTGATCTACGCAGGGGAAGACGAAGTGATCGAATTTAAGCATACGGCATATTCTAAGGCTGTTTTTGCAAAAGGGGCTGTGGCTGCCGCGATGTTTCTGGCAGGGAAGGAGCCGGGGCTTTATGATATGTCTGACGTAATAAAGCTCTAAAATTTCCAGATAATCCCTTTCCCGTTCCGGTATATATTTGATGAAAATGCAGATATTACTGGTATCAAGTTTATACATGAAAGGGAGATCAAGAAATGAAACAGTTAAAGAAAATATTAGTAATGCTATTATGTGTCGGAGCTGTAAGCGGCCTGACTGCCTGTGGAAGTAACGATAATGCAGATGACAATGGAGCAGTGAATAACGAGTCTGCGGATGATAATGAAACAGGCGTAAACAACAATAATAATATGAATGGGGCTACAGATGGAACAGATTCCTCAAAGAATGGGGACGGCACAGTTGGCGGAGCGATCGAGGACGGCGCAGACGACGTAGGCGATGCAGTGCGCGACGGCGTGGATGATCTGAAGGATGGAACAGACAAGAATACGACGGACAATTCTACAAATAACAATACAAACCGATAAATGCCAGAACAGGAAAGACGGAACATCGGGGCGGAGGAGTATTCCTCCGTCTTCTTTCAGTTGCCAGAGCTCCTGCGGTAAACAGTAAAATAGGAGGAAAGGATGAAATTCAGGCCATGCATAGATATACATAATGGAAAAGTAAAGCAGATCGTGGGAGGAAGCCTTACGGATAAGGAAGACAGCGCCCGGGAGAATTTTATTGCAGAAAAGGAGGCTCCGTATTATGCGGGGATTTACCGGAGAGACGGGCTTACCGGCGGGCACGTGATTCTTCTCAATCCCCCGTCTTCTCCTTACTATGAAGCGACAAAAAAGCAGGCGCTTAACGCCCTGTGTGCTTATCCTGGAGGGATGCAGATTGGCGGGGGCATTACGGCTGAGAATGCGTATTCCTATATAGAGGCGGGAGCAAGCCACGTGATCGTTACCTCTTATGTATTGCAGGGAGGAAGGATCCGGTGGGACAATCTTGACAGACTGAAGGCAGCGGTTGGAAAAGAACACATCGTGCTTGATCTTAGCTGCAGAAGCAGGGGCAGGGACGGTTTCTATATTGTGACAGACAGATGGCAGACCTATACGGATGTGAAGATTTCGGCATCTGTGATGGAGCAGCTGGCAGATTACTGTGATGAATTTCTTGTCCACGGGGTAGATGTGGAAGGGAAGGCGTCGGGGATTTCAGAGAAATTGGTGCGTATCCTTTCCGGATATGAGGGGAATCCGGTCACCTATGCGGGCGGGATAGGATCCATGGAGGATCTGGAGCTTCTGGAGGAAATTTCGGAAGGACGGATTGATTTTACAATAGGAAGCGCGCTGGATTTGTTTGGAGGGGAGATATCTTATCAGGAAGTGAGGAAAAGATTTAAGGGGAAAGATTGAATTGCCTGCAATATAGTGTTAAAATGAAATTCATGATTGTGAGAATAGATATTAAGGAGTTATAGAATATGGGCTTTTTACAGAAGTTGTTTGGAACGCATAGTGAAAATGAGTTAAAGAGGATCTATCCGATTGCCGACCAGATCGAGGCGTTAGAGCCGGAAATGCAGAGCCTGTCAGATGGAGAGCTGAGGGATAAGACCTGGGAATTTAAGGAGCGTTATGCGAAGGGGGAAACTCTGGATGATATACTTCCGGAGGCATATGCAGTTGTGCGGGAAGCGTCCGTAAGAACGATCGGGCTCCGTCATTTCAGAGTACAGCTGATCGGAGGCATTATCCTGCACCAGGGGCGTATTGCTGAGATGAAGACAGGAGAAGGCAAGACGCTGGTATCTACGCTTCCGGCATATTTGAATGCGCTGACCGGCGAAGGAGTGCATATCGTTACGGTTAATGATTATCTGGCAAAGCGTGACGCGGAATGGATGGGCCAGATCCATGAATTTCTAGGACTGAAGGTTGGCGTTGTCCTGAACAGTATGGATAAAGATGAGAGAAGAGAGGCCTATAACTGTGATATCACCTATGTGACGAACAATGAACTCGGCTTTGATTATCTCAGGGACAATATGGTTATATATAAGGAAAGGCTGGTACAGAGGGGCCTGAAATATGCAGTTATCGATGAGGTTGACTCGGTGCTGATCGACGAAGCCAGAACCCCTCTGATCATTTCCGGGCAGAGCGGGAAGTCAACAAAGCTCTATGATGCCTGTGATATTCTTGCAAGGCAGCTTCAAAAGGGTGAAGCCAGCGGAGAATTTTCCAAGATGAATGCCATTATGGGAGAAGAGATCGAAGAAACCGGAGATTTCATTGTCAATGAGAAGGAAAAGAATGTCAACCTGACAGAGGACGGCGTGAAAAAGGTCGAGAAGTTCTTCCATATTGAGAATCTTGCGGATCCCGAGAATCTGGAGATCCAGCATAATATTATCCTGGCGCTGCGCGCCCACAACCTGATGTTCCGGGATCAGGACTATGTGGTAAAGGACGACGAAGTGCTGATCGTTGATGAATTTACCGGGCGTATCATGCCTGGCCGCCGGTATTCGGATGGGCTTCATCAGGCGATCGAGGCTAAAGAACATGTAAAAGTCAGGCGGGAAAGTAAGACGCTTGCAACCATTACCTTTCAGAATCTGTTTAACAAATTTGAAAAAAAGAGCGGCATGACGGGTACTGCGCTGACAGAGGAAAAAGAGTTCCGTGAGATCTACGGAATGGACGTGGTAGAGATCCCGACCAATGTTCCGGTGATCCGGAAGGATCTGGAGGATGCAGTTTATAAGACCCAGAAGGAAAAGTACCGTGCAGTTTGCGATGCAGTAGAGGCGGCGCATGCCAAAGGACAGCCGGTGCTTGTGGGTACGATCACCATTGAAGTTTCCGAGCTTTTGAGCGGGATGTTAAAGCGCCGGGGGATCAGACATAATGTATTGAATGCAAAGTTCCACGAGATGGAGGCAGAGATCGTTGCCGGCGCGGGCCAGCACGGAGCAGTTACCATTGCTACAAATATGGCCGGGCGTGGTACGGATATTAAGCTGGACGATGCTGCACGTGCGGCGGGAGGGCTTAAGATCATCGGTACGGAGCGCCATGAGTCCAGGCGTATCGACAATCAGCTCCGGGGCCGGTCCGGCCGTCAGGGCGATCCGGGCGAATCCAGATTTTACATCTCTCTTGAGGATGACCTGATGCGCTTGTTTGGCTCTGAGCGCCTGATGGGAGTATTTAATACCCTTGGCGTAGAGGACGGCGACCAGATCGAACATAAGATGCTTTCCAGCGCGATTGAAAAAGCGCAGGAGAAGATTGAGAATAATAACTTCGGCATCCGTAAAAATCTTCTGGAATACGACCAGGTAATGAATGAACAGAGGGAGATCATATATGAAGAACGCCGCCATGTGCTGAATGGCGAGAATATGAGAAACTCTATTATTAATATGATCACGGAATATGTGGAGAACCTGGTAGATGGAGAAATGCCGGAGGATACGGAGGCACAGGACTGGGATCTGGCCGGGTTTAATATGAGTATGCGCAGTGTGATCCCGATGGAACCGGTGAGGCCGGAGGACGTGGAGAAGATGGATCAGAAGCAGCTGAAACATATGCTGAAGGAACGCGCCGTGAAGCTGTATGAGCAGAAAGAGGCAGAGTTCCCAGAGCCGGAGCACATCCGTGAGATCGAGCGTGTGATCCTGCTGAAGGTGATCGATAACAAGTGGATGGATCATATCGACGACATGGACCAGCTCCGGCAGGGGATCGGTCTTCAGGCTTATGGACAGAGAGATCCGAAAGTTGAATATAAGATGATCGGATATGATATGTTTGACGAGATGACAAGAGCCATAACGACAGACACGATCCGTATGCTGTATCATGTGAAGATCGAGCAGAAGATCGAGCGCCAGGAGGTAGCCAAGGTAACAGGAACAAATAAAGACGAATCGTCTGTGCGGGCGCCCAAAAAACGGGAGAATAAAAAGATATATCCCAATGACCCATGCCCGTGCGGAAGCGGCAAGAAGTATAAGCAGTGCTGTGGACGGAAGCCGCAGAAGGCATAAAAGGAAACAGCCCGTCCAAACAGGCAGACTGGCATATAAAATAATAATGAAAATA
>CAZGVY010000097.1:0-8098 GCA_964529215.1 uncultured Mordavella sp. | reverse complement strand
TTTTACAAAATTCAAAAGAACCATCTTCTTTCGGCGTTCCAAAACGATCAATCGCGT
Source organism: uncultured Mordavella sp. (assembly GCA_964529215.1). GTDB lineage: Bacteria > Bacillota > Clostridia > Lachnospirales > Lachnospiraceae > Claveliimonas. The sequence goes on along the minus strand of CAZGVY010000097.1, from coordinate 8,041 downwards.
TTGTCGGATGAAAAGCCGTATAAATTTGAACATTAGGAGCAATTAAAGTATTGTCGCCAATGCGGATGATATTATCATCTAAAAAAGTACAATTCATATTTACTTCGCAATTATTACCAAAATAAATATTATTTCCATAGTCAACAAAGAAAGGCGCAGTAATCCAGAGATTTTTCCCTTTCTCTCCCAATAATTCACTCAAAATCTGTTCTTTTTCTTGTTCATTAGCAGAATCCGTCTGGTTATACTTCCTCGTTAAATCCTTAGCTTTATGCCATTGGTTTAAAAGTTCCTCATTGCCACAGTCATAAAGCTGTCCGGCAAGCATTTTTTCTCTTTCTGTCATAGTATTTTCCCCTTTGCAATTGTTGATATATTGTAATCAGACGCATGGAGAGCTAAATCTGTAAACACATCCTTTGATGAACACCGTTAAAAGCGGGTGCATTGGCAACAGAAAAACCGCCACGGAATCCATCAAACTGATATCATCCCGTGACGGCACTATTTGCTTCAATTAAGCCGTCCTAAAACTGGATTTTTACCCTGTTGGCGGCGTATCAGCAGATCTTATGGATCCATCCTTCCGGCGCGTCGATCCTGCCCATCTGGATACCTGTCAGCGTATCATACAGTTTCTTTGTCACTGGCCCCATTTCATCCATTCCGCTTGGGAAACAAATATCCTTGCCATGATCTACGATCTTCCCTACCGGTGAAATAACTGCTGCTGTTCCGCACAGCCCGCATTCGGCAAATTCCGGAACTTCACTGAGATATACCTCTCTCTCTTCTGCTTCAAGCCCCAGATATTCCTTTGCAACATACATCAGCGATCTTCTCGTGATCGATGGAAGGATCGTATCAGACTTCGGCGTCACAACCTTGCCATCCTTAGTCACAAACAGGAAATTCGCGCCGCCCGTCTCCTCTACTTTCGTTCTGGACGCTGCATCCAGGTACATATTCTCATCATACCCCTGATCATGCGCGTCTACGATCGCATGGAGGCTCATTGCATAGTTAAGCCCTGCCTTTACATGCCCTGTTCCATGCGGCGCCGCACGGTCAAAATCACAGACACGGATGGTGATCGGCTTTGCCCCGCCCTTAAAATACGGTCCTACTGGTGTACAGAACAGCCGGAACTGGTATTCCTCCGCCGGTTTTACACCAATGACTGAGTTTATGCCAAACATATACGGACGCAGATACAGAGTCGCCCCGGAACCATAAGGCGGAACATAGGCCGCATTAGCCTCTACCACCTGATTTACCGCATCCAGGAACTGTTCCTTGGAAACCGGCGGCATCTCCAGACGCTTCGCCGTATCTATCATTCTCTCTGCATTCAGATCCGGACGGAATGTAACGATATCTCCCTTTTCTGTTGTATACGCTTTCAAGCCCTCAAAGCATGTCTGTGCATACTGCAGGACACATGCGCACTCATTCATCGTAATATTGGCGTCTTCTGTAAGCGCTCCTTTATCCCATGCCCCGTCTTTATAATTCGCAACATACCTTTTATCGGTCTGTATATAGCCGAATCCAATACTAGACCAGTCAATATTTTTCTTCTCCATGATTATCATTCCTCCGTTCTCTATAAACCACATTTCCAGCATGAAACTATTATAATACGATTGATCCGCAAAATCAAGAGCGCGCTCTGTTTTTTATTTCCGGAAATTCTTTCTGCAAAGCAATACTGCGCCGGAAATAAAGAAAAAGCAGATCACCCATGTTACCGGCTCGCATATACAAACCGCCGGATATCCCAGCATATGCCCTGCAATAGACGTATCTGCCAGATTATAGAACTGCTGCAGCAGATTTCCAAAAAACAGCGGCAGGGAAAACTTAAGAAGCAGGCTGGCGGGGCTGCCCTTCGTCATATCCAGTATACGGGGGTTTTTTATTTTCTGCATCATAGTACTTTTATTTTACCGCTCCATAAAGCTTATGGACTCGATCCCTACGCTTCCTCCGCGCACCACCTCAATGCTTTTAAACTCTTCCTTCATGAGCTTTACCACTGCATCATTCTTCGTAGCCGTCTGCACAAATTCCAGCAGCAGGCTGTCCCGGCCGTAATCGATCACTTTTGCTTTGAAGGTTTCTGCGATCTGAAACAGCTCCGTCTTATCCGATATGCTGCATCTGCGTACCTTCACATACATAATCTCTTTCATCCGTACAAAAACATCTGTAAAATCAATAACCTTGATTACCTCTACCAGCCTGTTTAACTGCTTTTTGATCTGTTCAAAGGTCTCATCGTCGCTGACCGTCGCGATCGTCATTCTGGAAACCGTCGGATCCTCCGTAGTTCCCACCGTCAGACTGTCCAGATTATAGGACTTCCCGGAAAACAGCCCGGAAATCTTAGAAAGGACTCCCACCTGATTTTCCACATACAGAGAAATCCATCTTTTCTTCATACCGTTATTACTCATCTTATCCACTCCTCCTAACAGTCCATGATCAAATCCTGCAAGGTTCCGCCCGGCTCGATCATCGGATATACCAAATCCTCCGGGTCGATCTCAAACTCCAGGATATACGGTGTCTTCCTGCTTTCCATCGCTTCCCGGAAGGCAGGTTCGATCTCTTCCTTTTTCGTGATCCGTATTCCCTTTGCGCCATAGCTCTCGGCCAATTTAATAAAATCGGGCGTATATGGCGGGCATTCTGCCTCGCCGCAGCGTCCCCGGCATGCCGCGCCAGAGCGGAGGCAGGTCATAGAATACCGTTTCCCATAGAATAATTTCTGCCACTGGCGCACCATTCCCAGATTATTATTATTAAAAATACAGGAAATAATCGGAAGTTCTTCCAGCACGGCTGTTGCAAGCTCCTGAATATTCATCTGCATACCTCCGTCACCGGAAATAGAAATAACAGGAGTATCCGGATTACCAAGCTTTGCGCCGATCGCCCCCGGAAGCCCGTAACCCATCGTTCCAAGACCGCCGGACATTAAGAGCTTCTTCTTTGCCGTAATTTCTGCAAACTGTGACACAAACATCTGATGCTGTCCCACATCTGTAACAATGATCGCCTCATCAAAGATATGGTTTATCGTATCGATCACATTCTTAGGTGTAAGAACCGGCTTTTCACGCATCTCCAGCGGATGCTCTTTCTTCCATTCCTGGATCTGATCCATCCACTTTTTCGTATTACAGGGCTCCACATATTCCAGCATACGGGTGATCGCATCCCTCGCATCCGCAACAATCGGTATATCTACCTGTACATTTTTAGAAATCGCAGCCGTGTCAATGTCAATATGGATGATCTTCGCATTTGGAGCAAAGGAATGAAGTTTGCCTGTGATCCGGTCGTTAAACCGGGTTCCGATTGAAAACAGGATATCGCATTCACTGACCGCCATATTACATGCATACGCGCCATGCATTCCAAGATTTCCAATATAAAGCGGATGATCGGTGGACAATGCTCCCCGGCCCATAATGGTCGTCACAACAGGTACCTCTGTAATCCTGACCAATTCAGCAAGTTCTTCCCTGGCATTTGCAATATTCACGCCACCGCCGATCAGAAACAGGGGCTTCTTTGCCTTGTTCAGCATTTTGACCGCCCGCTTAAGCTGTCCCACATGGGCGGCGGTATTCGGTTTATAACCCCTGATATTGACCTCGGAAGGATATTCCCCATCCCCAGGCTCCGCCATCACGTCCTTAGGAAGATCGATCAGTACCGGTCCCGGCCTTCCTGTCCTGGCAATATAGAACGCCTCCTTAATGATCCGTCCCAGATCCTTTCTGTCACGCACTGTCACTCCGTACTTTGTAATGCTTCTGGTAATCCCAACAATATCAACCTCCTGAAATGCGTCGTTTCCGATCAGATGCCTTGCCACCTGTCCGGTAAAACACACCAGAGGCACACTGTCGTAATATGCCGTTGCAAGCCCAGTCACCAGATTCGTTGCTCCTGGCCCGCTAGTCACCAGGCACACCCCTGTCTTTCCCGTAGATCTTGCATAAGCGTCTGCTTCATGAACCAGCGCCACCTCCTGCCTGGGCAGGATAACTCTTGTATAATCCTGCTTATAAAGTTCATCGCTGATATCGATGGTACAGGCTCCCGGATAACCAAATAAAGTATCCACTCCTTCCTCTCTAAGCGCTTTTACAAGCAGTTTATTCCCGCTGATCTTTCTCATACATCCATACCTCCTTTTCTTTTCCCTGGCTGATCGATAAATTCTTCATAACTATCATATTCATTATATTGAAAACGCCCTAAGCAAAACGCTTAGGGCGAATATAACATCCGTGTTACCACCTAACTTCGGAAACTTACGTCTCCGCACTCTGCCAGTACAAGGTTCCGGCATTTCTTATATCTGCCGCCTTTCCTGTATACTGCTTCCTGTAACGCAAGGAATTACGTTGAAGCCTACTGACGGTTCTTCTGATCCTTCTCTTCTGTTCTCCTGTGATCAGATGATCTCCGCGTTCGGTTCACTGCTCAGAGGCTACTTCCATAAGACCCTCTTGAAGATTCGCACCATCCATCTTCTCTCTTGGCTTCGGGCTTCCTATGTACTCCTCCCCGTCATAGCATTTGTCTGAAATGAATGAGATTATTACTATTATAGAGGATAGCCCACCGGATTGTCAACCGTCTATTTTAACCCCATTTTCTGCTGTACCAGCCTGCAGATATTGCTCCAGGATACCCGGCTAAGATCCGGACAGCCCATATAAGGCATAGCTTCACATTCTTCGATTGATTTTGCAAGATTTCCTTCAAAATCCAGGATGCTTTCCTCCATTGGTTCATCTGTATTCTGCATCCGCGGAGGCTTCACAAACAGAGCCGGGGCATTCTTTACATTTTCTTCCAGCCATGGCCGGATCCCCGGGAGATCTGTCACGATCACCTTGCAGCCGCAGGCCATCGCCTCCATAACTGTCAGCGGAAGCCCTTCGCTAAAGGAAGGCAGTACAAAAATATCACTTTTACGGTATTCCCCGGCAAGCTCGGCCTGTGGCAGCTTGCCAAGAAAATGTACCGGATACTCACATTCCTCCGCAAGTTCGCAGATCTTCCTGTATTCTTCCCGGTTTCCGGCTCCGCCGGCCAGATAAAGCTCCAGTTTATCCGGTTTCCACGGCAGATAGGAAAGACTCTTGATCAGGCTCGCTACACCCTTCTTTTCTGCAATTTTTCCTGCATAAATCAGCCGGACAGGCTTGCTTCCGTCACTTTTCCCCCTGCCCGCCGCTTCGTCCAGGCAGAACACCTCAGAATTATAACCGGTTCCCACAACGCTTATCTTCTCCTCTTCCATTGGGAAAATCTGCATTATTTCTTTCTTCTGTTCATCATGAAGTGCAAATACTGCATCTAATTTGGGTATCTGAGTGCGGATATACTCTCTGCGCAGAGGATTCTTCTTCATCTGCCGCAGATCCGTATTGTGGCAGAATCCGCACACTTTACGGTCCGCCAGCTCTTCCCGGACAACTGCAGTCATCAGATACAGATGATGGCAGATCACCAGATCCGGCTGAAATTGTTCCACCGCATTCCTCACGGTCCTCCGGAACACCCCTTCAAACCGGCAGGTCATTTCCTCTGTCATCTGCCCATATACCGTGCTTTCATATGGCATCTCGTCAGACATACCCGCAATAGGGAACGGAAGCTCTTCCGTCTTAAAATACACCGGATAGAACACTGTTTCTTTTGGTAATTCCACTTTATCCTCCGGATAAATCCCCGCGATCACCGCCTGCCGGTGCCCCTCTTTTGCAAATGCCTTCACAAGCTCGGTCAGGTAAAAACCGCTCCCCGTACTATCCGGCTTCTGTGCTGTAATTGTTAATATTCTCATATTCTTATATACTTTCTCCGTCTTTCTTTTCCCCTGTCCGTCTATAGACAGAAAAATAATATTCCAGGTCAAAACAGGTTTGTTCTTCGCTGATCTCTGTCATCTCCCATTCCGGATCCTCATCCAGATTGGGAAAATAGGTATCTGCATCAAAGATATGATCGATCTTCGTCACCAGCGCTGTATCACAATATTTCAGCATAGCTCGGTAGATACTTTCTCCGCCGATCACATATACCTCGCCTTTATATTTTTCACTTTCAGAGACCGCTTCTTCCACACTATGGACTATTACCGCACCCTTCACTTTATAGTTTTTATTTTTCGTGATCACAATGTTGACCCGGTCTGCTAATGGCTGGCCCTGCGGGAAGCTCTCCAGTGTCTTCCTGCCCATGATCACAATATTATTCCTCGTAGTCTCCCTGAAATATTTCATATCCGCCGGAATGCTCCACATCATCCGGTTATTCTTTCCAATCGCCCAGGCTCTGTCTGCTGCCACAATTAATTTCATACTGTCACCTCATACTATCAAACGTAAAAAATTCATCCCACAGCTCGTCACAATTTTCATAGCTATTCCTCGAATGTGAATGGCTGATCTAAGATTTGGCTTTGTTTTAGATGTGCGATCTGCTGATCCAGTTCATCTATGATGCATCCCCAATCTTCATACCAATAAGGATTGTCCCTGTCTGCCTGAAGCTTTCTAAATATTTCTTCTCGTCTTGTCTCTAAGTCTTTTAACTGATCTCTGTATTTGATCTGCTCCCGGTCTAACTCTTGAAACTCTGACTGTAAGTTCTCTTTAATGGACATATCTTTTCTCCTTAACGTCAATCCACATAACATCTATAGCGACATCCCTTTCATATGCAATCTGTTAAACTGCAACGGGAATATTCTTGATTTGCTCGTGGGTCTCATAGCCAATCAGTTTTATATCGTCCCGGGTAAATTTATAAAAATCATGGATCTCCGGGTTTATCCAGAACTCCGGCGCGGGAAGCGGCTCCCTGCTGATCAGCTCCTCAACCATTGGAATATGCCTGTCATAAATATGTGCATCCGCAATAACATGAACCAGTTCTCCTGCCTCCATATCACAGACCTGCGCCAGCATATGCAGCAATACAGAATACTGGCATACATTCCAGTTATTCGCTGCCAGCACGTCCTGGGAACGCTGATTGAGTACAGCATTCAGCGTCAGCTTATCGCTCCCATTCTTTTTCGTCACATTAAAGGTCATACTATACGCGCAGGGATACAGCGCCATCTCATAAAGATCCTGATGTACATACATATTCGTCATGATCCTTCTGCTGTAAGGGTTATTTTTAAGATCATAGATCACCCGGTCCACCTGATCCATCATCCCCTCCTTATACCTGTGCCTGACCCCCATCTGATAGCCATAGGCCTTGCCGATCGAACCTGTTTCATCCGCCCAGCTGTCCCAGATCCTGGCATGAAGATCGTGGATATTATTCGATTTCCTCTGCCAGATCCATAATATCTCATCGGTACAGGTCTTAATCGCCGTTCTCCGGAGTGTCAGAGCCGGAAATTCTTTCGACAGATCATAACGGTTTACCACCCCGAATTTCTTGACCGTATAAGCAGGAGTGCCGTCCTCCCATACCGGGCGCACCTTCTCCCCCTCCGTGCTGGTGCCATTGTCAATAATGTCCCGGCACATATCAATAAAAATCCTGTCTGCATAGCTCATTGTAGTTCCTCCCAGGTATCCATATTTATTCTAGTGTACTATGAAAACATTTCCGAAGCAACAGGTTTTAAATATGTCCTGGCAGACTGTGCTAAGTACGCCTTGACGGACGCGGAATGAAGAAGGAGTATATAGCAATCAGACGGAGCAGCATTCCGATGAACTACCGGTTAACAGAGACTAAGGCACTCAGGAATGCCTTCGTGCCCAAGTCTCTGTAAGCCGTTATTTCATCTCCATTAAGAACGCTCCTAAATGGTCTGATCTGCTATATACTCCTGCTTCATTACGCTGTCTTCTAACTGCTTTATGAATCAATCCCCCGTCGCTAAACTGCCGGACCGCCAGCGATATGATGTTAATCCGCAGAATAGCCGGCAAACAGCAGATGGATGCAGAATACACCCTCTGAGCAGACAATTCAGAAGCGC
>CAZGVY010000096.1:0-8174 GCA_964529215.1 uncultured Mordavella sp. | reverse complement strand
TATAGAGGAAAGAATAGGACGTGCGGGCGGGGAGGATTACCAGATTCTTCTTGCCCATAGTCCGGTTTATTTTGAGACCTATGCTGAATGGGGGGCAGATCTGATCCTGTCCGGCCATCTGCATGGAGGTGTGATAGGGATCCCGGGATTTGGCGGGCTGATCACTCCCCAGGCAAAACTGTTTCCCAGATATTCCGGCGGCACATATAGGAAGGGCAGCAAGGTAAGCATGGTAAGCAGGGGGCTTGGGACGCATACGGTCAATATGCGCCTGTTTAATCCGGCGGAACTTCTGGTGGTTACACTGCAGCCGGAAAACGGTTCTTGTGCAGACAGTCAAAATCAAGTATAATAAGCTGGCTGGCATTTGCAAAAACGGAGGTTGACATGGGAATTTCGGTGAAGCTTCAGGTATTTGAGGGACCCCTGGATCTGCTCTTACATCTGATCGATAAAAATAAGATCGATATTTATGATATCCCGATCGTAGAGATCACCAATCAGTATATGGAATATATCGGGGCGATGGAACAAAGCGACCTGAACCTGATGAGTGAATTTCTGCTTATGGCTGCAACACTCCTTGATATCAAGAGCAGGATGCTTCTTCCAAAGGAAGTAAACGAAGATGGGGAGGAAGAGGATCCAAGACAGGAACTGGTGGAGCAGCTTTTGCAGTATAAGATGTTTAAATATATGTCCTATGAGTTAAAAGACCGGCAGGTGGACAGTGAACGGGTGATGTACCGGGAACCAGATATTCCGGAGGAAGTGGCGGAGTATGAGGAACCTGTGGATCTGGACGAGCTGCTGGAGGATCTTACCCTCGGCAGGCTTCACAGTATCTTCCATGATGTGATGAAAAAACAGACGGATAAGATCGATCAGATCAGGAGCCGGTTCGGGAAGATAGAGAAGGAAGAAACTACGGTGGCGGAGAAGCTTGCCTGGGTGGAAGAATATGCCCTGAAGCATACAAGGTTCAGCTTCCGGGAGCTGCTTGCAAGGCAGTGTTCCAGAACACAGATTGTTGTAACATTTCTGGCGATCCTGGAAATGATGAAATCAGGAAAGATTATGATCGAGCAGGAACAGCCCTTTGAGGATATCATGATTACGTCTCAGATGTAAGAAGCTGGCCTGGCGTGGAAAGAAAGGTAATGTTAAGGTGGAAATCAGCAGATTAGAAGGAATTATAGAAGCAATCCTATTTACAATGGGGGAGTCCGTGGAGCTGTCAAAGATTGCATCCGCGATCGGGCATGATGAGGATACGACCCGGAAGATCATACATAACATGATGGATAAGCTTGCAGATTCTGGCAGAGGAGTGCGGATCATTGAGTTAGAGGACTCTTTTCAGATGTGTACCAAGCAGGAGATGTATGAATATCTGATCCGGATCGCCAAACAGCCGAAAAAGAATGTTCTTACGGAGGTACAATTGGAAACCCTGTCGATCATTGCCTACAAGCAGCCAGTGACCAAACTGGAGATTGAGAAGATCCGGGGCGTAAAGTCTGATCATGCGGTAAACCGCCTGGTCGAATACAATCTGGTATGCGAGGTGGGGCGCATGGACGCGCCAGGGAAGCCGATCTTATTCGGAACTACAGAGGAATTTCTGCGGAGGTTCAGTATCCAGTCCCTGGATGAACTGCCGAGTATGGATCAGGAGCAGATGGAAAACTTCCGGGAAGCTGCCGAAGAAGAGGTTGAGAAATCCGGACAGATCAAATTAGACATTTGATGAATGGAAAAACATGGAATGACATACATATAAATAACTTGATCTGTGCGGGATAAGGTATGAGATATCATGTAGTAAGCTGTGTGCCGGGGATCCATAAGACGCTCTGGGCGCTTATGCTGCTTGGCATATGCTTTGCGGTAGTTTCCGGAGGACTTTCCCGGAGCCTGGAGATAACGGCGCTTGCCGGGGATGAGAATGAGAAGCAGGGGGAGTCCCTGGAATTTGAGGGGCAGCTGTATGCCAGGTCTGCTGTCCTGATAGACGGAGACAGCGGAAGGGTTCTCTATGGCAAAGAGGAGAATGTTCCAAGACCTATGGCAAGTACAACCAAGATCATGACCTGTATTGTAGCGCTGGAGCATATGAAAGAGGATGAAGTAGCGGAGGTTTCGGAATATGCGGCCGGTCAGCCTAAAGTCCGCCTGGGCGTCAGGAAGGATGAGCAGTATTACATAAAGGATCTGCTGTATTCCCTGATGCTGGAGTCGCACAATGACAGCGCTGTTGTGATAGCAGAGCATATAGGAGGGAGTGTTCCGGGCTTTGCCGCTCTGATGAATGAAAAAGCGGAGGAACTTGGCTGTAAGCAGACATATTTTATCACACCGAATGGACTGGATGCTTCAGACGGTACGGGAACCCACTCTGCCACGGCAAAGGAACTGGCAGAGATACTGCGCTACTGTATTATGGAGTCTGATAAAAAGGAGGAATTTCTCCAGATCACAGGAACGGACAGCTATAGCTTTGGGGATGTGTCTGGCAGCAGGAGCTTTACCTGTCATAATCATAATGCATTTCTGTCTATGATGGACGGAGCCCTGTCGGGTAAGACTGGCTTTACAGCCGAAGCCGGATACTGTTATGTGGGAAGCCTTGTGCGTGACAACCGGACTTTCATTGTGGCGCTGCTTGCCTGCGGATGGCCGAATAACAAAGGCTATAAATGGTCAGATACCAGGGCGTTAATGGAGTATGGACTGGAAAATTATCACTTTAAAAATGTCTGGAGGGATATAGACGCCGGGAAAATCCCCGTGGAAGGAGGGATACCGGCAGACGGAGGCCTGAGTGGAAGTTCTGCTGTGGAAGTGAGGACTGAGGGAGCTCCCAGGGAATGGAATCTTCTGCTGCGGGAGGATGAAGAGGCGGATGTTACCGTAAAGCTGAAAAAACAGGCGCAGGCGCCGGTGAAGGCCGGGGAGGTGCTGGGAAACATTTCTTACACTTTAGAAGGAGAGCCGGCTGGTGAATGGAAGCTTGTGGCAGATCATGATGTGGATAAGCGGGATTACCGATGGTGTCTGGAGCAGATTTTGCAGAAATATATTAATATATATCAAGAAAAGTGATTAAAAACATCACTTTTCTTTTTTTGACACTTATGCTAATATAATGAAAGTATAAAAAAAGACAAATAAATTGATTAATTTTTATTTTCATACGGCAGCAGGACAGAGAGTCATATTCTGGCTCCGCAATCTGTACAAATGTGGAAACGTCTGTCTGCTGAAGGAAATAGAAGGGAAGGGTTACAGGATATGGATCATTACAGTAAATATGAAAGACAGTATTTTATGCCGCCTGAGGCAACCTATGACTGGGTAAAAAAGGAGTATATTACCAAACCGCCAATCTGGTGCAGCGTGGATCTGCGCGACGGCAACCAGGCATTGATCGAGCCGATGAGCCTGAAAGAGAAGCTGGAGTTTTTCCAGCTCCTGGTAGATATTGGATTTAAGGAGATCGAGGTTGGGTTCCCGGCAGCGTCGGAGACAGAATATCAATTTATGCGTACGCTGATCGATAAAAATATGATCCCTGACGATGTGACCGTCCAGGTACTGACGCAGGCAAGAGAACATATTATCAAGAAGACTTTTGAGGCGGTCAAAGGAGCTCCTCACGCAGTAGTGCATCTGTATAATTCTACTTCGGTTGCACAGAGGGAGCAGGTATTTAAGAAAAGCACAGAGGAAGTGCGCCAGATTGCCGTAGACGGCGCAAAGCTTCTGAAAGAGCTTGCGGATGAAACAGAGGGGAATTTTACATTCCAGTATAGTCCGGAGAGCTTTCCGGGAACGGAAGTGGACTATGCCGTGGAAGTATGTAATGCAGTTCTGGACGTATGGAAACCGGCGGCAGACAGGAAAGCGATCATCAATATCCCTACGACGGTCGAGAACGCAATGCCCCACGTATTTGCAACCCAGCTTGAATATGTAAATAAGCATTTGAAGTACCGGGAGCATGTGATCCTCTGCCTGCATCCCCATAATGACAGAGGCTGCGGGGTGGCAACGGCAGAACTGGGAGTGCTTGCCGGAGCTGACCGGATCGAAGGCACGCTGTTTGGAAATGGAGAACGTACCGGTAATGTGGATATCGTAACCCTGGGAATGAATATGTTTTCCCACGGTGTGGATCCCGGACTTGATTTCTCGGATATGAAAAGGATCCGTGAAACCTATGAACGGCTTACCAGGATGCATGTATATGAGCGCCAGCCCTATGCGGGGGATTTGGTGTTTACTGCATTTTCCGGCTCCCATCAGGATGCGATCAACAAGGGTATGGCCTGGAGAGAGGACGGAAAGAGCGATATGTGGACCGTTCCTTATCTGCCGATCGATCCACAGGACGTGGGCAGAAAATATGATTCTGACGTGATCCGTATTAACAGCCAGTCTGGCAAAGGCGGCGTGAATTATATCCTGAAGAAGAGTTATGGGATCAATCTTCCGGAAAAGATGAGAGAGGAAGTAGGGTATCTTGTAAAGGGCGTGTCAGACCGTGCGCATAAGGAACTGACCCCGGAATGGGTATATCAGATATTTACAGACAATTATGTGAATGCAAAGAGCGTATTTGCCATTGACGAATGTCATTTCAAACAGGTGGACGGGATCATTGCAGATGCGACGATCCAGCACGGCAGCGACCAGAGGGTTGTCACAGCTTCCGGAAACGGGCGTCTGGATGCGGTAAGCAATGCGATCAAACAGTATTTTAATATCAGCTATGAGCTGAGATACTACGAAGAACATTCTCTTACCAGAGGATCTTCCTCTAAGGCGGTGGCATATGTGGGAATCATATGCCAGGGTAAGACCTGCTGGGGCGTGGGCATAGATGCAGATATTATCAAGGCGTCCATCGAAGCGCTGATCGTAGCCGTCAATAAACTGGATGAGATCAGGACGGCGGATGTATGCAAAGATGCGCGGATGATTGAGATCATGAATTATATCCAGGCAAATTATATCGATGTGACACTGGTGGATCTGTCAGAGAAATTTTATCTGTCGAAGCCGTATCTGTCTAAGTATATCAAAGACAAATCCGGTATGACCTTCGGCGAACTGGTAAAAAAGGTACGGATGAAGAAAGCCAGGGCAATGCTGAAGAGCAGCAGTATGACGGTGGAAAATATCGCACTTACAGTGGGATATCAGAATGTAGAGCATTTCAACCGGCTGTTTAAGAAAACCTACGATATGACGCCGGTACAATTCAGGAATCAGAAATAAGCGGGCGCATCCTGCCGCCCGTTTGCAGAGGATCAGGAAACGGGGGTGCTGCGGAAACAGGGAATGACCTACTGGGCGGCAGCTCCGTTTTTGTGCCTGAAATCTTATTTTTTATAATAGCAGGAAAGGCTTATTGATAATTATTTAACAAAAAGAAATAAAACTATTGCACATTGCAGGAAGAAAAGATATAATATACTAGGCAGAAAATTGGTTATTACAAACCTAATATATAATGATAAGTAAGGAAAATGGAGGGCTGGTTATGAGTAACATAGCAACGACAAATGCAGCGGGCAGGAGGATTTCGGCTCTGCTTGATGCAGGCAGCTTTGTTGAGATCGGCGGAGCAATTACTGCCAGAGCTACAGATTTCAACATGCAGGAGAAGGACACTCCAGGAGACGGGGTTATTACCGGCTATGGAGTGATTGACGGTAATCTGGTATATGTGTACAGCCAGAATGCGGAAGTTCTGAACGGCGCTATCGGAGAGATGCATGCGAAGAAGATTGCGAATGTTTATGATATGGCGATGAAGATGGGAGCGCCGGTGATCGGGCTTGTAGACTGTGCCGGACTGCGCCTGCAGGAGGCGACCGACGCATTAGAAGGTTTCGGGAACCTGTATCTGAAACAGGCGATGGCCTCTGGAGTGATCCCGCAGATCACGGCTGTTTTCGGAACCTGCGGCGGCGGGCTTGCGGTGATCCCCGGGCTTTCAGACTTTACATTTATGGAGGCAGAGAACGCAAGGATCTTTGTAAATTCGCCCAATGCGATCCCAGGGAACGAGATTGGCCAGTGTGATACATCCTCTGCCAGATATCAGAGTGAGGAGACAGGCCTTATAGACGGCGTGGGTTCTGAGGACGAGATTATTGGAAATATCCGGACGCTGATCGGCATGCTGCCCTGCAATAATGCAGAAGACGCCGCTTTCGCCGAGTGCAGGGATGATCTGAACCGCGTATGTGCAGGAATTGAGAATGCAGTGGAGGATACGGAGATCGCCCTTGCAGATCTTTCAGACGGCAATGTATTTTTTGAAGTGAAGAAGGATTATGCCAGGGATATGGTGACAGGCTTTATCCGGCTGAATGGAATGACGGTAGGCGCAGTCGCGAACCGTTCAAAGATTTATGACGCTGAGGCGAATGTAGCCGCTGAATTTGACGGCGCCCTGTCGGCTAAGGGAGCAAAAAAGGCAGCGGAATTTGTAGAATTCTGCGATGCATTTAACATTCCCGTTTTAACGCTTACGAATGTAGATGGATTTACAGCAGGAAAATGTTCAGAAAGGAATCTGGCCAGGGCTGTGGCTAAGCTGGTTTATACTTTTGCAAATGCAACTGTGCCGAAGGTAAACGTGATCATTGGCAAGGCGTTTGGCAGCGCATATGTGGCGATGAACAGTAAAGCGATCGGCGCAGATATGGTATATGCATGGCCTTCGGCAGAGATTGGAATGATGGATGCGAAGCTCGCAGCAAAGATCATGTATGCGGGTGCAGACAGTAAACTGCTGAATGAAAAGGCAGAAGCGTATAAGAAGCTGCAGTCCAGCCCGGCATCAGCGGCGAAAAGAGGGTATGTGGATGCGGTGATCCAGCCGGCAGATACCAGGAAATATGTGATCGGAGCGTTTGAAATGCTCTTTACAAAGAGGGAAGTACGTCCTTTAAAGAAACACGGAACAGTTTAGTGAGGTGAAGCAAAGTGAAGAAAAAGATTAGCTTATTAATATGTATGCTTACAGCCGTGCTTGCTTTTATGACAGGATGTGGTAAGGATAAGGAAGTGATGCAGTATGATGAAGCTGCGGCGGTACAGGTAGTAGATCATGTATTCGCTGAATTTCCGAATTATGATGAAGGAACCGCTGAGCAGCTTGAGCAGCTCAGGGAATTTACCTTTGAGCTCAGGCTTATTGAGCTGGGCCTCCAGATCATGCCGGAGGATTATCTGAGCGCGGTGGATGCATGGAGAGCCGGTATAGACGAATGCGGGGCATATGTAAAGCATGGAGATTATGTCTTTGAACCTGGCAAGGATGAGCTGAAGGTACTGGTGGAAACAGAATTTAAGGACAGAGACGCGACGGTGGAGTTTCTGTTTGACGAGGATCTGTATCTTGAAAGCTTAACCGTCAGCGCACATTTTTCAATGGGAGAGATCTTGCAGAAGGCGGGCTTAAATACATTGCTGGGTATGGGAACTGTATTTGTTGTATTGATAATCATTTCATTGATTATTTCTCTGTTCAAGTACATTCCTGCGGTACAGGATAAATTTAGAAAGAAGCCGGAGCCGGCTGATACCGGCGCAGAGATGCCGGTAAAGGCAGCCGTACCGGCGCGCAGGCCAGAGACGAAGAAAACAGATGATTCCGAACTGATCGCAGTTATTGCAGCGGCAATCGCAGCGGCGGAGGGCACTACGACGGACGGTTTTATTGTGAGAAGCATTAAGAGAAGAAAATCAAATAAATGGAATTAATATGAGGAGGAAATAAGCAATGAAGAATTATACAATTACAGTAAATGGTAACGTATATGATGTGACTGTGGAAGAAAAGGGAGCGGGAGCAGCTCCTGCAGCGCCAGTGGCAGCGGCAGCTCCAAAAGCGGCGCCAAAGGCAGCGCCGGCGCCGAAGGCGGCAGGCGGCGCAGGTTCTATTGAGGTGAAGGCCGGAGCCGCTGGTAAGGTGTTTAAGATCGAGGCAAATGTAGGCCAGAGTGTAAAGAAGGGTGATCCGGTGGTCATCATTGAGGCGATGAAGATGGAGATTCCAGTTGTGGCGCCGGAAGACGGAACCGTAGCAAGCATTGATGCAGCAGTGGGCGATGCAATTGAGGCCGGAGCTGTTCTTGCCACATTAAACTAAAACA
>CAZGVY010000095.1:1012-8241 GCA_964529215.1 uncultured Mordavella sp. | reverse complement strand
TGGATATGATCCCGTCCGCTCTGGTCATATTCTTAATATAGTCCACCGCAATCTCCCTGCCGTCAAACCCTGATACCAGATCCAGATGAACCATGGCTGTTCTCCCCTGGGCCTTTATGCGGTCTACGATCGACGCAATATTGCAGATATCGCCAAACAGGATGAAGATGATCTGGCTGTCTGATTCAAAGCTTTTCTCCATACTCTGCTCGTCCTTGACTGTCGCGATCACCGGGCAGTCCTCTATCATTTCGCGAAATGCGTTCTTCATGCTAATCCTTCTCCAATCCGGCGAAGAACAATTCATAAAAATCATCTTCCCCTGCAAGTTTCGGCGAATTCTCCCCGCCGCCGTTGGTGCTTCTGCGCATAGACGCATAGAAATCTTCCCCGGCATTGATCATATCCATCTCATAAATCTCATAGCCAAATTCCCGGCATAGCCTGCAGAAATCTGCCAGCGGGTCCTCTGCTTTCCGGGACTTTAAAAATGCTTCCTTCCATTCAGAATTTTGCCTGGTCTTCCTCTGAAGCTCATCCAGCATTCCAACAATATCTAACATCCTATGCACACTCCATTCCCGTCGCCTGTCATATTTTCATGCGCCCGATCCTCTGTATCCCCCGGCTATTTCACGCCTGCTTTTTTACATATGTCCGCAAGACAGCATTGATCGCAGAACGGCTTCGTTCTGGCGGTGCAGACCTCCCGCCCGTGATATACCAGGCGATGACAGAAATCACTGCCCTCTTCCGGCGGAATGATCTTCCACAATGCCATCTCCACCTTCTTCGGTTCCTTAATGCCATCCACCAGGCCCATGCGGTTTGTCAGGCGGATGCAGTGAGTATCCGTAACGATCGCAGGCTTTCCAAACACATCTCCCATGATCAGATTGGCGCTCTTTCTTCCCACTCCGGGAAGCTTTAACAGCTTATCAAAATCGTCCGGAACCTTTCCCCCATACTCATCCCTTAGTATCTTCATACAGGCGCTGATATCCCTTGCTTTGCTCTTCCCAAGGCCGCAGGGTTTCACGATAGCCTCGATCTCCTCCGGCGAAGCCTCGGCAAGTGCATTCACATCCGGATACTTTGCATACAGATCTTCCACAACTACATTCACCCTGGCGTCCGTACACTGCGCAGCCAGCCGGACACTGACCAAAAGCTTCCACGCATGGTCGTAATCCAAAGTACAGCCCGCCTCAGGATATTCCTCTTTTAACCGCCGGATAATCTCCAGCGCACGTTCCTTTTTTCTCATTATACAGCGTCTCTCTTTGCTTTTACCGACAGTAACTGTCTTCTTTTACTTTCGTTTAGTATTATATCACGTCCGGGCAGGTTAGAAAAGAAAAATACTTAAGCGGCCTGCACATGCCGTCCCCTAATCCCTGGTCAGTTTCCGTATCCAGTTCCCGTAGTGTGACATCAGGTATCCGGGCACACATTTAAAGATCTGATCCGCGTTCAGGCAGCAGACGACCACTGCCGGAGGCGCTTTCACCACAAATGCCATCACAAAGGACAGCGGCAGTACGATCATCCAGATGCTCACCAGATCCATCTTTACAACAAACATAGGGTTGCCGCCTCCCCGGATAATCCCGTTATTTGTGGGCATCTGGTAAGACATTCCCACAAAGATCACACACAAGATCATCAAAAACTGGTTTGCCATCCCCATGGTATCCGGGGACAAATTATACAGACGCAGGACCGGAATCCGGATAAAGAACAAAAGAATACCGCCCCCGATCCCGATCGCAAGAAATATCCTCTGCATCAGGCTGGAATAGACCTTAACCAGTTTCATATCACCGGTTCCGATTGTTTTTCCAATGATAACCGACGCAGTTGCAGAGGCTCCCACTGCCGCTGACTTTATCATCAAAAACAAGGTAGACGCCACACTGTTCGCTGCAATGGCTGCCGCAGTCATATGTCCTAAGATCGCCGTCTGAAGCGCTGTATTCACGCCCCAGAGAGTCTGCACCAAAAGAATCGGCCCTGTGATCTTAAAATAATCCTTTCTAAGCGCACGGTCAATCCTGAAATAATCCGATAGCTTTAAACGTAGTTCCTTTTCTCTTTTTGCCACATAAAAAATCAATACTGTAAATTCTGCTATTCTGGCACAGAGCGTTCCAATTGCAGCTCCCCTTGCGCCAAGCTCCGGCAGTCCGAACCTTCCATATATCAAAATAGAATTCAGGCCACAGTTGATAAAAAATGTCATAACAGACAGCCAGAATGCAATTTTCACATTCTCTGCACTCCGGAGCGCAGCCAGAAGCAGGATCGTCACCGCAAAAAACGGATATGTAAATCGTACGATCTGCAGATAAGCGGCTCCCTGCAGGATGATCTCACCGTCAGTGGTAAACAATCCTACCGCCGTCTCCGGGAATATACTGACCAGCAGGAAAAGGATTGCCGCCGTCAGAATCCCAAAGTGCATAGCCATTCCACAGATCTGTTTCATAGGCTCCTTCATCCGTTTGCCCCAGTACTGGCTGCAGACGATCACCGCACCGTCTCCCAGGGCCATCAGTACCTGCTGATACACAAACTGGATCTGATTCACCGCCGCCACTCCGGACAGCGCTGTTTCGCTGTATGCCCCCAGCATCATATTATCCGCCAGGTTGATGCTGATGGTCACCACATTCTGCAAAACAAGCAAAATGCAGATATGAAAGAAATTTTTATAAAAATCTCTGTATTTCTTCATCGCACACACATTCTCCCTTTTCTCCCATAACTACACTTTATCGCCTTTTCCCGCAAACTGCAAGAAAAATGAAATCCAAAATTTTCCGCAATCTGCGACTAACCTTCTATCCTTCCGAATACATATATTAAAAACTGAAGCGATCAGGAATCCACTATGAAACAATTATCCAAAAACCCGAAGACTGCAAAAATATTCCGCTATGTTTTCCTGCTTATACTTTCTTTTATGCTGGGACAGGGAACCGGCATGGTACAGCATTATTTTTTCCCATCCGGCGAAACCGAAACTTCAACCTCCCCCTCTGCTGCAAAATACGAATATGTAACAGATACCTGCGTCCCTGACCTTACTTCGGACGCGCCGAAGATCTCGGCCGCCGCCGAAGGGAATTGGGGACTGAGCTTCCAGGAAGATGGAAAGCCTCCGGTTGCGAATGCAACCTTTGACGAACTGGCAAAATATGACGCATATTATGCAGAGGACACAAAGAAAAAAGTACTTTATCTGACCTTTGACGCCGGTTATGAAAACGGTAACACTGCCCAGATCTTAGACGCGCTGAAAAAACATAAGGTATCCGCCACCTTTTTTGCCGTGGGCCCCTTTATGGCCGAAAATCCGGATCTCATCAAGCGTATGGCCGAAGAAGGGCATACCGTAGGCAATCATACCTATTCCCACCCGGATATGTCAAAAATGTCTACCAAAGAAGCCTTCAAAAAGGAACTCTCCCAGGTAGAAGATATTTACGAAGAAATTACCGGTTCCCCCATGACCAAATATTACCGCCCGCCTCAAGGGAAATACAGCGAAGCAAATCTTGCCATGGCAAAAGAGCTTGGATACAAAACCTTCTTCTGGAGCCTTGCATATGTGGACTGGTATCAGGATAACCAGCCCTCGAAAACGGAGGCTTTTGAAAAACTGACGGGACGTATCCATCCCGGCGCAATCGTACTGCTTCACAGTACCTCCTCTACAAATGCAGAAATTCTGGATGAATTGCTGACAAAATGGGAGGATATGGGTTATACCTTTAAGCCACTGAGTGATCTTGCAAAATAAAGTAATTCCCTTAAAATATCAAGTGTATAAAACATGAAAATATAGCTTGGCTTATTGCAGAATCTGCTGCTTTTTCTTATAATGGTAACAGCATGAATTCAGGAGGCGCTAACGCTATGCCCAGCTATATTACAGTATTATTTATTATGGAATTAATTGGAACCATTGCCTTTGCATGTTCTGGTGCAATGATGGCTATCCGAAAGAATTTAGACCTGCTCGGAATCGTCGTTCTGGGCGTAGTAACAGCCGTGGGCGGAGGGATGCTCCGGGATATTCTTATAGGCATCCACCCACCCACATTGTTTGTAAAACCAGTCTATGTAACGACGGCAGTGATCGCCGCTGCTTCTATGTTCTTTGCTATGAACTCCAGACGGCTTACAAGACTTCTTCTGGAAGCAGAATACTATGACTGGGTCATGAACCTTCTGGATGCAATAGGTCTTGGCGCTTTTACCGTTGTAGGCGTAAACACAGCAATTTCTTCCGGATATGAAAACTATCTTTTTTTAACCGTATTTCTTGGCGTAATCACAGGCGTAGGCGGCGGACTCCTGCGGGATATGATGGCATGTGAAATCCCGGCAATATTAAAAAAGCATGTTTATGCCTGTGCTTCCATTGCCGGAGCCCTGTGTTATGTCATTGTGATCCATTATATTCCCACCGATGCAGCCTTGATCTTAAGCGCCGCTCTTGTTATTCTGATCCGCCTGCTGGCCAGGCATTACAAATGGAATCTTCCCCGGTGCGATGTGGACAAGCTCTCGTAAATTATGGCTTCTGTTCAGTCTGAAGCTATATAATAGGTGTATTTAAGGATAGATCCGTTTCACATTGCAATTTTTTCTGCCTTATACATTGCATATTTATAGACTGTATATAAGACAATCCCCATTCCCAGCAACATAACTACCAGAATTGCAAGAGCTTTTACCTCCACCGCACTAATCATTCCGTCATTCATAAAATTCATAACAAAAGCAAAGACAAATGCAAGAACGCAGCCGGTGATTCCCGGATACTGTACAATACGGGCAATTTGTTTTTTCAGAACATTTTTCTTGTAAAGTGTATCTGCACCAAGTTTTGTAAGACTTGCAAAAAGTCCCTTATTATCTGTTGCTACAGAAATACTTCTGACATATGCCATGACACTGACTGCTGCCAGAGATATAATAAAGATATAAAGACTTAACATTACATAAACGCTGATCATCTGCATTCTGTCCTGCACAGTAATGATATTGAATGCCGGCGCATATTTCCAATCTCCAAGAAGCATATTATTGTCTATGGACATATTAATTTTATCTCCATACATATACTCTTCTCCTGCCTCATCGGCCATATTCTGTGCCCATATATTCCAATAGCCCATGTGATTAGAAAAATCTGTAGCATTTTCTACATACTGCACAAGTAGAGCTTTAGCAAAGTCATAGGAATCCTCTACATTGACAGCATTAAAGGAAATAATCCTTTCTTTATATGCATCCTGCACTCCTTCTGTCATTTCCTGATACTTTTCATCACACACAACATACGCAAATGGTTCGCTGAACGGCGCCAGAACATCATTTTCCACAGTTCCTCCGTAAGTTAGAGAATATGTTTTTCCGGTATCCGGGTTCATGACTTCCTGTAATCCTTCTTCATACTCAAAAAATCCATTATAACCAGTTGTTGTAACGGTTTGATAAGTACCTGGCGCCACCGTGATATCCTGCCCGGATATCTTTTCAAAATCACTTTCCGAAACAAAAATGGCTGCCATTTCTTTATCGCGGTAGACCTCTACATATCTGCTTGTTTTCTCATCAAAATCTTTTGCATGATAGGAAATGACAAGATTTGTTGCTGTATTTTCCGTAAAATCTGTGATTTCAATTCCATAGTCGGAAGCGGTATGATCAATATCTTCTTTTCCAATCTGATTCTCAAGGACAGGGTAATGAAGGGAAAAATCCTTGCTATTTTCCGTATGCACCGCACCTCCTGCAAGTATATACTGCATTCCGTAAAAAGCAGAAAAACCGCAAACAAATATAAGAAGAGCCATCACGCACATATTCTTAGTTGTAGCCTTTGCAGTAAAACGCATAAGACTGATGGAAACAAGATTCCTATAATATTTACTTCTGTTCTTCTTTGCACGGCTCTGTGCAACTGCCGACAAAAGAATAAAATAAATTCCTGCAAGGGACAAAAGATAAAAGAGATTAACGATCCCCGGAAGTCCGATTCCCCATACCCTGGCGGCAGCCTGCGGAAGACCTGACCCAAGAAGAATTCCCAGAACCGTCAACACGACGCCCACCGGGAACGTCCATCGTTTTATCTCTTTTACCATTTCTGTTTTCTGCTGTGTACGGAGAATCTCCATAATATCGGAACGGTTAATAAATCTTCTTCCTGCAATACCCAGAACACAGGCAAGAACAAAGGCAAAAAGAATTCCCGGAAGAAATCCAACAGCCCCAAAGCGGTACGTCATCTGCTTATTGGAAATAATAAACAGTTCAAACAGTTTCCAGATCAAAAAAGATGCTGGAACAGACGCAAGAAGCCCCATAAAAGAAGATATTGCTGTCACAACAGAAAGTTCCTGAAAAAGGAGCCTTTTCAACTGTCTTTTTTCTGTTCCCAACGCCATTAAAATTCCATACTCTCTCGCCTTAAACCGAAAGAATAATCCTGAAGCATACACCGTAAACACAAAACATCCTACTGCTGTTACACCCAAAAGAAGAACCGCCATTTTTCTTGTATCTCCGCCTTCCGGAAGGAATTCCTGTACGGTAGGCCCGAAATACATCAGAGAAAAAGAAGCTACAAGAATGACAGATAAAAACACACAGAAACTTAACAGATAATACTGCCCCTTTGTATTTTCCCGAAGCTTTTTATAAATCTTATTCATCTTCATCATCTCCTCCAAGTTCTCTTAAAATATCCAGAAGCTGATCCATGAATTCACGCCGTGTCCCTGTCCGTTTCACTTCCTGATGAATCTCTCCATCCGTTAAAACAACGACTCTGTCACAAAAAGAAGCTGCATAGCTGTCATGTGTCACCATAAAAATGGTTGCTCCGATCTGTTTTTTTGCCTGCAAAAAGGCATCAATTACTGCCTTACAGGATCGGCTATCCAAATTTCCTGTAGGTTCGTCAGCTAAAATAACATATGGATTATTCATAAGGGCTCTTGCAACGGCTGTTCTTTGTTTCTCGCCGCCGGAAATTTCCGCCGGATACTTATCTATAATCTTCTTGATTCCAAACAGACTAGATAGTTTCTCTGATTTTGCCTCCATCTGTGCAATAGGTTTCTTTGCAATAATCTGAGGGAGACATATATTTTCCCGAACCGTAAGACCATCAAGAAGCATAAAATCCTGAAATACAAATCCCAGTTTTT
>CAZGVY010000095.1:0-1002 GCA_964529215.1 uncultured Mordavella sp. | reverse complement strand
ATATCCATATCTCCTAATCGAATATTTCCGCTGTCATGAGGGATAAAACAGGAAATACAGTTTAAAAGTGTTGTTTTCCCACTCCCTGATGGTCCCATGACTGCTACAAATTCTCCTTTTTTTACATTTAGCGAAACGTCCTTTAATACGGGATATGTATTTACACCATTTGTATAACTTTTGTTCAGCTTTTCTATCTTTAACATACTGTATCCTCCCTAGTTAGTTGTTGACCTTATTATAAAAAAACAAGATAAATTTCTCTCATCTTGTAATGTCATTTTTGACGTGGATTTTGTAAAGTTTGTGTGATATTATAATAATCGCAATAAAATAGTACCGAACACCAAGGAGTTATATCATGAAAATAGCAATCTGTGACGATGACAAACAGCTTCGTAAAGATCTGCGTCATTTGATCGAAGTCCAACTCGACCTTATGGCGATTACCTATGAAATAGAGGAATACAAATCAGGAAGTTCTCTTCTTGAACACATTGATAAAAAAGAATTGGACATTCTCTTTCTTGACATTGAAATGCCGGGAATGGGCGGAATGGATACAGCCAAAGTTCTTCGTAATCTTGAAAAAAAGATGTTAATTATCTTTATTACAGCATATCCGGACTATGTTTTTCAGGGATATGAGGTACACGCCTTTCATTATATTTTAAAACCATATGAAAAAACGAAATTAAAAGAAGTACTGGAAAACGCTGTAAAAGAGCTTTCTGCTCAAGAAGAACAATTCTATATGCTACAGCAAAAATCCAGTACTTTCCGTCTCAGCCTTCGGGAAATCGCCTATTTTAAAAGTGATAAACGAAAAGTATGTGCTATACAGAAAAACGGAGAACAAATTTCTTTCTATGGAAAATTAGATACAGTGGAAGCAGAACTTCCCGATTTTTTTCAACGAATTCATAACCGTTACCTGGTAAACATGAATTATATTTCCAGAGTAGAAAGTTCTTTTTGCGTCTGTAACGGCGAAGAACTTCC
>CAZGVY010000094.1:0-8445 GCA_964529215.1 uncultured Mordavella sp. | reverse complement strand
TCGGTCTTGCACATACCGCTCAGCTTGTCCGCAACCTTCTTGGAGATATACTCAGCAATCTTATTGACAAATCCGTCATTCTGCAGCGCGCTCCTGGACACATTCAGCGGAAGATCCGGACAGTCGATCACTCCCTTTAATACCATCAGGAATTCCGGGATCACCTCTTTGATGTTATCCGCGATAAACACCTGATTGTAGTATAACTTTATGGTTCCCTCTATGGAATCATACTCTGTATTGATCTTCGGGAAATATAAAATACCTTTCAAGTTAAAAGGATAGTCCATATTCAAATGGATCCAGAATAATGGCTCCTTATAATCCATGAATACCTTGCGGTAAAATTCGATGTAATCCTCCTTGCTGCATTCATTCGGGTGCTTTGCCCAAAGCGGGGCGGTATCATTCAGCGGAACCGGACGTTTATTGATCTTAACCTTATCCTTCGCAGGAGATACTTCCACTATCTCCTTCTCGCCGTCCTCGTTCTCCTTTTCCTCCATCTTCGCTTCTTCGTGGATCCGTTCAACAACAACGTCATCTTCTCTTAAGTCTTCCTCGTCGATGGTCTCATATTCCTGCTCGGCATTCTCCTTCGCAAGAAAGATCGGAACCGGCATAAAGGAACAGTATTTTTCGATCACTTCTCTTGCCTTATATTCATTGGCAAACTGCAGGCTGTCTTCATTCAGGCACAGGGTAATTTCCGTACCGACTCCCTGTTTGCTTCCTTCAGACATCTCATATTCGGTGCCGCCGTCGCTTACCCAGTGTACTGCTTCTGCACCCTCTTTATAAGATAAGGTATCAATATGCACTTCGTCTGCTACCATAAATGCAGAATAAAAACCAAGTCCAAAGTGGCCGATCATCTCATCTTCAGTGGTCTTATCCTTATATTTTTCCAGAAATTCCGTAGCGCCGGAAAAGGCAATCTGCGTAATGTACTCTTCCACCTCGTCTGCCGTC
The DNA here is from genome assembly GCA_964529215.1 of uncultured Mordavella sp. GTDB lineage: Bacteria > Bacillota > Clostridia > Lachnospirales > Lachnospiraceae > Claveliimonas. The sequence continues at coordinate 7,473 of CAZGVY010000094.1, read as the reverse complement.
ATGCCAAGACCGTTATCTATAAACTTTAATGTTTTCTCCTCTGGATTTACCAGAATATGGATCTCAGGCTTATAGTCCTCCGGAAGTTCATACTCCCCCATCATATCAAGCTTCTTGATCTTGGTGATCGCATCACATCCGTTAGAAACCATCTCACGGAAAAAGATATCATGATCTGAATATACCCACTTCTTAATAATTGGAAAAATGTTCTCACTGCTGATTGACAAAGAACCTTTCTTTGCTGCCATATATATCACTCCTATTTCTCATATTTTACGCGGCTCATACGATCTGCTGCCTCATCTACACCTAAAAAGAGTTCCGCGCGCTGTATTATTATGATAATACTCATGAAATTAAAAGTCAATAGAAAGTTAGCACTCTTTTAACTAGAGTGCTAACAATTTTCTAAAATATATAAACATTTTATAAAGCATCCTGGCGTACCCGTCGTCACTCCACGCTCTTTAAGGACTCCACCATATTGATCTTCTTTAATTTGAAATACATGATCCCATTGATCAGCAGGGAAAAACCCACTGTAAACAACAGGCTGTACAGAAAGCTTGGCAGATAGATGCTCCTTCCGAACATGGCGGCGTCCACTTCTACCGTCTGGATAATGAACAAATGCAGGATCTTGCCAAGTATCACTCCAACCACCGCCCCGATAAAGGTCAGCATGATATTTTCCCGGAATACATACACTGCCACTTCCGGGTCGTAAAAGCCAAGCACCTTCAGAGTGGCCAGCTCCCTCTGCCGTTCCGTGATATTAATGGTATTCAGATTATACAGCACCACAAAAGCCAGCATTCCCGCCGATATGATCAGCACGATAATAACCAGATTCAGGCTGGACAGCATATTATCAAGCTGCTCCATGATATCATGAGTATAGCTGACACTCAGCACCTGATCCTGCCCAATGATCTTCTCTCCCGCCTTCTCAAGCTGAGACTGGGAAAATCCGGGATCTGCCATAAAAAGAATACAATTATACTCTGGCTTCTTCCCAAATACCTGGCTGTAGTATTCTGGCGTCATATAGATGTAATGTCCCATATAGTTCTCGCAGATATGGCGGATCTTTACTGTCCAGTCCTCACCATCTTCATTTTTTACTGAAATGCTGTCTCCTTCCCCCACATCCAGAAGCTTTGCTGTCTTCTCACTGATGATCACGCCCCCGTCATCCAGCGTATAAGCTTCTTTCGTTTTCCGGTCGTGGAAATCTACATAATCTCCTGCGCTGTCCAGGTCGCTCAGTACCGTAATATAGGTCTGCCGTTCTTTCTTTCCCTTTGCCAGCATGATGCTTTTCATATAAGCGTTCATATGACGCTCAACGTCTTTATCCTTTGCAAGGAACCGGTCAAGGTCTTCCCTGTCCTCTTCTGTCAGATCCTCCTGCAGAAGGATCTGACCGTCATAGAACTGGATCTTGTCATACTGGGTATCTGCTATCTCATATACTGAATCCCGGATACCGTACCCCACGATCATCAGCGCCATGCAGCCGCCGATCCCAAATATAGTCATAAAAAAGCGTTTCTTATACCGCATCAGGTTCCGCACAGAAGATTTCCATGAAAAATTCAGGCGCTTCCAGATAAAAGAAACCCGCTCTAAGAGTACTCTTTTCCCGATCTTCGGCGCCGGCGGCCGCATCAGTACTGCCGCCTGTGCTCCTAATTCCCGGTAGCAGGAAAATAAAGTCGCCGCCATCGTACAGGCAACTGCCGCCGCTGAGGCAGCCACGCCATAGCTTGCCACATAAGGAACCAGTATCTCCGACATATGATGATACATGATCCCATAGGCGTAAATGATAATATACGGCAAAATCTTCTCTCCCGCCAGTACCCCCAGAATACTTCCTGCAATAGTGGCCAGCAGTGCATAGCCAAGGTACTTAGACGCGATCGCCCCTTTGCTGTAACCAAGCGCCTTCATCGTACCGATCTGCACGCGCTGTTCCTCCACCATCCGGGTCATGCTGGTAAGGCTGATCAGCGCTGCAACCAGGAAAAACAGCACCGGAAATACCTGGCCGATAGCCCGCATACGGTCTGCATTTTCTCCATAGCCGGTATATTCCGGCAAAGTACTTCTGTCATAAATATACCAGGAAGCCTCAGGGATAGCTTCAATCTCTTCTTCCGCATCCGCAATCTTTTTCTCGCCCTCTGCAAGCTCCTCCGCTGCCTTTGTCCTTCCTTCTTCCAGTTCTTCCTTCGCGTCTGCAAGCTTCGTTTCATTCTCTGCTATCTCGGATTCCCCGCTTCTTAACTTTTCTTCCTGGCTGGAAAGCTCCGCCCATCCGGCATATATCTGTCTCTGCCCGTCTGCAAGCTGTTCCGGTACCCCCGCAAGCTCTGCCTCACCGGCGTCCAGCTCTGCCTTGGCACTCACAAGTTCCTGCTCCGCAGCAGCCAGTCCCTGCCGGGCCGCCTCAAGGCCAAGCGCCGCCTGGCTGCGCTGCTCACGCAGTGCGGTCACCTGCGCCTGCAGCGCATCGAGCCCCTGATCCCTTATCTGTTCCTTAAGCTGTTCGTATTCATTTTCCAAAGTGCTGTACTGCCCGCCTATCCCCGTCGAAGGGTCTTTATATTCCGACTCCGGATAGTTTGCTTCTATCTCCCGGAGTTCTCTCTCACACGCATCCCTTCTGTCAAAAACCGGTTTCACCGGTTCGTACGCCGCCTCCGCCGTCTGAAGTCCTGCCTCGATCTGTGCCAGAATAACCTCCAGATCCTTTATCTGCTGCTCGGCTCCCGGTTTTGCAGCCTCAAAGGCCGCCTTTCCCTGTTCATACTGCGCCCTGCCGTCATTCAGCTTTGCAAGTCCTTCTTCATACTGAGCCTTTGCCACGGTAAGCTCTGCCTGTTTTGCCGCAAGCGTATTCTTCGCAGCAGTAATCTGGCTCCATCCGCTCCGGATCTTCTCCCTTGCCTCCGCAAGCTGGTTCTCAGCATCTTCAATCTCTGCCTCTCCATCCTCAATCTCTTTTCTAGCTTTCTCGCGCCCCTCCTCCAGATCCATCCTGGCCTTGTCAAGCTCCTTCGTTGCCTCGTCCATCAGCTCACGCCTGCGCAGGATACCCCGCTCTCCGGACAGCTCCTTTACCTGCTCCATCGCGTCGTCCACAAGCTCCTCGTAACCGTCCGTATATGCAGTTAATCCACTGGCGCCTTTCACCAGCATATAGCATTCTGTATAGACTTCTAGTTCAAAAGTCTCCTCCGGTACGATCAGAAAACCTTCCAGGCTCCCGGTTCCAATGGTCGTACTTCCCCGGCTGAAGGATATGTAACACGGTGTGCTTCCGGTTCCCACCACCGTAAGCTCCTCCGTCTTCAGCGTATCCTTTACCGGTTTGTCATCGCCGGACTCCAGAATGATCTTGTCTCCCACCTGATAGCCTGTCTCGTCATCCGCCAGGCATTCCCCTGTCTTTTCCGGGAGCCTTCCTTCCGTCACCGCCGTATCATTGATCCCATCAGGCAAGGAGATCACGTGGAGGGCAAACTGCGAATCATCCGTTTCTGTCAGAAAATCAGCGCTGTAGGTGCCTTCCGCCTTATCGATCAGATCCAAAGCTTCAAACGCTTCCACATCATCCTCTGTGATCCCAAGCGTACTGACCGCTTTGACATCCATCAGATGCGCTCCGTCAAAATAAGCGTCGCCCGTAAGCCTCATATTCGGTTCCGAGGCACGGATTCCGGAGAAAAAAGCCACGCCCAGCGCCACTATAAATAAGATTGAAAAAAATCTTCCGGAACTTTTTTTTATTTCCCTGAAAAAATCTTTGCGCGTTGCTTTCATATCCCAACTGCTCCTACCACTCTATCGTCTCAACAGATACCGGTCTTTCATTGACCGTCGTCTTCGATACCCTGCCGTTTTTAATCTGGATCACCCGGTCCGCCATCGGTGCAATAGCCAGATTATGCGTGATCAGGATCACGGTCATGCCTTTCTTCCGGCAGGTATCCTGCAGAAGCTTAAGGATCGCTTTTCCTGTATTATAATCCAGAGCCCCGGTCGGTTCGTCACACAGAAGAAGCTTCGGGTTCTTGGCAAGCGCCCTGGCGATCGATACTCTCTGCTGTTCTCCGCCGGAAAGCTGAGCCGGGAAATTAGACAGCCTGCTTCCCAGCCCTACCTCCTCCAGAACCGTTCTGGCGTCCAGCGGATCTTTACAGATCTGCAGGGCAAGTTCCACATTTTCAAGTGCAGTCAGGTTCGGGATCAGATTATAAAACTGGAATACAAAGCCAATATCATCCCTCCGGTACGCAGTCAGCTGCCTGGATGAATACCCGGCAATATCCTCGCCGTCCACCTCTACAATACCGTCCGTCGCCGTATCCATACCCCCAAGAATATTTAAAACCGTCGTCTTTCCCGCTCCGCTGGGACCTACAACCACCGCAAATTCACCCTTCTCAATCTCAAAGTTAATACCCGCGGCTGCAGCGATCTCCACTTCTCCCATGCGGTAAATCTTCGTAACATCTTCTAGCCTTACAAAACTATCCATACATTTCTCCATTATATTTTTCAGAATTTTAGTACAGATATTATATCATTTTACTGTAAACATAAAAAGATATAATAAAAATTTAATATTTCTGCCGGGATCCTCCCGCCTGCCGGATCTGCCGCCGGCAGCCCTCTTCAGATATCCTGGCAAGTAAAAGGCACAGCCCCCGGAGACTATGCCTGATAAATTCTTTATTCTTTTCCGTCAAAACAGTAGGTACATATCTTACAAGGCTCTATCCCAATGGATTCCAGAAGATCGTCCAGCCTGTGATACCGCAGCGTCGTAAAATTCTGCTGCTTTCTGATATCCTCGATCATCTGTGCATATCTGCAGCTGCATGGATCCGAATATTCATTCAGGATTTCTTCCGGGCAATCCGCTCCTTCCCGTTCTTCGATCACCCGGCGGGTAATTAGTTCCATATCCGATTTGGACCGCGAAAAATTCAGGTATTTACAGCCATATAATAACGGCGGGCATGCCGGGCGCACATGAACCTCCTTTGCGCCGCTGTTATACAAAAATTCTGTGGTCTCCCGGAGCTGGGTCCCCCTCACAATGGAATCATCGATCAGCAAAAGCTTTTTATTCTCGATCAGCGCCTTTACAGGGATCAGTTTCATACGTGCGATCAGATTCCTCTGATTTTGATTCGTCGGCATAAAAGAACGCGGCCAGGTCGGTGTATATTTGATAAATGGCCTTGCATAAGGGATCCCCGACTCATTGGCATATCCGATCGCATGGGCAATGCCTGAATCTGGCACTCCTGCCACAATATCCGGATGCACAGAATTGCCGTCCCGTTTCGCCAGCATACTGCCGCACCGGTAACGCATCTCCTCCACATTTACCCCTTCATATCCAGAAGTCGGATACCCGTAATATACCCAGAGAAAAGAGCAGATCTTCATCTTATCTCCCGGTTCCACCAGTGTCCTGACGCTCTCCGGCGTTACATAGACGATCTCCCCTGGGCCAAGCTCTTTATAATCCTCATATCCCAGATTAATATACGCATGGCTTTCAAACGACATACAATAGGCGTTCTCTTTATGGCCAATAACCAGCGGCGTTCTTCCCATACGGTCCCTGGCTGCATAAATGCCCTCTTCCGTCATCAGCATCAGCGTCAGGGAACCATCCACCAGCTCCTGTACATACTGGATCCCCTCTGTAAAACTGTCTTTTTCACAGATCAGTGCAGCGATCAATTCTGTAATATTGACATTCCCGGTCGTCATCTCCTGAAAATGTGCATTTGATTTTTGATACAGATCCCTCAGAAGCTCCTGGCTATTATTGATCTTTCCCACAAAAGTAAGTGCAAAGCTTCCAATCTTAGAACCAAACAGAAGTGGTTGTGGTTCAAAGTCTGAAATACAGCCGATTCCCAGATTCCCCTTCATGCTTCCTACATCCCGGTCAAACTTTGTACGGAATGGTGAATTCTCTATATTATGGATTGCCCGGTCAAACCCTCCTTCTCCATGAACGGCCATCCCGCCTCTTCTGGTTCCTAAGTGAGAATGATAATCAACTCCATAAAAAAGCTCCAGTACGCAATCTTCTTTTGACGCTACTCCGAAAAAACCACCCATAATATTCTCCTTTTTGTACTCACGGTTTTATTTATTACACCTCTGTGCTTATTATAGCACTCCTTATACCAGAAATGATATCATATTCCTCTATTTCATGACTATTCACAATGAATCACCATTCCTGGATAAAGAATCTATATAACTTACCTATTAATCTGCGGTATTCCCCGCATTGGATCTCCGGCATGACGGAATGCCTTCCCTTTCAATTCCTCTTATATAGATACACTGATGCAGTCTGCTATACAGAAGGTGCGTCCGATAAAATCCCCTTTGCGCTGCTGGTTCCGATGCGGGTAGCTCCTGCCTCGATCATTGCCTTTGCCGTCGCATAATCCCGGATTCCTCCCGCCGCCTTTACACCCATCTCTGGCCCAACGGTCTGGCGCATTAGCCTGACATCCTCAATTGTAGCGCCGCCCGTCGAAAATCCGGTAGAGGTCTTTACAAAGTCTGCCCCGGCCTCTCTGGCCGCAAGACAAGCCTGTACCTTTTCTTCGTCAGTAAGAAGGCAGGCTTCAATGATAACCTTAACCAGGGCTTTTCCTTTCGCCTCAGCGACCACCGCTTCAATATCACGCTTCACATACTCCCAGTCCCCGGCCTTTGCAGCCCCTACATTGATCACCATATCTACCTCTTCCGCTCCACTTTTTACAGCATCAGCAGTTTCGGCCGCTTTTGTAGCCGTCGTACATGCGCCCAGCGGAAACCCTGCCACACAGCAGGTCTTCACTCCTGTGCCTGACAGTTCCTGTGACACCAAAGGCACATACCAGGAATTAACACACACGGAAGCAGTCTTATATTCTACCGCCTCCTTGCAGATAGCCGCAATCTGCTCCGGCGTCGCATCCGCTTTCAAAAGCGTATCATCCAGATATCCTGCCATATTTATCTCTCCGTTAGATTTTGCCGTCATTTTTTCAGTATCCATCTTCCAATCTCCCTCCTGAGCCCGTTCTCCGGTTCCTGCGCCGGAACGCATACCGGCAGGCATATTCCGCCAGCCTAAAGTGCTTCCGTTACAGGATATATTCTATCTTATTTACTTATGTTTGTAAAGCTGTCCTGTTGTAAGCGGGTCTTTCATCCCTTTAACCGCACCGCCTTTCATAACTGTAAAATTGCATTTAAAAAGACCTGCTGGCACTTAATACCTGCAGGTCTTTTTAACTCCCCGAGTTGGGCTCGAACCAACAACCCCACGGTTAACAGCCGTGTGCTCTACCATTGAGCTATCGAGGATTATTTCATTTCCATGTACCATCAAAACTGCATACAAGAAAGCAACACCACCTTCACCTACCC
>CAZGVY010000093.1:6082-8468 GCA_964529215.1 uncultured Mordavella sp. | reverse complement strand
CCTTAAAATTCTTAAATACGTCGCGGATAACTGACATTCTAGGGTCAAGGCTTGTCTCCTCACAGTCACAAACTCCCCGATTCTTGTTTTGCCCACATACATTGCATATGCCCTTGCAGTCACTGCTGCACAGAATCTTTGTCGGCCACCCTATTAGTATCTCGTTACGGAGAAGCTGCTCCGTATCGAGCTCATACCCGTCAATATAATTGGTTTCATCTAATTCTTCCGGCTGTTCACCATCCGGCACATCCAGATCCACATCCTTTGAAAAATCAAGCTTCAGCTCTGTCTCAACCGGATCCAGGCATCTGTCGCAGGGAATCTCCACAACGATTCTGCCCTTACCAGTGATCAGCAGCTTTCTGCCTTTCACATGCTCGACTCTCAATGAAAGCGGTTCCTTCAAGAGAACCGGAAAGGAATCCATATCATGCTCAACGCAATCCATCTCCACCGGAATCTCTCGTTCAATGGTCTTATGCTGTTCACCCAGAACGTCTGATAGGTTTAATAACATAAAATCACCCCTACTCATACCTAAATAATTATACCATGTAAAAGTGTTTTGTCAACCCAATTCATAAAAAATCAAAGAATCCCACGGTTGCCCGGAAAGGGCTCCCGTGGGATTCTTTGATTTTTTGATAAATGCATTTTCCTGCTTATTTTGTGATCAGCTTCAAAGGAATATTTACTAATTCTTCAACACTCTCGCCGTCCAGATATTTTACTGCATTCTGCAGAGCTGTCTGGATCTGGAGATCCGGCTGCTGCTGAACAGTCGCTGCCATCTCGCCGCTTTCAACTGCTGCCAGCGCATCGTCAGTCGCATCAATACCATAGATCTTGATCTCATCAGTCTTTCCAGCTGCTGCAACCGCTCTTACTGCGCCAAGCGCCATCTCATCATTGTGTGCATAGATTGCATTCAGGTCTGGATTTCCCTGTAAGATATCCTCTGTAACGCTTGCGCCTTCCTCCCGGTCATAGTTTGCCGTAAGTGAAGTTACGATCTCCATATCCGGAGCATCCTTTTCAATCGTTTCTGCAAAACCAGCCTGTCTGTCGTTGGTAGAAGTAGCTCCAGGGATTCCCTCCAGAACCGCGATCTTTCCTTTCCCTTCAAGATCTTCGATCAGCTGCTGGGCGTCTAACATACCAGCCTCATAATTATCGATATCCAGATGCTGTACTACCTCGCCCTCATTGGAAGCTCTCGTTACCGTAACAACCGGAATGTCCGCATCGTTACATGCCTTTACTGATGTTCCGATAGCGTCAGAATCCACAGGGTTAATAATGATCAGATCTACCTCTTTCATGATCAGGTCTTCTATTTGCTGCTGCTGTGTCTCGGAAGAATCCTCTGCATCCAGAGTTTCCAGTGAAACGCCCAGCTTATCTGCCTCTTCCTCTGCTGCATCTGCCATTGTAACAAAGAATGGATTTGCAAGTGTGGATACGGAAAAGCCTATGGTATATCCGTCTCCGCCTTCTTCTCCGCCTGCGTCTTCCTCTGTCCCGGCATCTGCATCATCTCCTGTCTGCTGGCTGCCGCAGCCGCCCAGTGCAAACACTGTACCTAACATTGTAACCACCAGTAATACTGCCAAAAGTTTCTTTTTCATCATGTTTCCTCCTTTTCATTTACTTATTTGTTCTTTTCTCCCTTTTTTATCAATACTGCCACAACAATAATGATTCCTTTTACGATCTGCTGCCAGTAGGAACTGACATTTAACAGATTCAATCCATTATTGATCACGCCGATGATCAAAGTACCGATCAAGGCTCCGGTTACCGTCCCTACTCCTCCGGACAGCGACGCGCCGCCCAGGATCACACCAGACAATACGTCCATTTCCAATCCGTTACTTGCCGTAGGCTGCGCCGATAAAAGCTTAGAAGTCGTGATGACTCCGCCAAGCGCCGCCATGGCTCCTGAAAATACAAACACCAGAAGCTTATACTTTGCCAGCGGGATCGTAGATAATACCGCCGCTTCACTGTTTGCTCCTATGGCTTTGATATAGATCCCGTGTTTCGTCTTCTGAAGAAACACATAAAAGATAAGCATCAGTACGATCGATATGACCGTCGCCATTGGAATAATGCCGAATGCATATCCCGAACCAAATATGGAAAACTCTGTCTTTAAATTAGAAACCGGTTTCCCATCCGTCCAGACCATCGCCACTCCCCGGAAGATCCCCATTGTAGCCAGTGTGACAATGAAAGACGGTATACCTCCGAACACCACCAGGCCCCCATTCAGCAGGCCGATCACCATCCCGGCCGCCAGCGCAGCCAGTATTGCTAATGCGATCGATCCTGTCCCCTGAAGCACATAGGCACATGCAACTCCCGCCACTGCGGCGCAGGA
>CAZGVY010000093.1:0-6072 GCA_964529215.1 uncultured Mordavella sp. | reverse complement strand
GATCCCACAGAAAGGTCGATCTCACCTACCAGGACAACTCCCAGCATTCCCATGGCCACGATCAATACAATGGATACCTGCCTTGTGATATTCAGGAGATTCTGCTGCTTCAGAAAAAACGGAGAAGCCGAAGCAAACACAACGCACAATATCATCAATATGAGCAATAGTCCTATTTCACCATTCAGTAGCTTCTTCCATTTCTTTTCCATCCATCGTCCCTCCTAATGCAAGAGAAAGCAGTTTCTCGTTTGTCGCTTCTTCTGCCAATACTTCTCCTGTTATTTTCCCTTTGTACAAAACAAGAATCCTGTCACAGAGACTGAGCAGTTCCTCAAATTCCGATGAGAAGATAACCAGTCCCTTTTTCTGTGCCGCCAGATCCATGATCAGCTGATAGATCTCGGATTTTGCTCCCACGTCAATCCCCCTGGTCGGTTCATCCATAAGAATTATTTCCGGCTCTTTTGACAGCCATTTCCCAATAACAACTTTCTGCTGGTTGCCTCCGGAAAGGTTCTTTGCCTTAAGCTCCGTTTTCAGCGGCTGGATCTTTAGCTTACTTCCCATTTCATATGCCGCCGCATTCTTTTTGCTCTGGCTCACCGTCTTGAATGCCGTCTGGATTTTTTCCAAACTTACCAGGACAATATTATCCGCTACCGTGTCTTCAAGAAATAATCCCTGAGATTTCCTGTCCTCTGGAACAAACGCCATTTTACACTTTTTGGTATCAGCCGGCGTCTTCAGTTCTACCAATTCCCCCTGGTAGAGCAGCTGGCCGCTCTCTTTTTTTGCATTTCCAAAAATGCTATGTGCGATCTCGCTTTTCCCCGCTCCTACGATCCCTGTCACGCCAAGGATTTCTCCTTCGTGTACCGCAAAGGAAACCGGCTCTTTCATCAGGTCTGTTTTATAGTCTTTCAGCTCCAGAAGCGTTCTTCCGTATTCTGTTTTCCGGGTTCCCTTTCTACTTCCGGCCTGGATCTCTTTCCCTATCATAGCTTTGATCAGAGTGTTCATATTGGTTTCACCTACCTGGTATACGGCAACATTTTTCCCGTCCCGGAACACCGTAGCCCTGTCGCACACGCGGAACACCTCGTCCAGATAGTGGGAAATATAGATCATGGTAACTTTCTTTTCCTTTAGTGTCCCCATGATCTGAAATAAAATATCTATTTCAGCCTTGCTCATTCCCGTAGTAGGCTCATCCAGCAGCAATATTTCTGCGTTGATCGCCAGCGCCTTTACGATCTCAACGATCCGTTTCTGCCCCATCCCAAGCTCGGATATCTTCTTCCTTGAGTCGATCGCAATATGAAAGTTCTCAAGATATCTGTCGCTTTCACGGTAAAGCGTCTCTCTGTCGCAGATTCCTAAAGGCGTTTTGACCGGCTCATTACCAAGAAAAATATTCTCGGCAACTGTCAGTGACTCGATCAGGCTCAATTCCTGGTAAATCGCTGCGATCCCCTTCTTTCTCGCGTCAATCGGATCATGGACCGTAATCTCTTTCCCATGCAGCAGGATCTTTCCGCCGTCCGCTTTGTGTACACCAGTCAGGATCTTGATCAGCGTGGACTTCCCGGCTCCGTTCTCGCCCAGCAGAGCATGGACTTCGCCCTTATCGAGACTGAAATCCACTCCCTTCAGAGCATGTATACCGCCAAAATTTTTATCAATATTCTGCAAGCTCAATATTGTTTCACTATGCATGCGGCACCTCCTTATCTACAGGTATTGTTTTACCTCCTCTATAGATGGGATCGACGACTGGGCGCCTTTTCTTGTTGTGCTTAAGGCCGCCGCTGTCTTTGCAAATTCCAGGCATTCTGAAACTGTTTTTCCATTTGACAGCGCCGCGGTAAATGCACCCAGGAATATATCTCCGGCTGCCGTTGAATCAACAGAATCCACCTTCATTCCCTGAACTATATGGTTCTTTCCATCTACCCACGCCAGAGCTCCTTTGTCTCCCAATGAAATAACCGGCGTCTGAAAGCCCATCTCTCTTAAATGCACCATACACTCCTGCGCATCGGACATCGTCTCAACCCGGATCCCGGAAAGTCCCTCCGCTTCTGTTTCGTTCGGCTTTACAAAATCGACCATTGATGCTATCTCACAGGGTATTCCTCCTTCCGGAACCGGAGCAGGATCCAGGATAACTGTCAGTCCTTTTTCTTTGGCAACCCGTATCGCCTCATAAACAGTATCTGGCAAAATTTCCATCGTAATCAATAAAATATCATATTTTTCAAATACTTTATGATTTTCCCGGATGTCTTCCGGAGTCAGCTTGCCGTTAGCTCCGTTTGTGAAGGAGATCGCATTCTGCCCGGTCCCGTCCACACGGATCATAGCAACGCCGGCTGTTTCGCCCGGGAGATAGATCACACGGCTCATATCAACATTCCTTGCCGTCAGCGCATCGGTCAGCTCCCTGCTAAATCCGTCGTCGCCCAGCTTTGTAAAAAATCCGACTTCACCGCCGAGAGCCGCTGCCGCCGCCGCCTGATTGCCTCCTTTCCCGCCTGGAAAGGTAGCAAAATTATCTGTCACAACTGTCTCGCCAGGCTTTGGCATCCGCTCCATATACATCACAAGGTCAATATTGATGCTTCCCATACATAAAATCTTTTTTCCCATTACGCCATCCTTTCACGAAGCTCGAAGACTTCTTTCATGAAGGCAGCTGTCCGCTGTCCGTCCACCGGGTTTTTCCAGTTCCCGTCCTGCTTAAAGTAGCTTCCTACGATTGCCCCGTCCGCACTGGCAAGAAGCTCCTTTGCATTCTCCCTGCCAATTCCGCTTCCCAGGAATACCGGCAGTTTTACCTTCTGTTTGCAGGCATTTATAGCTTCCGCCGTGGGCGGCATCCCCGTATCGAAGCCTGTAACGATCACCGCGTCTCCATCCTGCGCCTCAATATCCATTGCCTGTTCTTCCACGCTTCTGTCATGGATAATAAAATGACTCCCGTGCTTCACATTCACATCACACAAAAATGCAATATGTTCTGCCTTCCACTGGCTTCTTTTTCTTGCGATGTCTCCGCCGGCCGCCTCAATATACCCTGACTGGGAAATAAACGCATTGCAGTATTCAAATACACGGATCCATTCTGCACCGGCTGCAACCGCACACGCCAGCGCATGCCCGGCGCCATTCATATGGCACTCCGCCCCGACTGGGACCGATACGGACTTCCGGACCTCATATACTCCTACCGCCAGTGCAGCCACCGTCTCAGAGCCGATCCTGCTGTCCGGAAGATACGGGATATCCCACATATTCTCGACCTGAACGCCGTCTACACCAGAAGCCTCCAAAATCTTTGCCTCTTCTACCGCGGTATGGATGATCTTATCCATACCCATCCCTGCCGGGTCATAGAGAGGCGAACCGGGAAGCGGCCGTAAATGCACCATCCCAATAACAGGCTTTTCGTTTTTAAATATTTTGTCCAGTCTGCCCATGCCATCCTCCTAGAAATCTACGCCGGCTACCAGTGCAATATAGCAGTACGGGCATCTTTCTCCTGTTCTCACGAATACCTTTACCTCTTCACCCTTAAGAGCTCCGTTCAGCCAGAGATCCTTCATCTCAGGATGCGGGATCGTTGTTTCCACCAGATCATTTCCTTTATTTTTCTCTTTGGAAAGGATTTCTTTAAACTCCTCATATTTTGCAGGACTGATCTTCTTTGTCTCCTCGGAAACAATGTATCCTTCTACCACAAGCTCCTCCAAAACGGCCTTCATGACATCTGTCACCTTCGGAACGCCGTCTGAAACAGCCAGGTCAACACATGTTGTCATCTCATGCCTTGGAAACGGGCATCCCACGTCCCCGATCAGGATCATGTCACCATGTCCCATTTTGCCGATCGCTTTTGCAAGCTCCGCGTTGTAAATTCCACCTTTCTTCATCGCTATACCTCCTTTTTTATGCTTTGTTAATCGATTAACTCTATGTGTCAAATTAAACGGAACTTATCAATGTTCCGCTTAATTACCACATCACATCTCAGCAGCTGCTCCTGATTATCAGGGGAGACTGCAGTACTCTGGAAATACCTGCCAGCTTTTTATTCTCCTCTATTGCGCCTAAGATCAGATGAATTGCATGGATCCCCAGATCCTTCGTCGGATTCTCCACCGTCGTAAGCTTTGGGAAAATGAAATTGGAAAAATAGATATTATCATATCCGATAATCCCCATATCTCTTGGAACCTTCATCTTATGCGTCTTCAATGCCTCGATCGCTCCCCACGCCATAATATCGCTTCCTACAAAGGCTGCGCATTTCTCGTCGGTCTTCTCATACCCACTTATGAACTCTTCCATAAGAGAGTAGCCTGAATCAAAGGAAAAATCCCCAAACCGGATCTCGCAATCCTCTTCTTTAAAACCACCCTTACGAAGGCCTGACACAAATCCATCCAGCCGTTTTCTTGCATTAGGGATCTCGTCTACAGAACCCATAAGGCAGAGGAATCTCCGGTACTTTTTCTTTACGAAATAGTCTGCTACTGCCTCCGCCCCCAGAAAATTATCCGCATACACAAAAGCTATGTTTTCATTGGCCTGAAATGAAGGCCGGTCTACAATTACCATGGGTACGTCTTTATATTCATTTAATACATCTTCTCTCATCTTCGGCGCAATATTGATGACTCCATCCACACCGTTTACCAAAAAGCTATCCAGTAACCGCTTTTCCTCATTCGCATCATCATTCGATATACAGAGATCGATCTGATACCCGTTCTGATTTGCAGTTTTATGAATATATTTTACAATTTCACTAAAGAATGGGTTCGTAATATCAGGTACGTGGATCCCTATCCTGTATGATTTGTTAATCTTAAGACTCCGGGCATATGTATTCGGGCTATAATTTGTCTCTTTGATTACTGCCATCACTCTCTGGCTAAGTTCGGGACTGACAAATTTCTTCTTCGTCAGGACATTGGAAACTGTCGCTGTAGAAACCTGCGCCCTGTTCGCAATATCTTTAATTGTCATTTTCATTTTAATATACCATGCCCTCAGTTAATCGTTTAATTTATGTTCAGATTATCATATTCTATCGTTTTTGTCAATATTTTTCATAAATCTGCCGAAAATTTTAGAAATTCCAACAAAAAAACGGCAGTATCCGATTCTTTTACCAGATACTGCCTGTCCAGACTTTTTTTAAAAAAGTGTGTCATATGTTATTGTAATGATCCTCCGGATGCTTCAGAAGCTCAAATACGTACCTTGCTATACCAGCGCAACCGTATCCCTTGCGATCGCAAGTTCTTCATTGGTAGGTATTACCATAACCTTCACCTTTGAATCCGGTGTGGAAATCGTAATCTCCTCTCCTCGCTTTCCGTTTGCTTCCTCGTCGATCTCAATGCCAAGATATCCAAGATACTTACATACGCCAGCCCTTACATTGCCTGCATTCTCGCCGATACCTGCGGTAAAGGCAATCACATCAACTCCGTTCATTGCCGCCGTATAAGCGCCTACATATTTTGCAACCCGGTACATAAATACCTCCAGCGCGATCTTTGCCTGATTATTGCCCTCGGCAGCAGCATTATCCAGATCACGGAAATCACTGGATACGCCGGAAATCCCCTCTACGCCGGACTTTTTATTCAGCACATTCATAAGCCCTGCAATATCAAGTCCCTCTTTCTTCGCAATAAACTCCATGATCGCCGGATCAATATCGCCGGAGCGGGTTCCCATCACCAGGCCTTCCAATGGTGTAAGGCCCATAGAAGTATCCACAGACTTTCCATTCTCTACCGCGCAGATGCTGGCGCCGTTGCCAAGATGACATACGATGGTCTTCACAGCATCGTACGGCTTTCCGGCAAGCTCTGCCGCTCTCTTGGATACAAAGCTGTGGCTTGTACCATGGAAGCCGTAGCGCCTTACCTTGTATTTATCATAATACTCGTATGGCAGTCCGAACATATATGCGATCTCCGGCATGGTCTGGAGGTACGCCGTATCAAATACTGCCACCATAGGGGTGCCGGGCATCAGGGACTGGCATGCATT
>CAZGVY010000092.1:0-8496 GCA_964529215.1 uncultured Mordavella sp. | reverse complement strand
TCGCTCATTTCCAATTCCACTTCTATATTCTGTTTTGTATGAAGTTTTGAAAGCAACACGATACTTTCCACATGCCTGGTCTGCGGAAACATATCCACCACCTTCCCCCTCACGATTTCATACCCATTCTCCCTCAGGTACTTCACATCCCTCGCCAGCGTTGCCGGATCGCAGCTCACGTACACGATCCGCTGCGGCTGCATCCGTACCATAGTATCCAGGACAGCTTTCTCACATCCTTTTCTTGGCGGATCCACCACGATCACATCAGCCTTTGCCGGTTTTCCCGGATTCTCTTTTTCGTAATTTGCATAGAATCCCGGCAAAACTTCCTCTGCCTTTCCTACATAAAATTTAGCATTTTCAATTCCGTTAAGCTTTGCATTCCGCTTTGCGTCTTCAATTGCCTGCGGCACGATCTCCACGCCATAAACTGTGCCTGCCTTCTGCGCCAGAAACAGGGAAATCGTACCAATACCACAGTACACATCCCACACCGTCTCCTCCCCACGGAGTTCTGCATACTCCAGCACCGTTCCATAGAGCTTCCTGGTCTGGACCGGATTCACCTGATAAAAGGACAGCGGCGAAATCTGATATTTTACTTCGCCAATATAATCCGTAATATAATTCTGCCCCCACAGTGTAAACACTTCCCTGCCCATGATCACATTGGTTCTCTCCGTATTGATACTGGCGGTAATGCTGGTCATACCGGGGATCCTGATCAGCTCTCTTATCAGTTCTTCCGCCTTTGGCAGCCTTCTGCCATTTATCACAAGACACACCATGATCTCATCCGTCATGGATCCATAGCGGATCAGCACATGGCGCACAAGCCCCTTGTGTTCTGCCTCGTCATACGGCTCGATCTGGTTCTTTTCCATAAATAATAGAATCCGGTTCAGGATCTCCTGATTTACTTCCATTCCCAGACAGCAGTCCCCGCAGGAAATGATCTGGTGCGTACGCCCTGCATAGAACCCGGCTACCAGCCGCCCATTCTTATCCCGCCCGATCGGAAACTGCGCTTTATTGCGGTACCGGTAGGGATCCTCCATTCCACAGGCCGGATCCATGACAGCGGCCAGCCTTTCCTCCGGCACTTCTCCGATACGCATCAGCGTATTCCAGACCTTCTGCTGTTTAAATTCCAGCTGTTTCTCATAGCTCACCACCTGGAGCTGACAGCCTCCGCACTGGCGTGACACCTGGCATCTGGGCGTGACCCGGTACTCTGAGGGCCGTACAAGCTTCATAAGCCTGGCATAGCCATAGTTTTTTTTCGCCTTCATGACCTTAACCTCTGCCACGTCTCCGATCACCGTATCCTTTACAAATAAAGCATATCCGTCAGCCTTTCCTATCCCTTCTCCATTTATTCCCATATCCTCAATTGTTACCGTTACAATCTCATTCTTTTTCATGACTTCCCAAGCCTCCAATATCATTTTCCCTCATTTCTCTCCATCCCATAAAGGGCACACGGCTCCCTCCGGATGCTTTAGTTAAAAAAGGCAGATGAGGCTCACCTCATCCGCCTGATTTTCCGATACGCATATCCTCCCTGAACTTACACAGGAATACGATAACGGAATCCTCTCTGCCCAAAGTCCGGCGGATTACCTGTCAGCCGGCCCTTTCTCCAGGCTGCTCCTTCTCAGATTTGACTCAAACAGCCTGTTATATCCGATCCAGTCTCTGGTATTTTTATCTTTGAACAGCTCCTTAAGCGACTGCATCCTGGCATCTGCACAATCTGCAAAATTCAAGGCAAATGCCTCCGGTATAGCCGGTTTTTTGGGCGAACCGTACTCCAGCTCCCCATGATGGGCAATAATGCAGTGCTTAAGCTCACTGGCCAGCCGTTCCGGAAAGTCCGGAATCGCTCTGACTGCGTCCCCGATCATCTCTGCCCCGATGACAATATGCCCCAGAAGCTGCCCTTCATCTGTATAATCATTTTTCGGAAATGGAGACAGCTCTCTTGTCTTTCCTATATCATGACACATAGCCGCCGTATACAGCAGGTCTTTATTTAAAATGGGATACGCTCCTGCCATATATTCGCAGAATTTCACCACGCTCAGCGTGTGTTCCAATAATCCGCCTGCAAAACCATGATGAACCGTCTTCGCTGCTGAGTGCCCCTTAAAGCGGCGGATGAATTCCTGATCCTTTACAAAATAATATTCAATAACCTGCCGGAGATATGGATTCCTGATCTGGCTTCCATATCTGAGCAGTTCCTGAAACATCCCGTCCATATCCTTTTCCGTTGTCGGCATATAGTCCGCAGGATTATATTCTTCTTCACCTGCTTTGCGGATCTGCCGGATATTCAGCTGCAGCGTATTATTATAGCTGGTCACCTCGCCAAATACCTCAATAAAATCCATCTCCTCATACTCCGCAATACCTCCGGAATTAGGATCCCATACTTTTCCATTCAGAGTTCCCGTTTTATCCTGGAGGATCAGATCATCATACGGCTTCCCATTTCTGGTCTCCGCCGAACGTTTTCCCTTACATAAATATACGTTTCTTATTGTCTCTCTTTCCTGTAAAGTATTAATATACCTCATAGCATTTCCCCGCTTCTATATAAATCTCTGGCAGATCATTCCCGGCTGCCTATCATTACAGTATAATCCACTTCCACATATCCGTCCGTTCCTTTGCGCATTCCCCGGAACTTCACCTCGTTCCCGGTTTCCTGTTTTAGAAGCAGCGAACGGTATGCCGACAGCGTAGCAATATTATTCTTCCCCAGGCCGGTGATCACATCGCCGCTCTGGATCCCCGCCTCCATTGCCGGCGAATCCGCCTGAACCTCCTGCACATATACTCCCGCCGGAAGGCCCTGTTCATTCGTAATCTCCTCTGTCACCGTTACTCCGGTAATTCCCAGATATGGTACCGGTTTCCCGTTAGACATCAGCTCGATCATGCTCTTTAGATCCGATATCCCATAGCCGGTTACCAGATTCATACTGTCTTCCTCAGAAATGGTCTGATTGATAATTCCCACGATCTCGCCATTGATGTTGACCAATGCGCCGGTTCCGTTTCTTGACCCAGAAATATCAGTACAGATCAGGCGGTACTCACCGTCTGGATTCTGGATCACATTCTTCGGTGACGCCACCACGCCAAATCCCATTGCCCCGGCATATCCAAAAGGACTTCCCAGCGCAATGATCGTATCCCCCTGGGATACCGAGGCCGAGCTCCCAAGGACCGCCTCCCGGATGTACCCTTTTGTAGCTTCCGAAACTATATTTTTCTGAACAGAATACACTGCGAATCCAAGGTTTCCGTCTTTTTGCTTTACCGAAGCCTCATAGGTTCTCCCATCTGCAAATCTCGCCTGGATACTCTCTGCATTTTCAACAACGGCGCTGCCTGCAAATACCAGATATTCCAGTCCGTTATCAGCCGCAATAATTCCAGACACGCAGTTTTCTTTATCATATTCCGAACCCTGCCAGTCATCCTCCGCGCGTATCCCCGTAATCTCCACAATGCATCTGGACGTTTCGCTGCCAACTTCATAAAGCGCTTTATTCATCTCCCTGTAATTATCCAGCGTAAGCGCCGGCGCATCCTCTACCGCCTCTGCATCAGTATCTTCCTTATCTTCTTCCTCTTCCTCCGGAATCGTCACCTGGTCAGGATTATCAAAAACAATCCTTTCCGCCCATGGTTTCAGCGCAAAAAAGCCAAGACTGGCGGTAATTCCAAACACCAGCCCCAGGCCCGCGAACTTTACGATTGCACCTCTGGATATCCTGGCTGCTCTTTCCTCATCTTTCACAGTCTCCTGCAGGAACGCATATTCTTCTCCGGGTTCTTCCTCTGGAGAACTGCTTTTGCCCTTTGGATCCTCATGATATTCCATTATGCATTTCTCCTTTAATATTTCTGCTATCAGTATACAATATTGATGAATAATGTTCAATATCTATCAATTATCCTTTTCTTTAACGTATAAATACGTTAAAATAATGGTACACCTACGTGAATGACAGAACGGAGTATTTTTATGAACAGAAAAACTTTAACAAAACTGGAATTTAATAAAATAACCGAGCTTCTTGCCGACGAAGCCACAACGCCGGGCGGACAGCGCAAATGCAGGAATTTAAAACCCTCCACAGACCTGTCCGTCATCGAGGCTATGCAAGAGCAGACTGCCTCCGCATTTAACCGCATCGTTAAGAAAGGGACGCTTTCCTTCAGCGGCTGCTATCCGGTGGAAGAGTCCATGAAACGCCTGGAAATAGGCGCTTCCTTAAACACAGGCGAGCTTCTCCGCATTGCGAAGCTCCTGAAGGCCGCTGCACGGGCAAAGTCCTACGGCAGGCACGAAACCGCCAGCGAATCCGCCGACTGCCTGGACGCTTACTTTGAGCAGCTGGAGCCCCTCTCTTTTTTATCCTCTGAGATAGACCGGTGTATCATCAGCGAGGACGAGATAAGCGACGATGCCAGCAGCGCTCTGAAGCATATCCGCAGGCAGATCGGGCAGATGAACGATAAAATCCACTCTACCCTGAATCATATGGTAAATGGCTCCCTGCGCAGTTATCTGCAGGATCCTATTATCACCATGCGCGGAGACCGCTATTGTATCCCGGTCAAATCAGAATACCGCTCTCAGGTTTCCGGTATGATCCATGATCAGTCTTCTACCGGCTCTACACTTTTTATCGAACCTATGGCAATCATAAAGCTAAATAACGATCTGAAAGACCTGTTCGGTAAAGAACAGGAGGAAATACAGCGGATCCTGACACAGCTCAGTTCCGATACTGCCGGCTATACTGGCACTATCCGGAATAATTACCAGGCTGTTACCGAATTGGATTTCATATTTGCCAGAGGAAGGCTGGCTCTTTCCATGAATGCCAGCAAGCCTCTTTTTAACCGTAACCGCCGCATTTATATCCGGGAGGGGCGTCATCCGCTGATCGAGAAAAAAAAGGTTGTCCCCATAACCGTTATGCTTGGAGACGACTTTGACCTTCTGATCATTACCGGCCCGAATACCGGCGGCAAGACCGTCTCTCTGAAAACAGTGGGGCTCTTTACCCTGATGGGGCAGGCCGGGCTTCATATCCCGGCTCTTGACCGTTCCGAACTGGGCGTTTTTGAAGATGTTTATGCAGATATCGGAGATGAGCAGAGCATTGAACAAAGTTTAAGTACCTTTTCTTCACACATGACAAACATTGTCTCCTTTTTAAAGAAGATAAAAGAAGATTCTCTGGTTCTTTTTGATGAATTGGGCGCCGGGACAGATCCCACCGAAGGCGCCGCCCTGGCAATTGCGATCTTAAACCATCTTCACGAACAGGGTATCCGTACAATGGCTACTACGCATTACAGCGAACTGAAAATATTTGCCCTCTCAACTCCCGGAGTAATGAATGCCAGCTGCGAATTTGATGTGGCGACGCTCCGTCCTACCTACCATCTGCTCATCGGCATCCCTGGCAAAAGCAATGCTTTTGCCATCGCCGGCAAACTTGGGCTTCCTGCGCATATTATCGAGAATGCCAAAGCGCACCTTTCCAGCGAAGCAGAATCCTTCGAAGATGTTCTGACAGATCTGGAAGCCAGCCGCAAGGCTATGGAAAAGGAACAGCAGCAGATCGCCTCCTACAAGCGCGAGCTGCAGCGTCTCCAGGCAGAGACTTCCTCCAGGCAGAAAAAGCTGGATGAGCAGCAGGACCGGATCCTCCGGGAAGCCAATGAAAAGGCACACGCCATTGTATTAGAGGCAAAGGAGCTGGCAGATGAAACCATCCGAAATTTCCGGAAATTCGGCAAGGAAAATATCTCTGCTGCAGAGATGGAAAAAGAGCGGGAACGGCTGCGCAAAAAACTAAACGCCACAGGTTCCGGCATTTCCCTGGAATCCTCAAAACCGAAAAAGAAGCATGAGCCCTCTGATTTCAAGCTGGGAGAATCCGTTAAGGTTCTCAGCATGAACCTGACAGGAACGGTCACTTCCCTTCCGGATGCGAAAGGAACCCTCCATGTACAGATGGGTATCCTGAATTCCCAGGTTCACATCTCAGACCTTGAGATCATCGACCAGCCCGCTTCCTACTCCGCCAGGAACATGCAGCGCACCTCCAAAGGGAAAATGAAAATGGGGAAATCCTTCTCTGTCCGCCCGGAAATCAATCTGCTGGGTAAAACTGTCGATGAAGCAATTGCTGAATTGGACAAATATCTGGACGACGCCTACATTGCCCATCTTAGTCCTGTCCGCATTGTACACGGAAAGGGAACCGGCGCGCTCAGAAACGGGATCCATACTTACTTAAAGCGGCAGAAACACATCAAGGACTTTCATCTTGCTTCATTCGGGGAAGGAGATGCCGGCGTTACCATCGTAGAATTTAAATAAGGGGATAAAAACTATGGCAAACAAACAAAAAATCTTAATTGTTGACGATGATGAAAATATTGCAGAGCTGATCTCTCTGTATCTTAATAAGGAATGCTTTGATACCAGGATCGTACACGACGGAGAAAGCGCTCTGGCGGTCTTCTCAGACTGGAATCCCAGCCTGATCCTGCTTGACCTCATGCTGCCGGGAATCGACGGTTATCAGGTATGCCGGGAAATCCGGACCCGCTCGCAGACTCCTATCATCATGCTTTCCGCAAAAGGGGAGGTCTTTGACAAGGTTCTCGGCCTGGAACTTGGCGCAGACGATTACATTATGAAGCCCTTTGATTCCAAGGAAATGGTTGCGCGTGTAAAGGCTGTTCTCCGCCGGTACCACCCCGCCAAGGCAGAAGCGCTTCCCAAAGAACAGAACAAAGTGGCAGAATATCCCGGCATAATAATTAACCTGACCAACTATTCCGTCCTTGTAGACGGGCACAATGTGGAAATGCCCCCCAAGGAATTGGAGCTTTTATACTTTCTTGCCTCTTCTCCAAACCAGGTATTTACCAGAGAACAGCTTTTGGATCATATCTGGGGTTACGAATACATTGGCGACACCCGCACGGTAGACGTACACATCAAACGTCTCCGTGAAAAATTAGGAAACCATCCCTCCTGGAATCTTGGTACAGTCTGGGGCATCGGTTACAAATTTGAAGTAAAATAAGGATGAATGATTCATGAAAATAAAAAAAACACCCTTTTCCAGTACATTACACCTGAAGCTTTTACTGGTATATATTACATTCGGCTTTCTCGCCGTTTTTGTTACTGCAAGCATCCTTCCAGGCTTTATCCAGGATCTTCTGTTCCGTTCTACTGCGGATAATCTGTACAAAAGCGCGAATATTACCGCTACACAATATCTGCCAGGATATTTTACCGAAACCGTTTCGCTGGCAGATATAAAAATCCAGCTAAACGGAATAGAGTCCTATACCGACGCTGCCGTGTGGTTTACCGATACAGAAGGGACGCTTCTGTGCAGCAGCTATTCCAGGAAATATCCTCCGGCGCCAAAGAAGATCAAACAGTTCGATCCGGCCGAAAACAGCGGGAAAACATATCTGGAAGGAACCTATCATGACTATTTTGACCAGGATGTCATTACCGTTATCGCCCCGGTGATCGAAGGCTTTAACGCCAGGGGTTACCTTCTCCTCCACAGAGACACCCAGGATCTTGCAAAACTGCAGTACTCCATCATGCAGCAGATCTACTTTACACTGGTCATTATTTATTTTCTTTCATTCATCATCTTTCTGGCATTTGAATTAATGGTTTACCGTCCTCTGCACAAGATTACAGAAGCCGCAACCCAATATGCCACGGGGAATCTTGAGTACCAGATCCCCGTACATGCCGAAGATGAGATGGGTTATCTGTCCGCTTCCCTGAACTATATGTCGTCTCAGCTGAAAGATATGGAGGATTACCAGAAAAAATTTGTGGCCAATGTATCCCATGATTTCCGCTCGCCGCTGACCTCCATCAAAGGTTATGTAGAAGCTATGGCAGACGGAACGATCCCGCCGGAATTCCAGGAAAAATACCTGAAGATTATTCTTTTTGAGACAGAACGGCTGACCGACCTGACAAGAGATCTTCTGGAACTCAATGAATTTGACACCAATCAGCTTCTTCTGAACAGGGAATCCTTTGATATCCACGAGGCGATCCGGAATACCGCCGCCTCCTTTGAAGGCACCTGTACTCAGAAAAAAATATCTATTGAACTGGTATTTGCAAGCAGGACTCTGACCGTCAATGCCGACAAGCAGAAGATCCAGCAGGTTCTCTATAACCTGATCGACAATGCCATCAAATTCAGTGACGCTGGCTCCATTATTACCGTAGAGACCACTGAACGCGCTGACAAGGTTCTTACCTCTGTCAAAGACAATGGTACCGGTATTCCCAGAGACGCTTTGAATAAGATATGGGAACGCTTTTACAAAACAGACAGCTCCCGCGGCAAAGATAAAAAAGGCACCGGCCTGGGACTTTCTATTGTGAAGGAATCCATA
>CAZGVY010000091.1:0-8714 GCA_964529215.1 uncultured Mordavella sp. | reverse complement strand
CTTGATATGGATGTGGCCTGCCGTCCTTTAAATGGGGAGATCGCGATCAACCAAGTGTCGGCAACCTCAAAGATCCATATCCCGGAGAATACGGTTTTTACTACCGTTACGAAAGGAATCGGTACGAGTATCTCCTATGAAAAAGGCGGAAAACCGGTGGAAGCTTTCGGCGTACAGGATGCTGATAATGTAATAGAGTTAAATGGTATAAAAAGCGAGCTTGTTATCTGCGCTGGCGGTCAGGAGGGATAACAGGAATGGAACAATATAAATACAGGCCCGTCCGGTTTTATGTTACTTGTTTCGCTGCCACCTGGTCATTCTGGATTGCGGCTGCTGTTTTAAGCAGGACATCGGATGATCATGGATTATCTGTTTTACTGATGTTATTTGGGCTGACCGCACCGTCCATCACGGCAATTACCACTGTCCTGACTTCGGGCTGTGAGGCGCTTAAACAGGATCTGAAGAGGAAGATAGTGGGATTTTACCGGATCAGGCCATTCAGCATTCTGTCAGCTATATTGGTATTTGCCGCCGTTGTAGCGTTTTCTATTCTTTTGTCTGTATTATTTGGCGGGTCACTGCGGCAGTTCTCATTTACAGAAGATTTTTCTTTTTCAGTTGGCGGTACTTCTGCTTTGCTGACAATCCTGCTTGCCTCTGTGATAGAAGAAACGGCTTGGCGCGGGTATGGAGAAGATGCGGTAGGCTCTTATTTTTCATGGTTCACAGAGTCTATTATCTTCGGGAGCGTATGGGCGCTGTGGCATTTACCGCTGTTCTGGATCAAAGGAACTTACCATTATGGACTGAAAGAACTTGGGATTGTCTATATTTTAAATTTCCTGATCAGTGTTATACCGATGAATTTTCTGACTACCTGGGTTTATATCAAAAACAACCGCAGTATGCTTGCGTGCATGATTCTGCATCTGTTTGTCAACACAATGCAGGAGAAGATCGCTATGACGCCACAGACAAAATGCCTGGAGACTATTGTGATCACAGGTGCGGCGGCGCTTATTGTTTTGACGAATAAAGAGCTGTTTTTTGAGAAGAAGCATATAGGAAATTTGTTAGAGAATATTTAACAGATGCGGGTTGAAACATATTTTTCCTGCGGATCTAAGAAAGGGGTTTTTGGGAATTATCGAATAAAAGGATATTAGTATCCGATACAGACAATCCCTTTTGAAGGGAAAAGATCAATATGGAATCTCTTATTCTTCTTGCGTAAAGAGCTCCGGCATCTGCCAGGATAAGAGCGCGCTGGGTTTCTTCTAATGTCAGGGAAAGAGAAAGGCACAGAGCGATCACTTTATCCCGTCCGGGCAGCTTTGTCCCGTTTAATATCTGGTATCCATAGTTCCGCTGGATCTGGGAGGATTCCCACAGCCGCGCCGGGGAGACTCCTTTTTCCTGCATTTTTTCAAGAAGATATGCAGGAAAAGAGATCTTATTTTCAGATTCTTTCAATTCATTGGAAAAATCCTGCAGGGAGGTTTCGGACTTTATGCCGGATAATAGCTCTAATAATTCATTGGTGGTTTTATGTGTGATCAATTTCTGAATCCTTTCTTGCTTAAGCGTTAAAAGTATCATATAATTTTTTGTACGGAAAAGCAAGAGGATTTGGGGGCAGATGGATGGAGCGGTCGGAAGAATATATGCTATTTCAATACCAGGAGCTGGGATTACTGAATGGAAATCACAATGTCAGTCTTGTAAGACATTCTATTACAGGAAGAATTGCTGTGAAGAAATATGTGAAGATAGAACAGAAGCCGGTTTATGACTTTTTAAAGATGCATGAAAATGAGTTCATTCCGAAGATCTATGGATGCTTTGAAAATGAATCGCAGCTGATCGTAATAGAGGAATACATTGAAGGCAGGAATTTGGAGGACATTCTGTGCGAGAGGAAGCTGTCTGTGGAAGATGGAGTCCGTATCGTGAAGGAAATATGCCGTGGGATGTATCCCCTTCATACGGCTTCCCCACCAGTTATAAGCAGGGATTTAAAGCCTGAGAATATTATGATTACACCGCAGAGACATGTGAAATTGATTGATTTTGATATTGCCCGGGTAGTAAGTCCCCGGAAACCCCGGGATACCGTCATTATGGGGACAGAAGGATTTGCGGCGCCAGAACAGTTTGGGCGCCGTCAGACGGATGGGCGTTCGGATATATACGCCTTGGGGACTATGTTGAATTATATAGTCCTGCAGAAATTTCCAGTGGAAGAGATTGTGCCGGGGAAGCTGGGGGAGATCATACGCCGCTGTATTGCGCTGAATCCAGATGAAAGGTACCAGAGTGTAAAAGAACTGGAAGGAGAGCTGGAACGTCTGTATCCTGACAGGAATAGATACATAGCTGGCGGAAATGAGGGCTCTGCGGGAGAACTGCCTGAATGGCGCAGGTTTCTGCCGCCCGGTTTCCGGAGCGGCAGGATATGGAAAATGTTTCTGGCGGTAGTAGGATATCTGGCGGTCTTTTATATATGCCTGACGATGGATATTATAGAAAATGGTGTGATCATTACAGGTATAAGGGCAATATCCCAGAGAATCCTTATACTGTCTGCCCAGCTGGAAGAAATCGCGGTCATATGCAATTATCTGGGATGCAGGGACAAAATTCCATTTTTAAAGCGGGATAACCGCCTGATCCGCATGGCGGGGTATGTAGTATCAGAATTTGTATTTATGATCATAGCAGCGCTGGTATGGATGTTTATGGATTTGCTGATCTGAAAAGAGGTCAGATCCTAACAAAGTTTTAATATGTATGCTGGCAGCATACCACAGAAATAAAAGAAAGTGAGAGAATAAAGAAGCATAAGATGTAAGTCTATGCTTCTTTTTGATTCAGATGTTCTTTGAGGACAAGATTAATGTATTGGGAAAAAGAGCGGTCATCTTTTTCGGCAAGCAGTTTGATCTTTTCTATGATATCTGAGTCAAGAGTAATACTTACTTTGTCTTTTAATGGTTTCATGCGTTTAACTCCTTGTAAGCGTATATATTAATGAGCTGCCCGGCAAATGAGCCTTCCGCACCCATTTGTTCCCTGGCATCGTATTATTATATTAATATATACGACATTATCTTGACATATACTCATTAATAGGATAAAGTAGTATAAAATAAGATTTTGGAGGAATGGGAATGAAAAAGAGGATCGTTGCAGTATTATCAGTATTGCTCATAATTGCATTTATGTGCGGATGCAGTGACAATAGCGGCACTGTTCGGGACGAAACTGCGGAGAGCACCGCAGAAACGGATGCAGCGGGAGAAGATGAGGAACCGGCTGCCGGAACTAAGGTTGAACAGATCAATATGGATAATGCAGAAGGAAGTCTGGTTTATGTAAGACATGAACTGGCAAAGGATTATAATGGCATGGATGCGGTGAGGATTTATTTTACCTATACAAATAAATCCGATGAAACGAAGACAGCGCAGCTGACATTTTATCCACAGGTTTTTCAAAATGGGGTAGAATGTGAATTTACAACAGGAGATTTTATGGAGAAAAATGAGGCGGAGAGTAATCTTTCCAAAGAATTAATGAAAGATGCGTCTATAGAAGTTGCATTCTTATATACAATTCAGGATACAGTGAATCCAGTCGTCCTAAGAGTAAATGACCATTCTGCGGAGAATCTGCTGGATGATATCTATCAGGAACAGGAATTAGCATTGCAGTAAAAATACTAAACAGTAGGAGAACAGGGAGGGAATGAGTAACATGAAAACATTGAAATTAGTAACAGGTATCTTATCGATCGTTTTGTTTGTGTTTGTAACATTTCAATCATGTGCGGCGGGATTAGGCAACGCATTGGCGGATAATGGAGAGGTAAGTGGAAGCGCGGGGATTGTGACGGCTATTTGCCTGCTGACAGCGGGGATTGTGTCGATCGCCACCAGAAATAAAGAGAAAAATGGAGGGAATATTGCCTGTATCATCCTGTATTTTATAGGCGCATTGCTGGGCCTGGCAATGGCTGGCAGCTATACAGATTTAAAAATCTGGGGAGGCTATGCAGCTATTTGCGGAATTATCCATATCATATCAATGATGAGCCATAAGAAAAGCGGAAATAAGAAATCATAATTTGTACGCATATCATACTCCAAAGTATCCCGTAATACATGCCCTTCGGGCTGGCGGACTTTGAACGTAAAATGTGGCGTGGGAAAAGAATGCCAAACCACACCCGGATGGCTTGTTTTACCGGATAAAATGCGGTATAATCCCACTAGAAGCATAAAACAAGTTGAGATTATGGGATGTGTATTTTTATATTTCCGTAATCTTAACGGATGATGACAGGAGGAGAAAACAGATATGAAATATGTATGTGATGTATGCGGATGGGAATATGATGAGGAAGCAGGATATCCTGAGGGCGGCATTGCTCCCGGAACGAAATGGGAGGATGTTCCGGAAGATTTTGAATGCCCGCTTTGCTCCGTAGGGAAAGATCAGTTTTCAGAAGTATAGGAGATGGCTTTAAAGGCAGGCCAGCCGCCGATGGCGGCGGGCCTGTCTTTAATATTGCCAGTAACTTCTTTCTGCTGTGGGGGATCTCATCGTTTCCTTTGTGATTTTATCATATCCAATTGTTTAAAGGATCTGTTCCATTCCTATTTTCTGCACCTGCAGCCCGCATTTTTCATAGAATTTTATAGCAGGTTCATTTAAGGCCCAGACGTTCAGGGTTACATTATGGCATCCGGCCTGCCTTGCAATATCCAATACAAACCGGTAAAGCTTTGTTCCGGTCTGCTGGCCCCTGACCGTTTCGGAGACACATAGATCATCAATATACAGTGTCTTGATCTTATTCAGGGAATGGGATTCATATCTTTGAAATATGCAGAAAGCATACCCAAGAATCTTACCGTTTTCCACAGCCACGTAGATGGGGCGGTTTTTGTCTCTTAAAAGTTCTTTCAGTTCTTCTGCAGTATATTTTTTTGAACCGGCAGTAAACAGATCCGGCCGTTTATCTGAATGAATCTTCTGAACCTGATATAAAAGTGTCTCGATCTGTGGAATGTCCGTTTCTTTTGCAGTCCTTATCTCCATGTGTCATTTCCTCCAGTCTGTCTGAATAATATTAATATTGCTGTCAAAAGCCTGTCATGTGTGCTTTCATATCAGCACTGATCTATATTATAATATACTTTAAAACAGCAAAGTTCAATAACATAAGAAGGGGCAGTTTTTATTATTTTATTGCAGGCAGTGACGATATTATATAAAGAGTGCTGTAAGGTATGCAATACGGCATATGGTAGTCTTGAGGAGCAGCTGGCTGCAGAAAAAAGGACAACAGGGATAGCGTATGGAACGGAAAATACTATTGCTTGGGGATCCCAGGCTGTATCAGATCAGTGAGGAAGTAAAAAGGGAAGAGCTGGAGGAACTGCGCCCGGTCTGGGAGGATATGTTTGACTGTATCCGGGGTATCCGGCGGGATTATGGTTTTGGCAGAGCGATCGCGGCGCCCCAGATCGGGGTGCATAAGCGGCTGATCTGTATTCTTACGGATAAGCCTTATGTGATCATTAATCCTTCGCTTGAATTTACGGGAGACGAGAAGATGGAGCTACTGGATGACTGTATGTCTTTTCCTAAGCTTCTGGTAAGGGTCCGCCGGTACAGGCATTGTATCCTGCGGTACCGGGATGAGGACTGGAAGATGCAGGAGATGAAAATGGACGACGATATGGCAGAGCTGATCCAGCATGAGTACGACCATCTGGATGGGATCCTCGCAACGATGCGGGCGGTCAGTAACAAAGCTCTGGTCATGAAAGAGTAAAGAGATACCGCAGAAGACAGAGAGAATTGAACATTTGCGGGAGGTTATGAAATGGAAGATAATTTTGAGAGAACAGCGGTGAGAGTATCCCTTGTCAGTGTGGTATGGAACATGATTCTCTCTGTATTTAAATTTGTGGCGGGAATCCTTGCCCATTCTGGCGCAATGGTCAGCGATGCAGTACACTCGGCATCGGATGTGTTCAGCAGTATTGTTGTTATCATAGGCGTGAGGATGGCAAGTAAGGAATCGGACAGGGAACACCCCTTCGGACATGAGCGGCTGGAGTGCGTGGCGGCGATCGTATTGTCTACCGTTCTGGCGGTTACGGGTCTTGGTATTGGTTATTCTGCGGTTATGAAACTGGTACGCGGGGAATATGCGGCGTCGGTGCCGGGGATGCTGGCTCTGGCGGCTGCTGCTATTTCTATTCTTATCAAGGAAGGTATGTTCTGGTATACCAGATACTATGCAAAAAAGATAGACTCCAGCGCCCTGATGGCAGACGCCTGGCATCACCGGTCAGATTCCCTTTCGTCAATAGGAGCGCTGATTGGTATTGGCGGCGCGATCATCGGATTTCCAGTCATGGAGCCCATTGCCAGTATTGTGATCTGTGGTTTTATTGAAAAGGCGGCATATGATATTTTCAAAGATGCGGTAGATAAGATGGTGGATAAATCCTGCGATGAGCAGATGGAAAGGGAGCTCAGGGAGTGCGCGCTGGAAACCAGCGGCGTGTTACAGGTGGATCTTATGAGAACCCGGATGTTTGGCAATAAGATCTATGTGGAGATGGAGATCGGCGCGGATGCAGAACTTTCTCTTGGGGAAAGCCATGCGATCGCGGAAGAAGTCCATGATGCAATTGAAAATAAATGGCCGAAGATCAAACATATCCTGATCCATGTAAATCCGGTATAGAAAGGCCGGCAATATTGGAAATAGTGATTGTATTCTTTGCATGGATCCATGTACAATGAGGATAAGGACAGAGAAGAAAAGTGAGAGGAGCATAGAAAGGAAGAAAATGATGTTTGGAGAGAAAAAACTCGGTTTTGGCCTTATGAGGCTGCCGCTGCTTGATGAGAATGAGAAAGGGAGTATCGATATCGGGCAGACAAAAAAGATGGTGGATGTATTTATGGAACGGGGCTTTACATATTTTGATACCGCATGGATGTATTGCGCCTTTAACAGTGAGAACGCCGTGAAGGAAGCGCTGGTGGACCGGTATCCAAGAGACAGCTATACGCTGGCGACTAAGCTTCATGCGGCATACATTAAGAGCAGGGAGGACCGGGACAGGATCTTTGAGGAACAGAGAAGGAAGACGGGTGTGTCTTATTTTGATTATTATCTGATCCATGCAATTGACAGGGAGATGTATCAGACATATGAGGAACTGGATTGCTTTGAGTGGCTGATAGAAAAGAAGCGCCAGGGTCTTGTAAAGCATATCGGGTTTTCTTTTCATGATGATGCAGAGTTCCTGGAGCAGGTAATAAGGGAACATCCGGAGTTTGAATTTGTGCAGCTGCAGATTAATTATCTTGATTGGAAAAGCGAACAGATCCAGTCGGAAAAGTGCTATGAAACTGCGGTAAAATACGGAAAACCGGTCATTGTTATGGAGCCTGTAAAGGGCGGGAAGCTGGCGCAGGTTCCGGAAAACGTCAGAGATATGTTCCGGGAATGCCGGCCGGAGATGTCAGTTTCTTCATGGGCAGTCCGGTTTGCGGCGGGGCTGGAGAATGTGAAGATGGTATTAAGCGGAATGAGTAATTTGGAACAGCTTATGGATAATACCGGGTTCATGTCGGATTTTACGCCGCTGGATGAGAGGGAACGAAAGGTTTTGGAAAAGGCGGCACACGCATTAAAAGATAATCAGGAAATCCCCTGTACCTCGTGTTCTTATTGTACAGAAGGCTGTCCGGCAAATATTGCGATTCCTCAGTATTTTGCATTGTATAACCGGGCGCTGCAGGAGGGGAAAGAAGCAGTCATGGAAGACTATGCAAAGCAGGCGTCCCTGTCGGGAAAGGCGAGTGAATGTATTGCCTGCGGCCAGTGTGAATCCGCCTGTCCCCAGCATCTTACGATCATTGATCATCTGAAGGCCTGTGCAGCGCAGTTTGAATAAAAAGTGGAGGATCTTCCAGAGCAGGATATCTGGAGGACATATATGTAAAAAGAATATAGTGAGAGCGGCTGCGGCTGCATCGGAAAATCCATTGTTCATATACGGATGTGGAGTAAAGAACAATGAATTTCCGGTGCAGCCGCAGTTTTTTTCTGAAAAAATATTGACAATATGTTCGGATTGTATATAATGAAATTACTTTAATAAAATAATTAATAAAAGTATTTATTCACAAAGTGCGTTAAGGGATTGTTGGACAGATTTCAGGAAAATGGAAAAATGATGAACTAATCCATTTCCGAACGGATGAAAAAGCTGGTATTAAAGAATGACGCTTTGTTTTATACAATGAACCTGCAAAGAAAAACGAATTGTCAAAAGGAGGAGAAAATATGGAGAAGAACTGGCTTGAATTGGAAGACAGAGTCGTTATCGTGACCGGCGGGGCGTCCGGTATTGGCAGGCATGTTGTAGAGAGGCTTACGGACGCGGGGGCGAAAGCAGTGATCGTAGATATGAATGTGAAAACAGGAGATATGACCGACGGCGTATATTGTGTCCAGTGTAATGTAACCGACGCTGACAGTGTAAGAGCTATGACAGAGGCAGTGGTTGCAAAATACGGGAAAATTGACGCTCTGGTAAACAATGCGGGGATCAACCTGCCAAGACTTCTGGTTGACGTGGCAGGAGAGAAACCTCAGTATGAGTTAAACGATG
>CAZGVY010000090.1:6756-8717 GCA_964529215.1 uncultured Mordavella sp. | reverse complement strand
CGGAATGCTGCTCCGTCTGATGGCTATATACTCCTTCTTGATTCCGCGTCCTCTAATGCATACCTTGCCGGACGAAGTCCGCCAGTCCCAAGGGCATGCATTACAGGATACTTTGTAGTATACATAACAAACGATTCAGAATCCTTTAAAGCTGCAGATATCCTCGACCTCTTTGTAGACAGCGGCGCAATCCTGCTCGTTTGTCAGGGTGACCAGAAGGTCGCCGGCAAGAAGCCTTGTTTTCCCTTTGGGGATGAATTCTTCGCTGCCTCTCTGGACTGCAACCAGAAGGCAGGGCTTAGGCCATTCTATTTCGCTGACTTGCTGCCCGTCGGCAGCAGATCCGTGAGCCACGGCAAATTCTTTCAGAATCTTTTTGCCGCGGTTTTTTGCTGGTTCGACCCCTCTCTTTTCGAGCAGCCGTTCCAGGAGGCTTTCATAGATTGGCTTAGAACGGAGCAATGAGGCTGTAATATAGGCCATAATGGAGACGACAGACAGGGATAAAAGCTGCTGGAGCGAGCCGGTCATTTCAAAGATCAGGATGATCCCTGTCAGAGGAGCCCGGACGATCGCGGTAAAGTAGCCTGCCATGGCAAGCAGGACAAAATTATTTATATATATAGGATCCAGCCCCAGATAGCTGGCGCCGAATGTGGCAAATGCTCCTCCGATCAATGCCCCCAGCACAAGCAGCGGGAAGAAGATGCCTCCCGGGGCGCCGGAGCCGAAACAGACGGCAGAGAAGATAAATTTGCAGGCCAGCGTGATCAGGATCATATGCAGCAGCATTTCCCCACTTGTCAGCTGATCGATCAGGTTGTGCCCGCTGCCCAGATAATCCGGCATGAGAAATCCCAGAATACCAGCGCAGAAAAAAGGAATGACCAGTTTTGCTGTGGTATTCAGGCCGGATGTGTTGTATAGGGATTGTACTTTCAGCGTAAACCAGTTATAAAATGCCCCCAGGACTCCAAGGAGGACGCCGAGTACCAGTATCATCCAGTAATATCCCTGGGGCAGGATATGTATGATATCAAATTGGAAGACAGATTCCATGCCTAAAATTGTGGAACATAGATAATCTGCAGAAAGTGAGGCGACCATGACGGACAGCAGCGCTGATACGGAAAAGTTTTTATGTACCTCCTCCAGAGAAAACATGACTCCGGCGAGGGGCGCATGGAAAGCTGCTGATAGTCCCGCGCTGGCGCCGCAGGTTAAGAGAAACCGTTCTTCTGTCTTTTCCCGCTTTAGCAGGGTGGAAATTCCTTTTGCGGTCATGGCGCCAAGCTGGATGGACGGACCCTCCCGTCCAAGAGACATACCGCCAAGGAGGCAGAGGAAACCGCCTGCAAACTTTGCAGGAAGTACCTTCCACCAGGTCTGGTCAAGCTGGCCGGACATTTCCCCTTCAAGCTGGGGGATCCCGCTGCCTGAGATCAGTGGTTCCCATGCTACCAGTTTTCCGACGATAAAAGCCAAAAGGAGCAGGATGGCAAACCAGCCTGCAATGCGCAGAGGAGAGCCTTTAGCGAAATCCAGAATGGCATGGAGCCAGACAGACGCATACTCCAGCAGGATCCGGTAGAGTAAAACGACAAAACCGCCTGCAGTTCCTGCCAGGATACCCTCTCCAATTAAAATGA
Source organism: uncultured Mordavella sp. (assembly GCA_964529215.1). Classification (GTDB taxonomy): domain Bacteria; phylum Bacillota; class Clostridia; order Lachnospirales; family Lachnospiraceae; genus Claveliimonas. The sequence continues at coordinate 7,068 of CAZGVY010000090.1, read as the reverse complement.
TCTGTAATTTTTCAGCGCGCTTCAGCGTGTTTTCTGTATTGTTTTTCATAGGAAATACCTTCTTTACAGGATATGATGAAAAGACGATGGTTCTTCTCATTTATCAGGAGAAAATCAATCATTATATCGTAATTATACCTGAAACACATTTATAAGTCGAATCCTTTCTTGAAAAAATCTCTCATGTGCTGCAGAAAACAGAAAGGATCCTGCTTGTTTTGCAGTAAATATAGAAGCATTTTGGTTATTCCGCTTGTTTTTTCGACATTTTTCGAGTATCGTATAAGTATATCTATTTAGGGAAAAATCGGT
>CAZGVY010000090.1:0-6746 GCA_964529215.1 uncultured Mordavella sp. | reverse complement strand
TATGCCATAACGGACTACTAACGTCCGTTCGGATCGATTTGTTCAGGGATGAATATGAGAAATACGGGAGAGGAAAAGCATGGAGGATTATTCTGAGAGAAGGCCGAAAAAGAATGGGATTAAGGCGCATAAGGCGGCGCAGCAGAGAAAGGGAGAGCTGTTTGGACGGGCAGGCAGAGGAAAAAGAACGGAAGAGCACTCCTTACATGGTAGGGAAGATGTGCATGAGAGAGGACATGGCAGAGAAGCCAGAGAGCCGGGCAGCGCCGGTCACATGCACTATCAAAGCGACGCCGGCCGGGACAGGCGTGTACGGCCAGCGATGGATGAAGGAGAATACGACAGGGAGGAAAGGAGGCGCCAGCAGGTAGCAAGACAGAAAAGGCGCCAGCAGAAGCAGATACAGAGGCTGATGCTTATTGCAGCAATGCTGGTGATCGTGCTGCTTCCAGTGATGGGAGTACGGGCGGTGGTAAAAGGAGTCTCCCGCAGGGCGGAAGAAAAGAAAGCAGCAGAAGCTCTGGAATTGGAAAAGAGCAAGCCTAAAATAGAAGAAAGCACGGCAGTGATCACAACTGCCGGAGATATTATTATGCATAAGCCATTTCTGGAATCATCGGTATATTATAATGGAGAAAGCTATAATTATGATCCCATTTTTAAATATATAAAAGATACGTATGAGGCGGCAGATTTTTCGGTTGTAACGACAGAGTATGCCATGACAGATGGGAATTACAGCGGTTATCCAAACTTTTGTGCGCCGGATGCTATTGCAGAGGCGCTTGCGGCGAACGGGATTGATATGTGCCTGCTTGCGAATAACCATATTTATGATAATGGAGACGAAGGACTGCAGCGTACCATGGATGTGCTGGCTCAAAATGATATTTTGTATACAGGAACACGGAAAAGTAAGGAGGATAAGAATTATCTGATCCAGGATATCAACGGGATCAAGGTCGGATTTTTGGATTATGTATATGAGACGGAGGTCGTGGACGGTGGCAAGACGATCAATGGGATTTCGATAACCCAGGAAAGTGCGGATCTGATCAATTCCTTCCAGGAAGCCGAACCGCAGGGGCTGTATGACGATGTAGAGAAGATACTGGCAGACATGAAGGAGGAAGGAGTAGAATATACGATTGCCTACATGCATTGGGGTGTGGAATACCAGACACAGGAGAATTCCTATCAGGATGCCATTGCACAGAAATTGTGCGATATGGGAGTCGATGCACTGATCGCCAGCCATCCGCATGTGATCGAGCCGGTAGATCTGCTGGAAAGCAGTGACGGAAAGCATAAGATGGTATGTGCATATGCAATCGGAAATCATTTGTCCAATCAGAGGACGGAGTATATGGACGGGCTTACAGATGGATATTCGGAAGACGGTATGATGGTATCTCTTGCGGTCCACCGGGATAAGAAAGGAAAGATCACGCTGGAAAAGGCAGATTTTATACCGACCTGGGTATATCATGACCAGAGTGTAGATGACGAATACTACATTTTACCGCTGGATGACCCGGACAAGATCAAAGCAGATGGTGAATTAGAGAATATAGCAGAGGATGTAGACGCCTCATTGGAAAGAACAAACGGAATTGTGGGAAGCGGAGTTCAGAAAGTACAGGAAGCGCTTCCGCTGAGCCAGTAATAAACAGACGTGCAGGAGGAAGTCACAGAAATAATATTGTAAAACCGGTGAATATTCGTAAATGGGTATACAATAGGATATCGTAAACATTCTACAATTAGGAGTAATAAATAGTTGGAGAATGTTATGAGACAAGATTACTCGAAAGTGATAGAAAGGTTGCAGGCATACAGACAAATACAGAGTAAGACCCAGGAAGAGATGAGTATAGAGATGGGGATTACGCAGGGATATTATGCCAAGCTGGAATCGGGAGAGCATGTTATTTCATACGACTGTCTGAAAACATTCGGGGAAAATGGAGGAGACATACATTTTCTGATCACAGGACAGCGTCTGGAGTCTGCGTTCCTGGATGATTATATGGATGTTTGCAGGACAAATGAGGGCAGGCGGGAGCTGTTCCGGTTTGTGCTTGGGATATTGGATTTTGGACTGGGACTTGCATATGGAACACATTCCAGGACAAGGGAAGAAGCATATAGAAATCTTAGATTTATGCAGATGGAGCTGGATAAGCCTGGAAATATCTGGAAAAGTATCCGGAAGCTGGACGATATTACACAGCTTCAGATGGCGGATATATTGGGGATCAATCTTAAGAGGTATATGAGGCTGGAAAAAGAGGTCACCAGGCCGAATGCAGAGATCCTGCAGAAATTGTATTGTAATCTGTGTTATGTGCCAAGACTTGTAATATATCCTTTATCCTTTCATTTAAAGGAATGCAGCGCAGTTTGGGAAAGTTTTCCGCAGGAGATCCGGCTCAGGCTGGAACCTATGCTTCATCAGGCGGCGGAACTGATCAGGGAAAAAGAAGAATAAGCGGATAGAAAGACCGGGGCGGCAGGATGATCCTGCCGCCCCGGCGGCTGATTACATAGTTTCTAATAGTTTGTCAATGCTGACAAGCTTTACGCTCAGTACAAAAATCCTGGCAGCCTCTTTTAATTCTTCGAGTGTCGGATAAGAAGGAGCTATGCGGATATTGGAATCCATGGGATCTTTTCCATATGGAAAAGTAGCGCCGGCATTTGTCATAGTAAGACCGGCCTCTTTTGCCTTTGCAACGATGGCCTTGGCACATCCTTCCATTGCGTCGAAAGAGATAAAGTAGCCTCCCCGGGGCGCAAGCCAGGAACCGATCTCCAGGCCTCCGAGTTCTTTTTCCAGCGTATGCAGAACGGTGTCAAACTTCGGACGGAGGATTTCTGCATGCCGCCGCATATGTTTGACCATGCCGTGGATATTTCCAAAATATCTTGCGTGGCGCAGCTGGTTTACTTTATCGTGGCCGATCGTCTGGATCCTCATCTGTTTCCGTATATCTTCCAGGTTCGCGTCGGAAGCTGCGATCGCTGCGATGCCGGAACCGGGGAAACTGATCTTAGAAGTAGAAGCAAATTTGTATACCATATCTGGATGGCCTTCTTTTTTGCATTCCATCAGGATCTCGATCAGATAATCCTGTTTGTCTTCGTATAAATGGTGGATGCCGTACGCATTATCCCAGAAGATACGGAAATCTTCTGCTGCGGGTTTTAATTTGGCGAAACGGTGTACCGTTTCATCAGAATATGTAATACCCTGTGGGTTTGAATACTTTGGAACACACCAGATTCCCTTGATGGCAGGGTCGCTGCTTACAAGATCTTCTACAATGTCCATGTCAGGGCCTGTGGGTGTCATGGGAACATTGATCATTTCAATCCCGAAATATTCTGTGATTGTAAAATGCCTGTCATAACCGGGTACCGGGCACAGAAATTTTACTTTATCTAATTTGCACCATGGCGTACTGCCCATGACGCCGTGGGTCATAGAACGCGCGATGGTATCGTACATGATATTTAAACTGGAATTGCCGAAGATCACAATGTTATCTTTGGGAACCTCCATCATATCTGCAAGAAGCTGTTTCGCTTCCGTAATACCGTCCAGCACTCCGTAATTGCGGCAGTCAACGCCCTCTGTACAGACCAGGTTTGTATGTCCGTTAAGGACATCCATCATTTCCATAGAAAGATTAAGCTGCTCCGTAGAAGGTTTTCCTCTGGACATATCTAGCTTGATCCCTTTGGCTTTTACTTTTCTGAATTCTTTTTCTAAGCTGGCTTTTAAATTTAATAATTCTTCTTTTGACAGGTCCTTATACGCAGTCATACAAATTGCATCCTCCAATACTTATTCAAAATATCATCTTTTACGTGCTGTTTCCTATTTTATCATAAATTGAAAAATCGTCAATTGTTTCCTGCAAAATAAAAAATATATTTCAAAAAATTGTTATATTAAACAATAAAAATGAATTTTGAAAGATGATTTTATTCATTTTCTTGGAGGATGCCTGGAACTATTTCATTGCGTTCTGTGTTACAACCGACCTTACATGGTCAATTTCCTGGCGGGAAGCCTTTTCCGCAGGTACATAATAACTCTTTTCACGGGCCACCTGGTATAATTTTTCCTGTGACATTTCGCATTCGTTACGAATCTGTTTCAGGCACTGCTTTAATTCCTTGTTTTCTGTCTGTGGGATCATTTCGCCAAAACGGGAGAGTTCCCCGTTTACTCCGTTGAGGGCGTCCACGACCATAGTCTTTTCCGTTAACATGAGCGGTTACCTCCTTATAAGAATTTCATTAGGTCTTGTTTGTTTTTCATTGCTGAGTTTGCAGCATCCGTAAATAATTTCTTCACTTCCGGATCCTTGCACTGATTTGCGTATTCAGTCATTTTGCAGTGGCTGTTTTCGTAGCCGCCGATCAAATGGCGAAGATTCTGAAGGTCTAAAATTGATATTTCTGACATGGGAAATCCTCCTTTCACAATTGTGAGATTCTTAAATGGACATATATGTCCCGGCAGATTTAGTATGGCTGATGTAATAGATTTCTATGTATGAAAATTACAAAACGATAGGAATCATTTTCCTTTTATTTCTATTTTTCTGATGGTGCAGGTTCTTATTAAGCAGGAATATGCATATAATATATAGAGGTTTTGGCATAACAGGGGATTATAGAAAGGGGACAAGTTATGAAAAGGCAAATCGCGAAAGGAGCCAGCGTCCTGGCGCTGGCAGTTATTATGATGCTTGGATGCGGAGGCTCCGCTTTATCTGCAGATGCAGCTTCCGATGAAGTGATGAAAGAGGCAGCGCATTTCACAGGCAGTGTCGTACATACATTCAGGATGCCATTGTACGCCGACCGTAAAGGGATGGTTATCAGCTTCCAGAGCTTCGATGACATGATCTGAGGTATGGCCGGTGGGGATCAGATGTGTGGCGGGACATTTAATATATTGGTGGTGATAGCTGTTAGAAACGGTGTATTTTCCAAAAATATTATATAGTATGCTAGGCTTTTTGATCAGAATTTTGTGAGATGGGTCACCGCGCTTTCTGGAATTCTGCATATGGCCGATTCCTGGGTGTGGATAAAGAGAAGCGTCCTGATAGATACTTCCGCCCATGGCGATATTTAAAAGCTGCATTCCGCGGCATATAGCCAGGATCGGCTTGCCCGAGGCAAGCGCGTATCTGATCAGAGCCAGATGAAAGAGATCCATGCTGATATCCGTAGGACCATTTTCCGGCGCAGGATCTTCACCCATAAGAAGCGGAGTGATGTCGCCGCCACCGCAGAAAAGAAATCCGTCGCAGAAATCCAGGAAATTATGATCCGGGATGATACCTGTACAAGGAAGGATGACCGGATATCCGCCAGAGTATTCAATCGCATGGATATAGGAATGGCTGACGAATTGTTTCTCTTCCGTAAAGCCGCATACAGCAATACCGATAATGGGATTCATGTGCAGATCCTCCTGTGGAATGGGTATCCTTCTTTCAAAACCCGCGTATTTTAAGCCTGAAAGATATAGTATGCTATATAAATATGCGGAAAATAATGTAATATGCATTGACAGATAAATTAAATGAACCTGGACGGATGAAAATAGAATACACCCTCTGCTTCGTCTGCCAGAGGGTGTATTTTATTTTCATCTGCGTTCACAAAAACATATTGAATAGACTGCTTAAGGATTTATTTATTTTGAGCCTCCTGCATCTTCATTGCGCGGACCTTCAGCGGAAGTCCGAACAGATTGATGAATCCGTCCGCGTCGTGATGATCGTACAGATCGCCGGTGGTGAAGCTTGCAAGAGATTCACTGTATAAGGAATAAGGAGAAGTCGTTCCGGCTTTGATGATATTTCCCTTGTAGAGCTTGAACTTTACTTCGCCGGTTACATATTCCTGTGTTTTTTCAATAAATGCCTGAACCGCTTCGCGGAGGGGGGTAAACCATTTTCCTTCATATACGATCTGGGAAAGTTTATTGCCCATTTCCTCCTTTACTTCGTAGGTTGCCCGGTCTAATACCAGTTCTTCCAGCTGCTGGTGAGCTTCGTAGAGGATAGTTCCGCCGGGAGTCTCATATACACCGCGGGATTTCATCCCGACTACGCGGTTTTCTACAATATCGATGATACCGACGCCGTGTTTCCCGCCCAGTTCATTTAATTTATGGATAATACCGGAGACTTTCATTTCCTCACCGTTTATACTTTTTGGGATGCCCTTTTCAAAGGTCATGGTAACATATTCCGGTTCATCGGGAGCTTTTTCAGGTGTAACACCGAGAACCAGGAGGTTGCTATAATCCGGTTCCACAGATGGATCCTCAAGCTCCAGTCCTTCATGGCTGATATGCCACAAATTCCGGTCGCGGCTGTAGCTGTGGCTTGCATCAAAGGGCAGGTTGATCCCGTGAGCCTGGCAGTATGCGATCTCATCTTCACGGGACTGCATGGTCCATATGTCCGTCATTCTCCAGGGCGCGATGATCTTGATGTCGGGCGCCAGGGCTTTGATCCCCAGTTCAAAACGGATCTGGTCGTTTCCTTTTCCGGTAGCGCCGTGGCAGATGGCGGCAGCGCCCTCTTTCCTTGCGATCTCTACCAGCCTTTTTGCGATTGCAGGACGTGCCATAGAGGTGCCGAGAAGGTATTTGTTTTCATAAACGGCATGTGCCTGGACGCATGGAATGATATAATTATCGCAGAAATCAT
>CAZGVY010000089.1:0-8736 GCA_964529215.1 uncultured Mordavella sp. | reverse complement strand
CCGTTTTCCACGATGATATCCACCATGGTTCCCTGTTTTTCCTTCCTTCTCTGCTTTTTCTCAACAACCCTGCTCTGGTATTCTCCTTCGGAATCCATATATCTTATCCGGAAAGGGGACATAGTCTCTACCATCCCCCTTCCCCTGTAGACGCTTTCAATCTGCATGCTTTCGATTTCCTTCAGCCTTTTGCTGCATGCAAATGCTATAACACCCAGCGTAAGAGCACATAAAAACGCCAGAATCAGAATCGCTGCCAGGGTTATATGCTTTGCCGTTGCTAAAAGAAGAACCGCCAATACAGCCTGATATGCCGCAATGATAACCAGCAGACGCCTCCCTGCATTCCGCTGCCTTTTCCTTTCCCATATTCGGTACTGCTCCGCGGAAAGCTGCCTCAATGGCAATAACCCATTTCCATCACTATCCCATTCTTTCACTTCTTCCTGGTATATATAGTCAAATCCTACAATACAGCTATTGTATATTATATAGACGACAACCGCAGAAATAAATATTTCCATATTCATTTCATACAGGCAATATCCCAGCAACATTGAATACACTGCAACAAAAAATAACCACGCATACTTTAGGAATCCACATAGCCCGACACATACACTGCCTCCTGTTTTTTTGTTCCAAAAATAGATATTCACAAGAATATTGATTCCTAAATAAATGCAACACAGTATCCTACTCTGTATATCATTTCGCGAAAATCCAAAATACACTAGGTAGCCAATACAGGTCTCCATATAAATATTTGCTCCTATTACAAAATAAAATGTTCCTTTCATAGAAATATATTTTTTTTGCTCCTTTGCTTCCTTTACTGCCCTTGCTTCCCTTCCTTCTGACATCGTATTTAAGTTTGCATATGTTGGAAGAAGTGTTACATATGTCAAAAAAACATAAGCTAATATTACCATAACTTTCATCCTTTCAATTCCTGCGCTATTCTAATGAAATATTATTTCACCCACTTTATTAACTGTCATTCCTCCTACTTCCCCCATCCATGATACGACACTGCCTGCTGCTATATTTACCGCATTTGTCATTGGCAGCGCTCCTTCTGTTAAGTGCCCTAACGGGCCGCCCGTTGCTGCTTGGGAAGCAAATGAAATCGCGGCATTCTTTATTACTCCCGAATCAGTATTTCCACTTAGAAAGTCTCCATATAATCCACCTATGGCTCCTCCAATACCATTAGCTGCTACACTATTCCAAAATGTTTTCACCGAAAAGCATACTACTCATTCCTCCGCGTAAGCCTCCCACAACCGTTCCTACAATTCCTGGTATCAGAAGCGCTGTCCCTCCGGTTGCGAATGCACGGCTCCGGCTCCTGCCAGCAGGATTCCTGTAACTGCCACTTTCAAAATATCTTCCTGCTTTTTCAATACCGCCAGCTCCTGCTTGCCTGCCCGTTCTGCTGTATCGCACACCTTCCTAGCTGTTTCAGCAATATAAAAAACTCTCCCAATAGGTATCTTCTTGAAGAATATATATCTGATGCTATATCTCCGTTAATAGAATAACATCTCTTTGGAATACCCGGTATTTGCTGCCAGGGATCGTTGCCGGAACTTTTATTCCTTCTATTCTGGCAATTTTTTCTCTGCCAGCACGATCTCCCCGTTTTCCACGATGATGTCCACTATGGTTCCCTGTCTTTCCTTCCTTCTCTGCTTTTTTTCAACGACCTTGCTCTGGTAATCCCCTTCGGAATCCATATATCGTATTTGGAAGGGGGACATGTTCTCGACCATTCCCCTCCCCCTATAGACACTTTCAATCTGCATGCTTTCGATTTCCTTCAGTCTTTTGCTGCATGCAAATGCTATAACGCCCAGCGTAAGGGCGCATAAAAACGCCAAGATCAGAACTGCTGCCAGGGTTATATGCTTTGCCGTTGCTAAAAGAAGAACCACCAATACAGCCTGATATACCGCAATAATAACCAGCAGACGATTCCCTGCATTCCGCTGCCTTTTCCTTTCCCATATCCGGTACTGCTCCGCAGAAAGCTGTTTCAACGGCAGCAATTTATTTTCATCCCATTCTTTTATAAGTCCTTTATCTTCCTTACTAAACATCTTCATACTTCACTCCATTCTTGTTCATCTCAAATACTTTTCCGGTTTTTCATTCATTATCTTACAGCCGCCCAAAAACTATATCTGCAATAGATACGGCCTGTCTGAAACGCTGTGTCTGCTGTGACTTTTTACTTTCTCGTCTTACCACATAAAATCATCCCATTTCTTGATTACGTAATAAATATAGAAATCATGCCAATTCATAAATGTCTACGATTCTCCATGCTCCATTTTTTAATTTTTTGACAGTCCACTCAGAATCTACCCCAATTGATGCCCCCACCGTTCTTCCGTTTTTATCCGTAAGTTCATGTGTATATATAACTTTTATGATATATTTTTTATCCGCTACTATTTCCACTACATCAACGACTTCAATATCTGCCTCAATCCTATAAGCTTTCTGATAATCTCCATGATGCGATATATCGTAACGGGACAATGGATTTGGACTCGCCTCTGGAATCCTCTTTTCTCCTTTCATCACGTTATATGCGAGGTCTATGACTGGCCTAAACTCCTGTTCCTTCTGCTTAACCCAGTTCTTGTGTTCGTCTTCTTCTATAAATGCTTGAACTTTTATATATATCATTACACAGATAACTATGCATAAAATTGCACGCAAATAAAACCAGCCATTTTTATACTTTTTATGCTTAATTACAGAACTCATCTTTAATCCCAGCAATGTGTACTCCTCCTTTATATAAAAGAATACCATGCAGAAGGCTGCCGGCTGGTAAAATGGTATGATCCGTAGCCGAAACGGCATATTTTGCAATGGCGGGCATGAAAAAACAGGCGGGGATTCCCGCCTGTTTTTCACACATGTATTCAATGATATTGTATTCAGAAAACTGCTATACAGGAAGAAAGACATGCGCGTAAAACATATCCTCCTCCTCGTAATACTCGATCAGCCCTCCCATTTCTTCCACCAGCTCCTGCACGGCTATATGGCCGATCCCGTGCATCTGCTTATCCTTTTTATCTGTCATAAGCCTGCTGTTCGCCGTCAGAACAGAACGGTGGATCTTGTTGCGGATAATAATATTCAAGGTATCCTTCTCCAGGTTCATGCGCAGTTCGATCCTCCGCCCGTCTGTAATCTTTTCACTTGCCTCCACCGCATTGTCCAGAAGATTGAATAGTATGATCCCTATTTCCGTTCCCTTTACGCCGCTTAAATCTCCCACAACAGAGCTTGTGATCCGGATATCCTGACTCTGGCATTGAAAGATCTTATTATTTACCACTGCATCGATCACTGCACTTCCCGTATGGATAAAATAGCAGCTGTCCTTCATATATTTTCCCGTTATATCCTGTAAATAATTACGGATTTCCTCGTACTGCCTGTTTTCCAGCATATGCTGCATATTCATACAATGGTTCTGGTAATCGTGCTGGAATTTTGCCATTCTGAAATTCATCTCTTTGTATGCTTCGATCTGCTGTTCCTTTTCTTTGTTCTTCAAATGCATCAATTCATACTGTAAAAGACGGCCATTCTGTTCGCTGATGCGGACCGTTGCATACCAGATATATACGCTGGTCACTATGATCCCTATGGAAATGACGATCAGCATCCTGTTTGCGGCAGGATCATAAATCCTGGAATCCACCACATAAAACAGCAGGATTTCAATCACGACACAAAACACGATCAGCACATTGAGCAGAAAATAATAGCGTTTCGAAAGGCACTGGATACTTCTCCAGAATCTCTGTATGAAGGATAATATCCCAAATAAAATGATCTTTGACAGGACAGCTCCCATGTACAGATATCCGTCAAGCCGTATCATATAGACTCCCACCGCTTCGGAGAGAAACGCAGAAAAGACCTGCATAACAAAGATATCCGTTACCGATATGACCAGAAACGGCGTCAGGCAGCCAAATAAATGCAGCCTCCTGCTCCCTGTTAAAAACAGCCTGCAGAAAACAAACAAGAGAATAATATCCGCCAGTACCACAACCATATGGCTGTTCTCAAACCGCCCGTTGCACTGAGCCGCAAGAAACAAAAGTATGCATATACCAGCTTTTTTTATCCTGACGCCGCCTGTTTCTTTCTTCCATGCGAAGCATTTTGTGAGGAAATCCACCACAATGATGATCTCTAAAAGTCCCAGAGCCTGGCCCAGCCCCATCATGAAAAGATTCATACTATTATCTCCTGCTTATCATAAACTGCTCTTTCACCATCTGCAGCCTCTCTCTGCTAATGGGAAGCCGTGTTCCCGAATACAGGCGCATCTCATTCTTTTCAATGGAATGGCACTGCTTAAGATTGACGAGATAGCCCACATGGATCCTCAGAAACCCATAATCCGACAGCTTGATCTCATAATCTCTTATATTTCCCCGGACTGTGTACGTCTTCCCGTCTGCTGTATAAATATACATTGAGTGCCTGTATTTCTCCAGATACTCGATCTGGTTTCTTTCAAAATGATACAGATAACCCTTCCCGGCAAATTCAATCACAGATCCTCCCTGCTTCTTATCCTTCAGATACTCCCGCAGAGCAAGAGGGATGTCCTCCCTCATATTACATTTCCTGATGATCTGAAGCGGGCGGCAGGACAGTGATTCCAGTACCAGATGGTCATAGCCTGTGATCAGCACGGCATGTTTGTTCTTTCCGTACTTTTCCAGTTCTTTCATAATGTCAATGCCCGTGACCACCGGCATATCAATATCGATAAACATGATCTCGTCGCACCGGATCTCATATTTACTTAAAAATTCTTCTCCATTTAAATAGATATCAGCCGTATGCCGGACATTCTGCCTTACTAATTCTTCCTCGGCGATCTGGCGGATCTCCTCTGCCACGGCATATTCGTTATCACAAATTATAAGATGCAGCATACAGCCACCTCCGGAGCTTTATGAACAATACCCTACTTCTTTTCATCTGCCGCAAGTTTTACCGCATATCTTATTAATTGTTCCAGGTCAAACCGTTTATGGTCAGGGCAATGGTTTCCCACCCAGTCCAGATCGATCGTAGCCTGGTGCTCCCCGGTTATAAGATACGTCAGGTCAATTTTAAGCTTCTCATTAAGGAGTTTAAGCCTTTCCAGCGTAAGTCCATTCTCCCCGCGTTCGATCCTGCCGTAGAATGCCGGGGATATCCCCAGGATAGCCGCAATATCTTCCTGCGTATACTCCTTCTCATGCCGCATCTGCCTTAATCTCTGTCCTATCTGAATATTCAATGCAATTTCTCTGCCTTTATTTTCCACAATACACCTCTCAGCTAAACTATATGTATATTTTATATACTCCTGGCTGTATTTTTAATCCCCTGTCAATTATGGAAATATACACTAATAGGTTATATTATTGTTTTATGAGAAATTTCTCATAATTCTATCATTTTATTTTCATTTTCATCCATCAGTATAGGTATAGGCAAAAACCAACCGCCAAAATTTATTATAATGAACCATATTCATTAAAAATAAACAGGAGTGTTTCTTATGAAATCATACGATCACAAATATCTGGCAGAATACTTATCCCAGAGGATCCTTGATACCCATAATTATTTTCAGATCCGTCTTTTCATCCACGGCTGTGTGTTCCCGGATCACAATCCCATTGGCTACCTTCAGGGCCTGCTTGCCGGCCATCCGATGAAAATCCATTTTACAACCTATTCTATACCCAAATTGCAGCGGTTATTAGAAAAGCTGGAGGCAAAGGACGCTCTGTCTCTCTGGGATTTTTACCGGCTGGGAGTGCTGGTCCACTATCTGGCGGATGCATTTACCTACCCTCACAACGAGTCCTTTACCGACAGTATGCTGGCTCATGCAAAATACGAAAGCCAGGACTTGCATACTGCCCTGACGGAACTGCTGTCCGGCTGTGACGGCGCAGCTGCTCTTCCGGAAAATAATTTGCAAAACGGAGCGGATCTATGGTATACTTTTTGTTCCCTGCATAAAACCTATGAACAGACTGCTCACACAGCGCAGACGGACGCATCCTACATTGTGCCCCTATGTGTGCTTGCATGCCGGGAATTTGCTTACCGGGTTCCGGCGGATACTGCTTTTTCTGCCGCCAGAGTCCGTTTTGTAAATGCATGGTCTGGAATTTACAGGAGGACGATGTCATGAGAATATTGATCGTTGAGGATGACGAATCCCTGCACCGGATTCTGCGCCGGAGGCTTGCCGAGGAAGGCTACGCCGCAGATGGCTGTTTTGACGGCAGGGAAGGCCTGGAATACATGGAAACTGATGTTTATGACTGTGTCATCCTGGACTGGATGCTGCCGGAAAAGGACGGCGTTACCATTCTGAAAGAATTCCGGCGGAACGGCCATCACACGCCGGTGCTGATGCTGACAGCCCGGGATTCTGTCACAGACCGGGTACAGGGGCTTGACGCAGGAGCAGACGACTATCTCACCAAGCCCTTTGCCTACGACGAGCTGTCTGCAAGGCTCAGGGCGCTGCTCCGCAGGAATAGCGGAAAACGCCAGAATATCCTGACTCTTGCCGATCTGGTCATGGATCTGCCGGCTCACAGGGTTTCCAGAGGGGATAAAGAGATCACCCTGACATCCAAAGAATATGCCCTGTTAGAATACATGCTGCGGAACCAGGGCCAGGCTCTCACCAGAAGCCAGATCGCGGATCATGTATGGGACTATAATTTCGACTACGATTCCAACATCGTAGATGTATATATCCGCTATCTGCGGAACAAAATCGATAAGGAATCTGCCAATCCGCTGATCCACACGGTCCGCGGATATGGCTACGTGATAAAAGATGAATCAGAAAAATAACAGAATTAAGCAGCTCAATATCAGTACCAAGATCATACTGCTCTATATTGGGCTGTCGGCGGCGCATCTGGCTCTGCTGGTTCCAGCCCTTTATTTTATGGTGAAAATGTCCTTTCAGGAACAGGTATCCCAGGATATCCAGGATTCCATTTCCACCGTTACCTCCCGGCTCACCCCGGAAGATATCGCGTGGCTTCTTGCTTTCCTGATTCCCGGCTATCTGATCTTAGCTGCTATCAGCTCCTATATTCTGGCAAAGCGCACCCTGCAGCCTGTCCATCAGATCACAATGGCCGCCAGATCTATAAAAGACGGGGATCTGTCCGGCCGGATTGACGGTGTATTTTCCCACGATGAGGTAGGGGAACTTGCAGACACGATCAACCAGATGATCTCCGAACTGGATTTTGCATTCAGGCGGGAACGGCAGTTTACCTCCGACGCCTCTCACGAGCTCCGTACACCTATGACAGTGATCACCGCCTGCGTGGAGGACGCTCTGTGTACCGATGACGACAGCATTATCCAGGAAAATTTGCGGATCATCCAGACGGAGAATCAGCGGATGCGGAAAATGCTCTCCCAGCTTCTCATGCTTTCCAGGGGCTACGAGGGGCGCTGCCATATCGATCCGGAGAAAATCTATCCCCATGAAATGATCGATTCCGTTGCTGAAGCTCTGATGACAGAAATAGAAAAAAAATCCATTCATATCCACAATGAAATCCCTGAGGCCTTTGCACTATACGCCGACCAGAGCCTGTTCACACAGCTGCTGGTAAATCTTGTAGAAAACGCCGTCAAATATGGCAATGAAAATGGTAATATCTGGCTGTCCGCCAGTTCGGACAGCAAAAGCTCCCTCTTACATGTCAGAGACGACGGTATTGGAATTGGACGGGAAGACCTGCCATATGTTTTTGAGCGTTTCTACCGCGCCGACAAAGCAAGAGACCGGAACGGCTCCGGTCTCGGACTGTCCATCGTAAAATGGATCGCACAACTCCACGGCGGCGGGATCAGCGTAGAGAGCAGGCTGGGGGAAGGCACAGTTTTCACCATCACAATGCCGGGAAAAAACTAAGTATACAGGATCACTGCGGCCTCGTAGGGCCTTAAGATGATCTGATCTTCCACGCCGTCCATGCCTGTCTCCTCCCTGTCATAATTGGAAATCAGTACCCTGGCCGCCCTTTCCCGCAGCTCCTCCGGTATTTCATAAACCGTCTCCTGTTCCGTATAGCTGCACATCACCAATAATGTTTCCCCCTGATAGCTCCGCAGATATACATACAGCTCTTCACTTTCTGGAAACAGAAGTTTATAATCCCCATATACGATGATCTTATGTTCCTTCCGCAGACGGATCAGCTTCTTATAATAATGGAATACCGAGGAGTCCCGTCCCATCTGTTCCCTGGCATTGATCTCCCTGTAATTGGGATTTACCGGTATCCACGGGGTTCCTGTGGTGAATCCGGCCTGGAAGCTGTCATTCCACTGCATAGGAGTCCTTGCGTTATCCCTGCCCTTGTAACTGATATAATCAAACATATCCTCCGGGCTTACGGCCCCCTTCCCCGTCAGCTCCCAGTATGCGTTTATACTCTCAATATCCCGGAACTCCTCAAGGGAAGTAAAGGGATAATTGGTCATGCCTAGTTCCTCCCCCTGATAGACATAGGGCGTTCCCTGCATCATATGCAGGCAGGTTGCAAGCATCTTAGCCGAAATCTCCCGGTACTCCGGGCTGTCGTTTCCCATCCGGGACAGCATCCTGGGCTGGTCATGGTTGCACCAGTACAGGCTGTTCCA
>CAZGVY010000088.1:0-9137 GCA_964529215.1 uncultured Mordavella sp. | reverse complement strand
CCAAGCGACGAGATGAAGGGAAGGATTATCGGGCGTGAGGGGCGGAATATCCGTACCCTGGAGACGATGACAGGCGTAGAACTGATCATTGATGATACGCCGGAAGCGGTTGTTCTTTCCGGCTTCGATCCGATCCGCAGGGAGGTTGCAAGAATTGCGCTGGAGAAACTGATCGTTGACGGGCGTATCCATCCGGCAAGGATTGAAGAAATGGTTGAAAAAGCGCAGAAGGAAGTAGATACTATTATTCGTGAAGAAGGAGAGGCGGCCGCCCTGGAAGTTGGAGTTCATGGAATCCATCCTGAACTTATCAGGCTTTTGGGACGTATGAAATTCAGAACCAGTTATGGGCAGAATGCGCTGAAGCATTCGATTGAAGTTTCCCAGCTTGCAGGCCTGCTGGCCGGCGAGATTGGCCTGGATACCCGTCTGGCAAAAAGGGCGGGGCTCCTACACGATATCGGTAAATCCATAGATCATGATGTGGAAGGATCGCATATTCAGATTGGCGTTGACCTTTGCAGAAAGTACAAAGAGTCGGCGACAGTTATTAATGCGGTCGAATCGCATCACGGCGATGTGGAGCCGGAAACTCTGATTGCATGTGTGGTGCAGGCTGCGGATACAATATCAGCGGCCAGGCCAGGTGCAAGACGGGAGACGATCGAAACATATACAAACAGGTTAAAACAATTAGAAGAGATCAGCAACCAGTTCAAGGGTGTTGATAAGTCTTTTGCTATTCAGGCAGGTAGAGAGATTCGAATCATGGTAGTTCCAGAGCAGGTATCTGATGCAGATATGGTATTACTGGCCAGAAATATTTCTAAGCAGATTGAGTATGAATTAGAATATCCAGGGCAGATAAAGGTAAATGTGATCCGCGAATCAAGAGTTATCGATTACGCAAAGTGATTGTCATGAGAAAAATAAGTGTAAAAGACCGGGGTGACCCGGTCTTTTTAACTACATGTTATCATGTGCGGTGCAGCTGCCCGGCGGCAGGTTACGTACATGATCCGATAATAAGGAGGAAGAAGATGGCTGAGGAAGTTAAAAGAATAAAAAGAGAACTGGCTTATAAGGGAGCTGTTTTAGACGTATATTGTGATACGATGGAATTTGAAAATGGAAATACGGCGAAATGGGATTTTATCCATCATGACGGGGCGGCGGCAGTTGTTCCTGTAACAGACGGCGGGAAAATACTGATGGTCCGCCAATACCGTAATGCCCTGGAACGTTATACGCTGGAAATTCCCGCAGGAAAGCTGGATGATCCGAAGGAGGAAGGGATTCTGTGCGCTTCCAGGGAGCTGGAAGAAGAAACAGGGTACCGGTCTGAAAACCTGGAGTGGATCATTACGCTGAGGACGACGGTTGCCTTCTGCAATGAGCGGATTGAAATATTTGTGGCGCATGATCTGATCCCTTCTAAGCAGCATCTGGATGAGGATGAATATATTGATGTTGCCGCTTATACGATCGGAGAATTGAAAGAGAAGATATTTTCGGGGGAGATTGAAGATTCCAAAACGGTAGCCGCACTTCTTGCCTATGATCTGAAATATAATCATTAGCCTCTGGCTGCAGATATAGCGTGAGTATCACACCGCGGTGGTTCCTGCAGTACTTTGCATTTGATGCAGATACCGAATAATTTAAAATACCCGGCATATAATGAATTATCCTGACGGCATGAGGTGAATGCAAGATGATAAGAAATTATGGAAGAATTATGATGCTGTTTTTTATGGCGGGATTTTTGGGAGGTATTCTGTATACAAATCTTCTTTCCAGGGATTATGTGGCGACTATTGGGATATTTAATGATTATTTTCTGAACCAGTTTGTCCAGACAGATATTATGAACGGGGCATATTTATGGTATCTGATACGGATACGGATGGCGCCTCTTCTGGGTATGATTTTTCTTGGAGCGCTTAGCTTCCGCAAATCAGCTGTAACCATTTTTCTGATATGGACGGGCTTTTTGTTTGGTATGATCTTTACTTCGGCTACCCTGAAAATAGGGGTGAAAGGAATTCTTCTCTGTGTAGGGGCGATGCTGCCGCATATGATATTTTATGTGTTTGGATATGCTGTTTTCCTGGCGGGATTATATTATTATCCGAAAATTGGCTGGAATTTTCAAAAAACAATGTTAGTTTTTCTTGCTATTTGTATAGGTATTGGGTTAGAATGTTATATAAGTCCAGTTTTGGTAAGAATGATATTAAAAACGGTATGATATTTACCGTGTTTATGTTTACGATGTTTATACAAATAGGAGATAAGTTTATGGAGAATAAAGTTATTGATTACGTAATGTATCTGAAAAATGAGAAGGGGATATCGGTGAATACCGAGATGGCATACCGCCGCGATCTTATGAAGCTTGTAAGATACCTGGAAGCACAGGGCGTGTCAGATGTGGCAAAGATTACGGGGACGAACCTGAATTCTTATATGCTGTATATGGAAAAAAACGGTCTGACCAATACGACGATATCCAGGAATATTGCTTCTATCAAGGGATTCTTTCAATATCTGGAGCGTGAGGGGATCGTGAATGAAAATGTTTCCGTGACGCTGACAAGCCCGAAGATCGAGCGCCGCGCACCTAAGAGCGCATCCAAGGAGGATGTGAAGAAAGTGCTTGCTGTTCCTGCCGGAAAGACGCCGAAGCTCCTCAGGGACAAGGCGATGATCGAACTGCTTTATTCTACCGGGATAATGGTAGAGGAGCTGGTGAGCCTGAAACTCGGCGATATCAATCTGGAGCTTGGATATCTGCAGTGCCATTTTGATCATAATGAGAATGCGTATCCTATGGACAGACAGGCACAGAAGGCCATGAGAGCATATCTGAAGAACGGACGGGATAAGCTTCTGAAGGGGAACAGATCCGATGTATTATTCCCTAATATATCGGGGAAAAAGATGAGCCGTCAGGGCTTCTGGAAGATCCTGAAGGGCTATGCCGCTAAAGCCGGGATCAAGGGAACGATTACACCAAGTATGCTGAGGCATTCGTAAACGAATACTCTTCGCGGAATGCCTAATGGTAAACGGACGCGGAATAAAGAAGGAGTATATAGCAATCAGACGGAGCAGTATTACGCTCCTAAATGGTCTGATTCGCTATATACTCCTTCTTTATTCCGCTGTCTTCTAACTATGCTGTGAATCAATGTCTCTTTGCAGAGTAACCGGCAAAAAACAGTAGATGGAGCAGAATACATCCTCTGAGCAGACAATTCAGAAGCGGAATGCTGCTTCGTCTGCCAGAGGGTGTATTCTGCTCCATCTGCGTCCGCTAATGTATACTTAAAATATGGCTTTTCCTTGTCAGATAGACTGCGCACAGCAGGAATAATACCAATTGGGAAACAAGAAGCCCCCATAGATAACCGTTGATCCCAAGAAATGGAACGGCCAGAAATACACTTAAAATCCGGATGGCCAGGCTGATGCTGTTGAATAAAAGGGACTGGCTGGTCTTGCCCAGTCCGTTGATAATGCTGATCAGATTGCTGTTTGTGTAGAGAAATGGGCAGATCCAGGCAAGGGTAATGATAAAATCTCCGGCCATACTGCTGTGGAAAATATGTATACCGATGAACTGCCCGGCGGCCAGCAGGCCGGTACAGCAGATGCATCCCAGGACAAAGCAGCTTCCGGCGGCTTTTCTGATCAGCACCTGCATTTCAGTTCTGCGGTCAGCTGCCTGCAGTTCAGCAATGGCAGGCAGCATCATGGAAGCGACGGAATTGGTAACCGCGGAGGGGAACATGATACAGGGGAGAGCCATTCCGGTTAATACCCCATACATACTGAGGGAATGGCTGGTATCCATGCCATAGGTGCGGAGCTGTACGGGAATGGATACTGCCTCTATGCTCTGGAGGATGTTAAGGAGGATCCGGTTAGCAGTCAGAGGGACAGAGAGATTTAACAGCTCTGTAAGAGTGCGGCGTATGGAACAGCCGGATTCCCTGGCGGGAGGGTAAAAGACCTTCTGCCGGCAGCGGAGCATATAGATACAAAACCCGGAAGAAGCTATTTCCCCGATCGTCAGTCCGGCCGCTGCTATAAGGATGCCGGGAGGATTTCCTTCTGAGGTAAAGAAGAAAAATAAAAGAACTACTCCGGCCACCCGCACAAGCTGTTCCATGAGTTGTGAAACAGCGGGAATCTCCGTCTGTTTCAGACCCATATAGTAGCCGCAGACGCAGCTGTGGACAGATGCAAATGGAAAAGCATAGGAGAGTACGACCAGCAGGGAGGCGCACCGTTTTTCACGCAGGAAATGAACAGCGATAAAATCTGCATTCTGCTGGGTGAACAGCATCACAATAACAGACAGGAAGGCAGATAAGCAGATGCCGGTATACAGAAACTGTTTTGCCTGGGCATGTTTTCCGACCGCAGACTTTCCGGCGACACATCTGGAGATCGCAGTCTGTATCCCGGCGCAGGTGAGAGAAATACCAAGGGCATAAACCGGGAAGATCAGCTGATAGAGCCCTACGCCTTCCTCGCCGAAATTCCTGCTCAGGAAAATGCGGTAAAAGAAGCCGATGATCCTTGTGGCAAATCCGGTAATTGTAAGGATGAATGCACCTTTGATAAGTATTTTTTTCTGTGACATGAAGTCTCCTTTTTGAACGGTTATTGCCTGCACGGTTCATATTCCGGCTAATGAACCGCTGCCTGGAAGCACAAAGGCAATAACATCCCAGATATCTCTATAAATTTATTCAAAATAGTATCTTGACAGAACCCGGCGGCGGTGATATTCTACTAACAGAAAAAATCCTAGTAAATTGCTAGGGATTTCAGAGAAGAAGGTGAGAAGTTGAAACTTTCAACCAAAGGGAGATATGGCCTGCGTGCGCTGATCGATCTTGCAAGGTACAGCGAGGTGGAGCCGGTGTCTATCAGCTCCATTGCCGAGAGGCAGAACCTGTCGGAACGGTATCTGGAACAGCTGATGTCTTTACTGAAAAAGGCAGGGCTTGTTCAGAGCATCCGGGGAGCTGGGGGAGGATATGTGCTGGCGAAGGATGCAAAAGAGATCTCGGTAGGAGATGTCCTGAGAGCGCTGGAGGGCAGCCTGGAACCGGTAGAATGCGCGGGATACAGTCCTGGCGAGGAGTGTGCCGCGTCCGGCGGATGTGTGACAAAATATGTATGGAAGCGGATCAATGAAAGTATTAATCAGACGGTGGACGAGATTAAGCTGGATACGTTAGTAGAGGAAAGCAGGCAGCTTTCGGCGGGAAATATGGAAAAGCCGGAAACATGTAATAATTAGGAGGATGGGAAGATGGAAAAATTAATTTATCTGGATAATGCGGCGACTACGAAAACAGCGCCGGAGGTGGTGGAAGCGATGCTTCCTTATTTTACTGAGAAATTTGGCAATCCTTCCAGTGTATACAGTTTTGCTTCGGGAAATAAAGATGTGATCACAAAGCAGAGAGAGCGGATCGCCGAGGCGCTGGGAGCCAGGGGAAATGAGATTTATTTTACTGCCGGGGGATCCGAGTCGGATAACTGGGCGCTGAAGGCGACGGCAGAAGCATACAGGGAGAAAGGCAACCATATCATCACTACGAAGATTGAGCATCATGCCATCCTTCATACTGCGGAATATCTGGAGAAACGCGGATTTGAGGTGACTTATCTGGATGTAGATGAGAACGGGACAGTGAAGCTTGATGCGTTAAAGGCGGCGATCCGCCCTACGACAATCCTGATTTCCGTGATGTTTGCAAATAATGAGATTGGAACCATACAGCCGGTCAGGGAGATCGGGGAGATTGCACATGAACACGGCATTCTGTTCCATACGGATGCGGTACAGGCATTTGGCCAGATCCCGATCAATGTGGACGAGTTCCATATAGACATGCTCAGCGCCAGCGGGCATAAGCTGAACGGGCCGAAGGGGATTGGCTTTTTGTATATCCGGAAGGGCGTGAAGATCCGGTCCTTTATTCACGGCGGCGCCCAGGAAAGGAAGCGCCGGGCGGGAACGGAGAATGTACCGGGCATTGTAGGACTTGGCGCGGCTGTATCGCGGGCAGTACGTACGATGAAGGAACGTATGGAGAAGGAGACGGAGCTCAGGGATTATCTGATCGGGCGCGTAATGAAAGAGATTCCGTATACGAAGCTGAATGGGCACAGGGAGAAAAGACTTCCCAATAATGCTAATTTCAGTTTCCGGTTTATCGAGGGAGAGTCTCTTTTGATCAAGCTGGATATGAAGGGGATCTGCGGTTCCAGCGGTTCTGCATGTACCTCCGGATCGCTGGATCCTTCCCATGTGCTTCTGGCGATCGGGCTTCCGCATGAGATCGCCCACGGCTCGCTCCGCCTGACATTGAATGAGGAGATTACCAGAGAAGATATTGATTATGTTGTGGACAATCTCAAAGAGATCGTTGCAGAACTCCGTTCCATGTCGCCGTTATACGAGGATTTTGTAAAAGCGGAAGCGGATGCATAGAAATACCGTTTGAAAACAGGACAGAAAAAATATAGATAATTGGAGGAAAAAAGAATGTATACAGAGAAGGTTATGGATCATTTCCAGCACCCCAGAAATATGGGTGAAATTGAGAATGCAAGTGGCGTGGGCACCGTTGGCAATGCAAAGTGCGGGGACATTATGAGGATTTATCTGGATATCGACGAAAATCAGATCATCCGGGATGTAAAATTCAAGACCTTTGGGTGTGGCGCTGCAGTTGCTACCAGCAGTATGGCAACAGAGCTTGTAAAGGGCAAGAATATCCAGGAAGCGATGGAGGTAACGAATAAGGCTGTGATGGAGGCGCTTGACGGGCTTCCGCCGGTGAAGGTACACTGCTCCCTGCTTGCAGAGGAGGCGATCCATGCGGCGCTTTGGGATTATGCCGAAAAACATGATATTAAGATCGAGGGACTTTCCAAGCCGAAATCAGATATTCATGAAGGTGAGGAAGAGGAAGAAGAGGAATACTAGTATAAGGTATTATGAATGGGAAAAAAGTTGTAGTAGGCATGTCCGGCGGGGTGGATTCATCTGTTGCGGCTTATCTTTTAAAAGAGCAGGGTTATGAAGTGACAGGGGTGACCATGCAGATCTGGCAGGATGAGGAAGAAAGGCGTCTGGAGGAAAACGGAGGATGCTGCGGCCTGGAAGCTGTGGAGGATGCCAGGCGGGTCGCGGCGAAATTAGGCATTCCTTACTATGTAATGAATTTTAAAAAGGAATTCCAGAAGAATGTCATTGATTATTTTACAGATGAATATATGGCGGGAAGGACGCCTAATCCATGTGTTGCCTGTAATCGGTATGTGAAGTGGGAAGCCCTCCTTGAGAGGAGCCTGTCTATAGGAGCGGATTATATTGCTACAGGTCATTATGCGCGGATTGAGAAGCTTCCTAACGGCAGGTATTCTCTGAGGACCTGTGCTTCGGGGATGAAGGATCAGACGTATGCACTGTATAATCTGACCCAGGATCAGCTCGCCAGAACACTGATGCCGGCAGGATCGTATAAGAAAGAGGAGATCCGGCGGCTTGCAGGAGAACTGCAGCTTCCGGTGGCTCATAAGCCGGACAGCCAGGATATATGTTTCATACCGGACGGAGATTATGCGTCTTTTATTAAGAGAGAGCGGGAGGCGCTATTTCCTGAGGGGAATTTTGTCACCAGAGACGGAAGGATCGTGGGACGGCATAAAGGCATCGTTCATTATACTGTCGGCCAGCGCAAAAGGCTTGGGCTTGCGCTGGGATATCCGGTATTTGTGCTGGAGATCCGTCCCCAGACGAACGAGGTGGTGGTCGGAAGACAGGAAGAGGCCCTGATCCGCCGTGTGAAAGCGGACAGGCTGAATTTTATGTCGGTAGAAGACCTGACCGGGCCAAAGCGCGTGTGGGCAAAGATCCGTTATAACCACAAGGGCGCGTGGTGCGTGGCGGAGAAAACAGGAGAAGATGAATTGCTTTGTACCTTCGAAGACCCTGTGCGGGGCGCGGCTCCGGGGCAGGCGCTTGTTCTCTATGAAGGAGAGTATGTGCTTGGCGGAGGTACGATTACAGGAGGAGAATAGGGCATGAAAGCAGATGTTCATATGCATTGTTATTTTTCCAGCGATTCAGAGGCCAGGCCTGAGGAAATGGCTGAGGCGGCGATCGCGAAGGGACTGGAGATAATTTGCTTTACCGATCATTATGACAAGGATAATTTTGACTGGGGATATGAGGATATTTTTGATGAGGAGCGCTATTTTAAGGAAATGCTGCTGCTGCGGGAAAAATACCGGGGCAGGATTGATATCCGCGTTGGCGCTGAGATTGGCTTTATGCCCCATTTGGGAGAATTTTACCGTACATTTACCGGGAAATATCCTCTGGATTTTGTGATTGGCTCGGCTCATTCTGTGCAGGGGCATGATGCGGCTTCAAGGAAAATCTATAAAGAGCATACAGACCAGGAGGCTTACCGGATCCATTTTGAAGAAATATTAGAGGATATCCGGAACATTAAATCTTATGATGTGCTGGGGCATATGGATTACATGGTCCGCTACAGTAACCAGGGAGTGAAAAGCTACCGGTGCGAAGAGTATATGGATGTGATTGATGAGATATTAAAGCAGCTGATCTCCGACGGGAAGGGGATCGAGCTGAACACTTCCGGGTTAAAGTATGGAGTTGGTTTTGCGCATCCTCATGAGAAGATTTTAAAGCGGTACCGGGAGCTTGGCGGGGAGATCATAACCGTGGGGGCGGACGGGCATATCCCAGAGCATATCGCATATGATTTTCATCTGACGGACGAACTCTTAAAGGAGGCCGGATTCCGGTATTATACGGTATTTAAACAGAGAAAACCCGAATTTATAAAGCTGGATTAGTTATCCGGCAGGATTATCCTGTTACATCAGGTATCCGGAAATTCCAGAAAAATACAAAAGATACTTGAATTTCTGTATAAGATTTAGTACAATAATATCTGGTTGATGATTCTTTAACAAAGAACCCGTTAAAGAATGATAAAATACGTGGCTGTGAAAAGCAGTTAATAATCATTTAGGAGGAATTAATCATGGCAGTAAAAGTAGCGATTAAT
>CAZGVY010000087.1:0-9205 GCA_964529215.1 uncultured Mordavella sp. | reverse complement strand
GCCAAAATACAGATGATAGAACGAAAAGGAGAATAGTTATGGCGTTAAAGAAAAAACCAGTGACAGGAATGAAGGACATGATGCCGAAGGAGATGGAGATACGGGATTATGTCATTCATCTGATAAAGGAGACCTATAAGACTTTCGGTTTTTTGTCTATGGAGACTCCCTGTGTGGAGCATATCGAGAACCTGTGCAGCAAGCAGGGCGGGGACAATGAAAAGCTGATTTTCAAGATCTTAAAACGGGGCGAAAAATTAAAGCTCAGTGAGGCGAAGGAGGAGGGAGACCTGATAGACGGCGGTCTTCGTTATGATCTGACAGTTCCTCTTGCGAGGTATTACGCGAACCACTTAAGTGAGCTTCCTTCACCCTTCAAAGCTATGCAGATCGGGAATGTGTGGAGAGCAGACCGCCCGCAGAAAGGGCGTTTCCGTCAGTTTATGCAGTGCGATATCGATATATTGGGAGAAGCCGGGAACTTGGCGGAGATTGAGCTGATCCTTGCGACGACCTCCATGTTAGGAAAGCTGGATTTTAAAAACTTTACGGTCAATATCAATGACCGGAATATCTTAAAGGCGATGGCGGCTTTCTGCGGTTTTAAAGAAGAGGATTACGACGAAGTATTTATTATCCTTGATAAGATGGATAAGATCGGTCCTGAAAAAGTGGCAGAGGAGCTGTGCGGCCTTGGGTATGAGAAGGAAAATGTAGACGCGTATCGGAAGCTTTTTGACGAGGTATCAGAGGATGTGTCCGGAATCCGTTACCTGAAAGAAAAACTTGGAGACTGCCTGAGCGATGAGACAGCCGAAGGAATGGAGATGATCATTTCCAGTGTGGAGGCGGCAAAGGACTGTGAGTTTAATATCCGCTTTGCTCCTACGCTGGTAAGAGGGCAGTCCTATTATACAGGAACGATCTTCGAGGTGACGATGGACGACTTCGGCGGCTCTGTGGCGGGGGGCGGACGGTATGACAAGATGATCGGAAGATTTACCGGGCAGGATACTCCTGCATGCGGATTCTCTATCGGATTTGAGCGTATCGTCATGCTTCTTTTGGAAAATGGTTATGAGGTGCCGAAAAAAGGAGTGAAAAAAGCATATCTGTTAGATAAAAAGCTTCCGAAGGAAAGAATCTTAGAGGTTCTCGATATGGCGAAAAAGGACAGGGAAGACGGAAAGCAGGTGCTGATCGTGAATATGAAGAAGAATAAAAAGTTCCAGAAAGAGCAGCTTACGGCAGACGGTTATGAAGAGATGCAGGAGTGCTACGCGGATTAGATTTGAAAAGAAGATTGAATAGATAAAGGAGAAAAAGATATGGCAGAGGCGATGAAAGGGTTGAAGCGGACTCACAGATGTACGGAGCTTACGGCGGCGAATGTGGGCGAGACTGTCACCATCATGGGATGGGTGCAGAAGAACAGGAACAAAGGCGGGCTGGTATTCGTAGATGTGCGTGATCGCTCCGGGATTATACAGGTAGTGTTTGAAGAAGGAAAATCAGACGAAGCGCTGCTTGAAAAGGCGGCTAAGCTTCGGGCAGAGTTTGTTGTGGCGGTTGTAGGTAGGGTAGAGAAGCGTTCGGGCGCGGTGAATGAGAATCTTGCAACAGGCGAGATCGAGGTAATTCCGTCAGAGCTTCGTATCCTTGCGGAGTCCGAGACGCCGCCGTTCCCGATTGAGGAACATTCCAAGACAAAGGAAGAGATCCGCCTGAAATACAGGTATCTGGATCTCCGCAGGCCGGACATGCAGAGAAATCTTCTGATGAGAAGCCAGGTGGCAACGCTGACGCGCCAGTTCCTGGCAGAAGAGGGTTTTCTTGAGATAGAGACGCCGGTGCTGATCGGAAGTACTCCGGAGGGCGCAAGGGATTACCTGGTGCCAAGCCGTATCCATCCGGGGCATTTCTATGCCCTGCCCCAGTCGCCCCAATTGTTTAAGCAGCTTCTGATGTGTTCTGGCTGCGACCGGTATTTTCAGCTTGCCAAGTGCTTCCGGGATGAGGACCTGCGCGCAGACCGCCAGCCGGAATTTACACAGATCGATATGGAGTTATCCTTTGTAGATGTGGATGATGTGATTGATGTCAATGAAAGGCTGCTTGCAAAGCTGTTTAGGGAGATCCTTGGCGTGGAGGTAAGCCTTCCGATCCAGAGAATGACCTGGCAGGAAGCTATGGACCGCTATGGTTCTGATAAGCCGGATATCCGCTTTGGCATGGAGCTTACCGATGTGACAGATGTGGTAAAAGACTGTGGATTTTCCGTGTTTAAAGGAGCGGTAGAAAAGGGAGGCTCTGTCCGGGGCATCAATGCCAAAGGACAGGGAGGCATGCCCAGAAAGAAGATTGATAAACTGGTAACCTTTGCCAGGGATTATGGGGCAAAGGGACTTGCCTATATTGCGATCCAGGAGGACGGCTCAGTTAAGTCCTCTTTTGCAAAATTTATGACAGAAGAAGAGATGCAGGCGCTGACCGCCGCTATGGAAGGGGAAAATGGAGACCTTCTGCTTTTTGCAGCAGATACGGACAAAGTAGTATGGGCTGTACTTGGCGCGCTCCGTCTGGAACTGGCGGAACAGATGGGGCTTCTGGATAAGAATGAATACAGATTCCTGTGGATAACGGAATTCCCATTGCTGGAGTGGAGCGAAGAACAGAACCGATATACGGCGATGCATCATCCATTTACCATGCCTATGGAGGAAGATCTGAAATATATTGACAGCGATCCGGGACGTGTGCGGGCAAAGGCATACGATATTGTGCTCAATGGGAATGAAATTGGCGGTGGAAGCGTACGTATCTTTGATCCGGAGATCCAGAGCAAGATGTTTGACGTGCTTGGATTTACCGAAGAACAGGCAAAAGAACAGTTTGGATTCCTGCTGACTGCCTTTAAATACGGTGTGCCGCCCCATGCGGGACTGGCATATGGCCTTGACCGCCTGGTCATGCTGATGGCGAAGGAAGACAGTATCCGTGATGTGATTGCATTTCCGAAAGTAAAGGATGCTTCGGATCTGATGACCCAGGCGCCTACCAGGGTGGCAGATGCGCAGCTTGAAGAGCTGGGGCTTGTGACCGTGCCAGAGCATGAGGAATAAAATGCAGTTATGGCTGCTAATTTTACCACAATCATAAAAGTTTGTGGTAAAATAAGTATAGACTAAGAGTTTACTCGTCAGTTATAATAGATAAACACAGGAAGGCGACGAGAGGTATCGGGAATGAATACAAAAAAGCATGGAAACGAAGAATTGCTTTTGCTGCTGAATGAACAGACATTTCCTATCATTGAACAAATAACGATGGGTATGCCTGGAGTTTTTTTCATTTATTATGCAGATGAGGAAGAGAAGCTGATCTATACGAATCAGGCGCTTGTACAGATGTATGGATGCAGTACGCTGGAGGAATTTAAAAAATATACCGGCTATACCTTCCGGGGGCTGGTTCATCCGGATGATTATGAAAGAGTTTCCCAGAGCATCAGGGTTCAGATTGAGAATGATGAGAATCATCTGGATTATGTAGAATACCGTATTATCCGGAAGGACGGCAGCATCCGCTGGATTGAAGACTATGGGCATTTTGTCCATACAGACCTGTATGGAGACGTTTTCTATGTATTTCTTGAGGATGCGACGGAAAAGCATCTGAAGGAACAGAAGGCGGCGGAGGTGGAAGCGCTTCTGGAGGAAAATAAAAAAGCGCTATGGAAGCTGGAACATGAGACAACATCGCTCCGCCTTGTCCATGAGATCCTGGAGTCCGGCATGTGGAGCATGGAGTTTGACAGGCAGGGGAGGATGGAGAGCGTATTCTGGAGTGATGAATTCCGGCGGATGCTGGGATATAAGAATGAGGAAGATTTTCCGAACCGTCTGGAATCCTGGTCAGATCTATTGCATGAAAAAGATAAGGAATACGTCCTGAGTGAGTATTACAGTACGATCGCGGACTATACAGGAAAGAAAATATATAATGTAGAGTACCGTCTGCTGACAAAGGACAGAGGATACCGCTGGTTTCATGCTACAGGGAAGCTTTCAAGAAGAGAAAATGGTATTCCGGTCTCCTATATCGGGATGTTTGTCGATATTACGAAGAATAAGGAAGACGAGTATAAGATCCAGGAACAGAGAAGGATGCTGGAGGATGCACTCAGGCAGGCGCAGCGTTCAGATCAGGCAAAAACACTTTTCCTTAGTAATATGTCCCATGATATCCGTACGCCGATGAATGCGATCATCGGCTTTACCGGCCTTGCTGAAAACCGGATCGATGATAAAGAAGTAGTGAAGGATTATCTGTCAAAGATCATGTCTTCCAGTAAACATCTTCTTTCGCTGATCAATAATGTGCTGGATATGAGTCATATTGAGAGCGGGAAGGTAAAACTGGAGGAAAAGGAATGCAGCATTTATGAGATCATCCATGATTTAAGGGAGATGATACAGGCTGATATCTGCACCAGGCAGATAGAATTTTCCACAGAGTTTAAGGATATAGTGGCTGAAACGGTACTGTGTGACAGGCTGAGGCTTGATCAGGTACTGCTGAATGTGGCTGGCAATGCGCTGAAGTTCACGCCGCCAAAAGGGAAGGTGTGGCTGTATGTTACGGAGAAAGCGGGGGCGCCGAAGGGACATGCCCTTTATGAATTCCGGATCCGTGATACCGGGATCGGGATGAGCCAGGAATTTCTGAAACATATTTTTGATCCCTTTGAGAGGGAAAAAACATCAACGGTCAGCGGCATACAGGGCACAGGACTTGGAATGGCAATCACGAAAACCATTGTGGATATGATGAAAGGAACCATAACGGTTAAGAGTGAAGAGGGAAAGGGAAGTGAATTTGTGATTTCCCTTGCATTCCGGCTGCCGGAATCCACAGATCCATCAGGAAATGGAGAGGAAGAGGAAAGACAAGGAGAAACCGGGAATATAAGCGAGCCGCTGGGCCACATCATCACAGATGACCTGGGAGCGGGCAAAAGGATTCTTCTTACGGAGGATAATGAGCTGAATCAGGAGATCGCAGTAGCGATTCTGGAAGAAAGGGGCTTTGCTGTCGATGTTGCACAGAACGGATTGGTAGCAGTGGAGAAGATTAAAGCTTCGGAGCCGGGCACTTACGATCTGATCCTGATGGATATCCAGATGCCGGTAATGGATGGATATGAGGCGTCCAGGAGGATCCGCGCATTGGGTGGCAGACACAGTGAGATCCCGATCTTTGCGATGACTGCGAATGCATTTGACGAGGATAAAAAGAAGTCGCTGGATGCAGGAATGAACGGGCATATTGGAAAACCGATTGAAATGGATCAGCTGAACAAGATCCTTAAGAGCCTGTAAAATAACCGAAATGAAAAGGGTAGCGTAGAGGATATTGATGTGGATTTCAGACATTTTTATGTGAGAAAAGGGGGATTCCCGGGGCAAAGCTTTGCTTCATTGAGGATGGTCACTTATTGCTGATAAATAGACAGAAGCCTTTAATGAAAAGGTTTTGGAATTTCTGGAGAACCTTAACTTCCAAATTTAAATAGCCCTAACAAAAAGAAAACTTTGAAATAACCCGTATTTTTGCGGAAATCTCTGCAAAAATACGGGTTTTAGTGTGTCGTTTTATAGGGCTATATAGACCTATAATAAGGAGGCAAAATATCGGATGTTCATGGTAAACTGACTCGAGCTGATCGTAATAGCTGCCTATGGATTGGTACATATGCTGGATGCTATCGTCCAAAGCGGACGGAATTATGAAGAGGTGATCGGAGTTTTATTCGAAAAAAATTTGCTATAGAAAATGCCGATAAATGGTATGATATATATAAACAATTGATTAGACAATATATACATATAAGAGTATCATTGAGCTTGGGCTTAGACAAAATGAACAAATATTATAAGTCTACAAAGGAAGATATTGAGAAAGAGAGGGAAACAGAGGATGAAAAAAAGACTACTTAGTGTGGTACTTTGCGTGGCTGTTGCAGCAGGTATGTTAATAGGATGCGGCAGCAAGTCAAGCGACGGGGGAAAGAAGGAAGAAGAGAAAAAAACAATTAAAATTTCCACAACTGGAGAACATGCTTTTTTCTCAGAAACGAATGATGATGGAGATCTGCAAGGATTTGAGATTGATGTATGGAAGGAAATTGGAAAACGATTAGATTATGAAATTGAGTGGGAAACAGCTGGATTTCCAGGAATCATCGAACTGCTTGATAGCGGAAGAGTTGATACAGTAGCGGATCAGATTGGTATTACAGAGGAAAGAGAAGAGACTTATTATTTTACAGATCCGTATTTCTATGTTCCGTATAGAATTGTTGTACAGGAAGATAGAACAGATATTAATTCTGTTGAAGATCTTTATGGGAAAAAACTTGGTCTTCTGACAGACGATATCGCATTTTCGTATTTCGATGAATTGGATCCTGATGGGCAGATTGAATATGTAACATACGAAGATAGCTCCGCAGTTCCTTCTGATGTGGCGCTTGGAAGAATTGATGCTACATTAATGTCTTCATTACATATTGAATCTGTTAAGGAAGAATCAGGTTTGAAAATTAAGGGTGTTGGAGATCCAGTGTATACAGAAACGGCTGGATACCCATTCCAGAAAACTGATGAAGGTAAGGAATTAAGGGATAAAGTGAACAAAGTTCTGGGTGAATTAAAAGATGAGGGATTTTTAAAAGAGACATCTATAAAATGGTTTGGATTTGACCCAATGGAATAACTGATAAAAAGTGCTTTTTTCAGAAATGGAAAAAGCACTTTTTTGAAAGGAGACAGATATGGATAGATTTAAATTAGACTACTTTGCTGCTATGA
The DNA here is from genome assembly GCA_964529215.1 of uncultured Mordavella sp. Lineage (GTDB taxonomy): Bacteria > Bacillota > Clostridia > Lachnospirales > Lachnospiraceae > Claveliimonas. Next base: position 2,333 of record CAZGVY010000087.1, on the reverse strand, counting down.
TACCAAAAGTAATCAAATTACTGCCAGCTACAGTAAAAGCGGCACTGCTGTCACTAATACTTTCTTTGCTGATGGGACTTGTATTAGCTGTTATCAGGCAATATAAAATAAGAGGTTTACACATATTGAGCTCGATTTATGTTTCGTTTTTTCGTGGAACACCGTTTATAGCACAGTTATTTTTGTTTTATTATGGATTAGCTACAATTAGTACTACGATTAAGGAGATGAGTTCATTTCATGCATTGGTGATATGTTTAAGTGCTAATTACTGCGCATTTATGTCGGAGGATATTCGGGCAGCATTGAACTCGGTTTCCAGGGATCAATATGAGGCTGGATTATCTATTGGCATGAAACCATTTGCAGTTATAACAAAAATAATAATTCCTCAAGCTACCAGAATTGCGATTCCTGGGTTATCCAATAATTTTATTAATCTGTTTAAATCTACATCGATAGGTTTTATGATTGGATTTAAAGATATGATGGCGGTAGTTAGTATGGAAACTTCGAGAACGTATCGTTTTTTAGAGGGATATCTGGTGGCAGTTGTTATTTACTGGGCTATAATTTCAGTTCTTAATGTGCTTCAAAGCCGTTTGGAAAAAAAGATTAACAGAATATATTGACGGAGGACGAGATGATAAATATAAAGCATTTAAGTAAAAGCTTTGGTGAATTAAAAGTATTACAAGACGTGTCTTTTCAGCTGGAAGAAGGAAAAGTTTTGGTGTTAATCGGACCATCAGGTACGGGGAAATCTACCTTGTTACGCTGTATTAATTATTTAGAAAAACCTGATAATGGAATTATCACTATAGATGATGTTACTGTAGATGCAAATTATCACAAAAAGAATGATGTATACAAATTACGTAGAAAAACAGCAATGGTTTTTCAAAATTATAGTTTATTCCGGCATAAAACGGCATTGCAGAATATTATGACTCCGTTAATAGAGGTTCAGGGAGTATCAAAATCTAAAGCAGAAGATAAGGCAAGAGAAATCCTAGAGACCATTGGACTTACAAAAAAAGCAGATGAGTATCCGGCTCATTTATCGGGAGGACAGCAGCAAAGAATCGGTATAGGGAGGGCATTGGCGGTTAACCCACAAGTGTTATTGATAGACGAGCCGACTTCTTCACTGGATCCAGAGCTGGTAGGAGAGGTTTTGAATCTTTTGTATAAGTTAGCGAAACAGAAAGTTACAATGATCATAGCTACACATGAAATGGAATTTGCGCGGCATATAGCAGACTATGTTATTTTTTTGGATGAAGGCAGCATTATGGAAGAAGGAAGTCCGGAAGATATTTTTGAAAATCCGTCTAAGCAGCGGACCAGACATTTTCTTAAGAAATTTGACCAAAGAAATTCAGTAGACGAGGGATAGCGACATGCAAGAACAAAGGGAGAAAAGAAGATACATAGAGATAAATGGAAGAAGAATGATAGTTCGGCCAAAGATTGATCTCGAGATTGACGAAAAGGGATATTTTAGACGTCAGAAGAATAGATTCACTGAACACTTTGGAACAGAGGCGCATCCGGTAGAAAAAGGGAGGTATATGTTAGCTTGGTCTAAAGGATGTGCGTGGTCTAATTGCGTAGCAATCGTGATCAGTTTGCTGGGGCTTGAAAAAATAATAAAAACAGAAGCTGTAGACTGGTCAGAAAATGAGGAGCTGGGATGGGAATTTGTAAATTCACCTAACCATATAAATGTGGAAACAGGTGCCCGGTTTTTGAGTGAGCTGTATTATAATACGGAACCGCATTATACGGGACGAACTACTGTGCCGGCAATTATAGATTACCATACAAATTCAATTGTAAATAATGATTTTTGCTTTCTGACGAATTATTTGGAAACGGAATTTAAAAAGTATCACAAGGATAATGCTCCAGATTTATATCCGAATAGATTGAAGAATAAAATAGATGATATGAATGCGTGGCTGTATGTAAATGTTAATGATGCGATTTATAGAGCATGTTTTGCTAAATCTGTGGAAGCTTACAATGAGGGATATAATACTTTTTTTTCGGCATTGGATACATTAGATGATAGACTTTCAAATCAAAGGTTTTTAATGGGGGATTGCGTGACTGATAGTGATATTCGGCTTTATTCCACATTGGTACGTATGGATTTGAATTATTTGAGACATATCGGACCCTGTAAAAGGCGCCTGGCAGATTATGGTAATCTGTGGGAGTATAGCCGGGATTTGTATCAGATTTCAGCATTTTCGGACAATACGTATTTTCAAGAACTTGCAGCTACAAGTGATAAACGATTTAAGTTTAATCCATATTACGACATA
>CAZGVY010000086.1:0-9239 GCA_964529215.1 uncultured Mordavella sp. | reverse complement strand
CCGGTAAGGTACTGAAGGCAGCGGAAGAAAAGGATGCGAAATTCGCCCAGGAGATTAACGGGGCAGGGGAAGCGGCTGAGATAACAGGATACACGTATGACAGCGCAGACCCGGCGAAGTTGACGGTAGGTGCGGATGACACAGCCAACGTGATCAACGTATACTACACGGCAAACGCGCAGAAGTACACGGTGAACTACCTTGAGAAGGGAACCGGTAAGGTACTGAAGGCAGCGGAAGAAAAGGATGCGAAATTCGCCCAGGAGATAACCGGGACCAGCGAAGCGGTTTCGATAGAAGGGTACGGTTATGTAGAGTCTAACCCGACGAAGTTAACAGTAGGGACGGATAACGCAGCCAATGTGATTAACCTGTACTATGAGGCAAGCGCGCAGACATATACGGTAAGATACCTGGAGAAAGATACAGACAAAGTTTTGCAGCCAGAAGTAGAAAAGGCAGCGAAATATAACCAGAAGGTCACCGGGGCAAAGGAAGCAGCCGAGATAACGGGTTATACCTATGCCGAATCAGATCCGGAAACACTGACGGTAAAGACGGATAACAGCAAGAACGTGATTACGGTATACTATACGGCAAATGCGCAGAAGTACACGGTGAACTACCTTGAGAAGGGAACCGGTAAGGTACTGAAGGCAGCGGAAGAAAAGGATGCGAAATTCGCCCAGGAGATTAACGGGGCAGGGGAAGCGGCTGAGATAACAGGATACACGTATGACAGCGCAGACCCGGCGAAGTTGACGGTAGGTGCGGATGACACAGCCAACGTGATCAACGTATACTACACGGCAAACGCGCAGAAGTACACGGTGAACTACCTTGAGAAGGGAACCGGTAAGGTACTGAAGGCAGCGGAAGAAAAGGATGCGAAATTCGCCCAGGAGATTAACGGGGCAGGGGAAGCGGCTGAGATAACAGGATACACGTATGACAGCGCAGACCCGGCGAAGTTGACGGTAGGTGCGGATGACACAGCCAACGTGATCAACGTATACTACACGGCAAACGCGCAGAAGTACACGGTGAACTACCTTGAGAAGGGGACCGGTAAGGTACTGAAGGAAGCGACTAAAAAGGATACAAAATATGCAGAAAAGATTAACGGAGCTGATGAAGCTGTAAATATAAAGAATTATCTTTATGATAACGTAGACCCAACAGAATTAACAATTGGAGTTAATAATGATGAGAATGTAATCAATGTATATTATGTCCTTGATGCAAACGGTCCAGAAGGAAAGCCAGATCAGATTCCTGATTCTGAAGAATACCATGTATTCTATCAGGGAAATGGAGGACTTAATAAGCTACAGGAAGCAACCTATCAGGATCCAAACATTTACCCGGCGGGATATGAAGAAGTTTATGCATGGGATAATATGTTTACAAAGGAGAACGCAGTTTTTGCATACTGGAAGAATGAGAAAACTGGCGCCAGAGTAGATGCAGAAAGCATGTTTACAATGCCTGGTGAAGACGTTACCTTAGTTGCACAGTGGGAAATGTTGTCAGTTAGTAAGAATTATGTTCCTAAAGCAGATGGCACAGTCTTTAAGTTAGGCGACCGGATAGACTTTACAATTGATGTGACGAGCAGTGGGGACGCAGACCTGACAAATCCAGTAATCGTTACCGATTTATGGGCAGATGCAGTGATTGATCCAAGCAACGGAAACGAATATACTGTTGAAGGGAAGAAGGCAGTTATCCCGGCAGGTATGAAAGCAGGCAGCACAGTAAGAGTAAATGCACATTATATCGTAACGACTGAGGAGATTGGCAAGTCAGATGTAGTAAATACTGCAACCGCAACAAGTGGAAGTATCACGTATGAGGATCCTACGGATCCGATTCCAATGGATCAAGTTGATAAGCAGCTTACTATGAAGAAGACTGTTACAAATCTTGCTGAAGCAACTGGAACAGACGATAATGGCAATAAAGTATTTGCATTAGACGATAAGGTTAAGTTCGATATCGAGGTGCAGAATACTGGAAATCAGAATTTGTCTGATATCGAGGTTCAGGATACCTGGGCAGATGCAAAAATTGTTGAAGGTGAGGGCTATAGCGTAGAAAAAAATACAGCAAAAATTGATTCCCTGGAAGCCGGAAAAGACGGAGCAGGCCAGAAAGTTGTCGTAAAGGCAGAATATGTTATTCAAGAAAAAGATCTTGGCAATTCAAACCTTAAGAATGCAGCGACGGCAAAAGCCGGAGATGATACTTCAGGCAGGGGCGAAACACCGGATCCGATTCCGGTAGATGAAAAGAATCCGGAATTCTCAGTAGAGAAGAACATCGTAGGCAATCAGAGAGACTTCAATGTTGGCCAGACGATTAATTACACGATTACGGTTACCAATACCGGCAATATGAATCTGAATAACGTACAGGTAACAGATCAGCTTCAGGGAGCAATCGGTCAAGTGACCTTTGCGAATCAGAGCGGCGTTACAATTAACGGTAATGTAGCAACGATTAACAGCTTGCCAGTAGGCGCTACAAGAACATTGAATTGTAGTTACGTAGTAGCAAGAGCAGATGCAAATGCATCAATCAGCAATGCTGCAATTGTGAATGGTACAACACCAGACCCGACGAATCCGGATCCAGAGCCGAAACGTGATGAGACTGATGAGACCAATGTAGAGAACATTTACACATTAACCATCAACTATGTATATGCAACAGGCGGCACGGCAGCGCCAAGCGTTGTTGCACAGTACCTTGCAGGAGAGTCCTTCAGCTATACCTCACCGACCATTGCAGGTTATACGGCGGATTATGGATTGCTAAGAAGTGATATACAGGGAATGCCTGCACGGAATGTAGTATTAACGGTTGTTTACACGGCTATCCCAGCTCCGGCACCAGCACCGGCACTTGTACCGGCACCTGCAGCAGCAGTACCAGCAGCGGCAGTCGTACTTGATGACGAGGGTAATGTGGATGTAGTACCTGTAGCAGATGAAGAAGTACCGTTGACCAACAGAGAACTCGACGACCACCACTGCTGTATCCTGCACTTCCTGCTGATGCTGTTAGCGCTGATCATCTATGCATTCTACACGAAGGATATGAAGAAGCGCCAGCAGAGAATTGCAGAACTGGCAGATGAGCTTGAGACCGAGAAACTGAAACGCGAATTAGGCATGGCAGAGAACAAGGAAAACGCTAACTAATACAATACAGATTCATTCGGAGAATGTAGGATATTGTAACGTATCGCCAGCGCCCCGGCATCTTACCGGGGCGGGCGGTATGAGGATAGCAAGAAGGAGGTAAGAATATGTTGTATAATTTTTATGTATTTGCACACAACAGCTTAGGGATACACTTCTGGGATCTGCCGGCGCTTGTAGCAGCGGTAGCGATTATTGTGGTACTGATCGTACACAGCCGCAATCAGAAGAAGCGAGAGGACGATTTCGAGGAAGAAAGAAAAGAGAAACTGGAGGCGCTTGCACAGGAAGCGGCGGAGAATGCCGCAGAAGCATAACAGCAAGAAGGAGGGGTCAATATGACGTATATTATAGAACACACCGTACTCGGCTTTTGTTGGTGGGATCTTCTGGCATTGATCGTACTGATTGTTGTTATCGTAGGATTTGTATGGAAGCACCACGACATGAAGAAACAGGAAAAAGACCTGGAGGATCAGATATCAGAACTGTATGCGGATGATACAGTGGAGATTGAAGGCCAGGCGAAAGCATAAGAATTAAGACAAAGAACCGGCGGCTCACATGGCCGCCGATTCTTCTGCGTATATCAAAGTATTCAGGGAGCTGCCATTTACTTATAATTTATTTCGAGTTATTATATTATAGTAATGAGCTTTTATGCTGCCGTGCGTGGTTCGGCTGGCAGATTTTATGAAAGCAGAATTATAATGTGATATAGAATATGGAGAGAATGATTTTTGATAATTAAGGTGGTGCAGAGCATGAGAATTGATATATCAGATAAAATATTAGAAATTCAGGAATGTGCGGAAAAAGCAAATGAGCAGAAAAGTAATAGGCTGGTATGGGAACCATTCCAAAGTGATTTATTGTTCCGCCTGAGCTGGAATTCTAATTCCCTGGAAGGCAATACGTTATCTCTGGAAGAGACGGTTGCAGTAATCGAATATGATGAAGTTCGTTCCGGACATACTTATACGGAATATCAGGAAGCAAGATCTATGTATCGTACAGTCCGGCAGCAACTTGATTTTGAAGGGAAAACGAATATAGATTTACAATGGATCATGGATACGAATGGTTTGATCATGCAGAATGAGGGTGGGATCCGGAAAGAAGACGTATATGTCGGAACACCAGCAGAAGCCATATATTATCCGCCAGACTTCCAAAAGATTCCGAAGCTGATGGAAAAATATACAGCCGATTTGTCTCTGAGAGAGAAACTGCCGGAGGCGGGACTTATTGCGCATGTGGCGAGAAAGCATATCGAGTTTGAGCGTATACATCCATTTAAAGATGGAAACGGCAGAACCGGAAGAATGATCATGCATCAGCAATTATTGAACCAGGGATTATTTCCGGCGGTTATAAAGGATCAGTCAAAGTACAGGCAGGCATTTAGAAGGTACGATAAGAATGGAGAGACAGCATTGATGGAATATGTTATTGCTGAAGGAATACTGGAAACATATCATATATTAGGAAAAATTAATGAGAAGTATCTTGGACGATAAAGAACCGACGGCTCACATGACCGACGGTTCTTTGCGTTTATCAATGCATTCAGAGGTATACCCAGGTGGAGGAAGCGGAACTATTTTTGTGGTTTACAGCAGATATGCGCATTGAAACAGCATATTGGAAAATTGGTTTTGGAAGCGTGTCGAAATTTGAAAATTCGTATAGTATAATAAAATGAATTACCCATTTTTGGGCAACTCACAAAACAATGCAGAAAGCAAAAGAAAAATGACTCATACGGCATGTAAGATATAGAGTGAAGATTTCGGAATATCGGAAAAGAAGATGGTAATATTTGATGAAAATATGAATGGCGGAGGAATACTTGTGGCAAAAGCAGATTCACAGAAAATGGCGGAGAGGTATCGGAATATTTGCAGATTTCCATGGGAGCCAATTACCTTAGTTGCATTGGCTATATGTATTTACTTTGATAAATGTCAAAAGCCATATCAATATCCGGCACTAGAAAGGATCTTTGCAATGGAGAATGACGACTATACTGGAATTGCTTCAATGGTTCTGGTGGTGTGGACTTTTACCATGGCGCTGGTGATCTTCTGGATGGGACGGATGGAAGGGAAACGGTATGGTATACGGATCAGAGATGTATTCATAAAGAATATATCTAAGGGGCATGTGGGAGTAAGGCTGACGGTGATGGGTGTGACCGTTACCCTGGAATTGCTTATCTTATTTCTGGCTGCTGCTTATAAGTGGCCGATAACATTGGAAATCACCGCGCTGCAGCAAATTGTGACAATGGCTTATGCACTTGTATTAGTGTGTTTGGGAAGCTCTCAGGCGGTTTTTCTGGGGGAGATCGCGGAAAGTTCCGTCGGGTATATCGTAGGAGAATATAAAAATGGCCAGGGGATTCATAAGTTTCTGGCAAGGATGATTGAAAAAACAAATTACCAGAACGAAAGTCAAGTAAACCAATTAATTGAAATGATTGAGATTATAACTGGACTTGCAGAAAAACATATTGAAGAAAGCAAGGAGGAGAAGCCGGAAGAAGAAAAAGACAAGTTGGAAAGAGAAGGAAGATGTAAGCTGCAATGGTATATGAAGGCATGCATGGATTGTATGATTGGAATTTGCACAAGTAAGGAGATATCGGAACGTATTATAAAGAACCTGATGGTTAAAATAACTAGTATTGATGCGAAACAGGGAATCATTTTTTCTGTTATCGAGCAAGGATATCAGGGTAATACGCCAGATATAGAGGAGATATTGAGTATAGACTTTAAGGGCAGAAATCTGATTATAATATCGGGATTTGCCTATAGTGAATATCTTTCTTTGAATAGCCGGTATCATACATATTTCATGCCTGATTTGAGTAGGTATATACATCATCCAATGTTGGGGGAGGAGATTATGAAAGCCAGAGACATTTGGACGGAATTGGAAGGAGAGTATATTCAAAAGGGAGTGAGTATGCAGAAAAGACGGCAATGGGAAGCTTTTTGGGAATTAATTTATTAAGGAGAGATTTGTGATGGAGAAAGATCTGAGGATGCTAACACTATTTAAGCAGCATTATTTGAATGAGTATAAACTTCCTTTAAAAAGTGATTATTCATGCTGGGGGTATTATGACGGACTGAGTATCAGTAAAGTAGAACAGAAAAAGAGCAAGCTGTATGAAAAGAGAACTAAAGCGCCAATCTCAGAATTATGGTATAGTTCTATGTTTCAGACGGAGAAGCTTGAAGGAATTCACAGCAGACAGAATATAGGGATTTTCAGATGTATTGATACAGAGGATAAGGTTAATGGGAAGACTTTTTGGGAAAGAAATTCTTATATGCCTTTTTTTTCGGTCGGCTTTTTACAATTGAAGCAAAGGAAAAAATATAAAGAGATAGCGAAGAAAATTGAAGATAGATTTCAAGAACCCGATGGGGCAGATAATAGAACTAAATATGGAGCTATCACATACTGTACATTTGATAATGCAGATTTGGTCGTATTGATTCATGGAAACCGTATAGGAAAACTGGAAGAAATCATTAGAGAAATAGAAGGCATGTCAGATATTAAGTACTGTCACTCTATTATGGGGGTTTCAGAAAGCGATTTGAAGGAAATTGACCGCCTGCAGCAAAAGAATATCACCTGGGATGTGCAGAAATATCATGGAGAGGATCCAATCGCAAGAATTACGATGAAGATCGTGACGGATGGAAGTTCATTGGCGCGGCGCGGAATATGTGCGGGACTGTCCAGTTTTCCCTCTCAGAATGTAAAATATTATAAAGTGACGGGGCACGAAAGCCTGGTGGTTGATATTAACAATGGAAAAGTGAAAGACCTTTTAAAATTGCTGCAGCCAAAGGGTTTTGCGACACATCAGAATCCATTATATGGATCGGGAATTTATAACATTGAGACTTCTATATATTTAAAAGAAGCGGGGATAGACGAGAAGCTAAATAAGAGCATGAGCGAGGAGGCGAAGGATAGTTTTGATGAGGAATCAGAAACATTGAAGTCCTGGTGTATTGAGAAAATTAAGAAGTACCGAGGCAGGTTAGAGAGTGTGTTTGATGAAGGTAATGAGAGCATGTATTCCTATTATGTGGCTCTTATGCAGACACTAAATACACTAACACAGTATGAGAAATTTGATTTGTCTAGAGATATTTTTAATTTATTGTTTCCGGCTTTTGAAATGTTTGACGCGCAAATGGATACTGCGTTAAAAACAACAGGGATAACGGAAGATCTAAAGGAGTCTGTCTGCCAGTTTTTGGAATCAGTAAACTCTATTATTTACCATACAGTACACACGGATCAGATTTTTTTAATGATACCAGGATATAGTGGAACTACCTTTGCGATTCCAATTAAGCTATGTCTGCTATATGCCGGGTTTGTCAAAGACATTATTGAATTAATCAACGATAGTAAGGATCACTATCGGTATGAGTGCTTATTAGTACCTGTTGTAGAATCAACGCCACAGACAGATATTATTAGTATGGGTCTGCCCCAGGGAGACCGGCTTATCAGTATGAGACTATCGCAGCGCTCGCTTTATATGCCAAGGAATCTTATGATTATTCTGGCTCATGAGGTATCTCATTATGTAGGGAGCGGAATCCGTCATCGGAAGATGCGGCTGGAGAATATTATTAAATCACTTTCGGCGGTGATAGCAGAAGAAATTATACCGTGTTCGTTGTCAGATGATGATAAAATAGCAAGGGAGTTTAAAGAGGTTAACAGGAAAAAAATATGGGAGCGTCTTGTGGACGGCCTAATTATGATGATGAAGAAGGAGTGTACAAAGAAGGAATATCATGCCAGAGATGTTGAGGGGATTCTGGTTGGGGGATGTGAACAACTCTTAGTGAATGATGAAAATGGTGTTTGCCAGGGGGTCATTGAAATATCGGACGCAGCTGGTAAGGCACTAAATGAGAAAGGGAACAATTTTATAAATAATGTAAGGAAAATACAAAGATATCAGGAGAGCTTTGAAGATAACCGTAAGAATATCATATCAGCAGGTGTGATTGAAGCGATCGTAAAGAGTCTAATGAAAACATATAGCGAAGTGTTCTCTGACATGGCGGCGATGGCGCTGCTGGATTTTGATGAAGGCTTGTATAGGGAGGCTTTTTATATATCTGAAGGAGCTCTTTTTGAAGGGAATAGTTTGGGGATAGAGGGAGACATGAGAAGTGAAATGATAAGTTATGTCCGCAACGGAACAGAGCCGGTAGGATTATACCGAAAGGGAAGCCCAGAGAAAGAATACAGAGATGACAGTATGAAAATAGTGAATTATTTATATGGATATGACACAACAATATATTGGCTAAAAGAATATGCTTTGAGGTGCTATGAGGAAACAAAAAAGGAGATTGAGACGAAAAAAGATAAATTAGACTATATAAGGAAAACATTTGAACTGTTCAGCGGGACACATGAGTATAGCTGTGATGAAATATATGAAAGAGTCAATCAGAGAATAGAAGATTATATAGAAAGTGTTGGAGCGTCTTATAAAGAAATAAAGAGGAATTTGTAAAAAAATGCTGCCGTACAATAAATGTATAGCAGCATCCTTTTTATAACTTTACTGAATAATCATATATAGAAGGATCAAAAATCTCAATTGTTTCCTGAACAAGAAGCGAGTCTCTGTCAGAAGGCGAAATATATGAAAAAGTATTGGGCTTTTTCTGTGCGTTTATCTGTGCCTGCCTGCGCTGCCAACCGATGTTATATATCTTAGAAGATGGTGCTGGCTTAAAATATCTTTCCATAATCTCGCTCCTCCGAATTCTGTTCTTCCGAATCTTTGAAAATAATTTTAGTTAACTGTTATATTTATGCAAAAGAAACAGGTAATCGGATGTCTCTTCTGATATTTAACAAATATGTGTATACAAAAAATCTCACTTGCCATTCGTGAGATAATTATATTCAATAATATATTATCACCGAATGGTATGAGTTGTCAATCTCTTTTTAAAATTTTTAAAG
>CAZGVY010000085.1:0-9473 GCA_964529215.1 uncultured Mordavella sp. | reverse complement strand
CGTTCTTGGACATTATACTGGCGTAACTGCAATGAATGAGAGTATAGAGGGAGTTGATTATCTGAGATTCAATACCTATTGGGGTGTCTCAAAATAATTTGCCCAAATTAAGGCGGAGTGCAAGAGCAGTCCGCCTTTTTGTCGTATACGGGAATCTTGCTTGCGGGATTCTATTTCTACAAAGGAGGGAACAGGATTTCTATGCTATCTTATATATCGAAACGAATTTTATCTTTGATACCGGTATTGTTTGTGGTATCCTGCGTGGTCTTTCTGGTAGTCTATCTGATTCCGGGAGGACCTGCCACAGCGCTCCTTGGAATGGAGGCGTCGCCGGAGCAGATTGAGGCGCTGAATACAGAATTAGGCTTTAACCGTCCGTTTCTGGTCCAGTATGCCGATTGGTTTGCGGGGATCTTTAGAGGGGACTGGGGAAACTCTTATTTTCTCCATCAGACGGTATTGGAGGCGATTGGAGAGTATTTTATGCCTACATTAAGCCTTGCCATTCTGGCGCAGATCATTGCGGTGGTCCTGTCTGTGCCCCTTGGTATTCTGGCGGCTTACCGCAGGGGAACTGCACTTGATGTTGTGGCCGTATCGATCTCTCTCTTAGGAGTGGCTCTGCCGGGATTTCTGCTCAGTATGTTTCTGATGCTGTTTTTCTGTGTTTACCACCAATGGTTTCCGGTGGCAGGGTATGCCGGGCTTGGAGCAGGCTTGGGAGAGCATCTCAGGTATCTGTTTCTGCCGGCGCTGTCGTTAGGTATCGTTCAGGCGGCATATATCACCAGAATGACAAGGGCTTCTCTTTTGGATACGCTCTATAAGAATTATATTCGGACCGCCAGATCGAAGGGACTGAAGGAAGGAAAGGTTGTCATGCGGTATGCGCTGAAAAATGCGGCGCCTGCGATCCTGACGGCAGTGGGACAATCCTTTGGAAGCCTGATAACAGGAACGATCGTAACGGAAACGCTGTTTAATATTCCGGGGATCGGTATGCTGACAATGGGGGCGATCACTCGCAGAGATGTGTTCGTGATTCAGGGAGTGGTACTCTTTGTGACACTTTTATATGTATTGGTAAATTTGATCGTAGATATTCTGTACGGCTTTGTGGATCCAAGACTGCAGCCGGGACGTAAGTAGGAGGTGGGAAGATGAGTTTACTGCATAAGAATACTTCTGCTGTGAGCGAGGCGATTTTTAAGGAACAGCGCCAGCTGAGGAAGGAACGTCTCTTGGCCAGTCCGGGTCTGATCATTGGGTCTGTAGGATTTGTAATTATTCTGGTGCTGGCGCTTCTGGTTCCGGCGCTCAGCGATGCGGATCCCAATGCCATGGTTGTTATAGACAGATTGAAACCGCCCAGCGGAGAGCATATTTTAGGGACGGATGAATTTGGCCGGGATTTATTTGTACGTCTGATGTACGGAGCAAGGGTTTCCCTGTGGGTAGGAGGCTGCGTGGCAGTTTTTTCCTGCTTTCTCGGAGTGATCGTGGGTATTTATGCCAGCTACTTTAAGATTCTGGATCACATCCTGATGCGGATCTGTGACGGATTGATCGCCATACCGGGCATTCTTCTGGCTATTGCGCTCATTGCAGCTCTTGGCACCTCAAGCTGGAACGTGATCGCGGCGCTTACGATTGTATATACGCCCAGTGTGGCCAGAACGGTCAGGGCGAGTGCGATGGTTATCCGCAAACAGCCTTATGTGGAGGCGGCAAAGGTGCAGGGGTTCAGTAATTTCCGTATTTTATGGAAGCTGATCCTGCCGGGCGTCATTTCTCCGCTGACGGTTCAGGCATCCTTTATCTTTGCACAGGCGATCATTTCGGAGGCATCCTTAAGCTTCTTAGGAGCGGGTGTTCCGGCGCCGGCGGCAAGCTGGGGGAATATGCTGCAGGCCAGCAAGCTGATCTTCTCAAAAGCGCCATGGACGATGATCTGCCCCGGTGCGGCGGTAATCCTCTGTGTGCTGAGCCTGAATCTTCTTGGCGATGGACTTAGGGACTTTATGGATCCGCGGACAAAGGGAGGGGCTAAAAAATGATGGCAGAGAATGCAACAAATAGTATGAAGAAACCATTGCTGGAAATGAAGGATCTAAGAGTCCTATTTCCGGTTCATAAGAGATGGCTTCCGGCTGTGGACGGCGTGAGCTTAAGCGTCCGTCCGGGAGAGATCACAGGAGTGGTGGGGGAATCCGGCTCCGGGAAAAGTGTGATGTCCCAGTCGATCCTGCGCCTGCGGGATCATGATACGGCGGTCCGGTATGAGGGGGAGATCCTTTTTGAGGGAGAGAATCTTCTTGAGAAGCCGTTAGCAAAAATGCGTGACATCCGGGGAAACCGGATCTCAATTATTTTCCAGGATCCCTTAAATTCCCTGAGCCCGGTGCATACGGTAGGAATGCAGTTAAGCGAGATCCTGATGCTTCACAGAGGAATGGCAAAAAAGGAGGCTGCGGAACGGGCAGTGGAAATGCTGAAGCTGACAGGGATCCCAGACCCGGAGAGCTGCATCAAGAAATATCCTTACGAGCTGTCCGGCGGCATGCAGCAGAGAGTGATGATCGCCATGGCGCTGGCCTGTGAGCCGAAGCTTCTGATCGCGGACGAGCCGACCACTGCGCTGGACGTGACGATCCAGGAGCAGATCCTGCATTTGATCCGAGAGCTGAATGAGAAGCTGGGGATGTCCGTGCTGTTCATCACACATGATATGGGAGCCGTGTCCCAGCTATGCCACAGTATAAAGGTCATGTATCTGGGACAGGTGGTGGAGAGCGCGGAGACAAAAGCGCTGTTTGCCGAACCGCTCCATCCGTATACGAAGGGATTACTGGCATGTATTCCGCACTTGAACGTGGAAAGAGGAAAGAGCCTGCCGGTAATCGACGGAACGGTGCCGTCCCTTTCCAAGATACCGGAAGGGTGCCATTTTTGTACCAGATGTAAGGACGTAAGTGAAAAGTGTGAAAAAATGCAGCCGCCGCTTGTAGAAGCTGCCCCCGGGCACTTTGTAAAATGCTGGAAATATGCGGACTGCGGACAGCAGGGAGGGGTGGTGTAATTATGAGTACGCATTTGCTTGAGGTTAAGGATTTAAGGAAGACATATCCGATTTACGGAAATATGGGGAAATTATTTGCACCGAAGGAGTATATGTGTGCGGTGGATCATATGTCTTTTCACATTGACGAGGGCGAGACCTATGGCCTTGTGGGAGAATCCGGCTGTGGGAAATCCACGACCGGGCGGGCAATTGTAGGGCTGAATAAACCAGATAGCGGCTCGATCCTCTATGAGGGAAAAGAACTGTGCGGATTAAGCGAACGAGAATTTGGTCCGCTCAGGGGAGAGCTGCAGATGGTGTTCCAGGATACGGTATCTGCGCTGAATCCCCGGAAACGTATCGGGGATATTCTGGAGGAGACGCTGAAAATACACGGTGTGGAGAATGCGGCCAAGAGACGGGAGCAGGTGCTTGCCACACTTCAGAGGGTAGGACTGTCAGAGGAGCATTATTTCCGTTATGCCCATGAACTGTCCGGAGGCCAGGTGCAGCGGCTGGGAATTGCGGGCGCGCTGATCATAAACCCCAAGCTGATCGTCTGTGATGAGCCGGTATCTGCGCTGGATGTGTCGATCCAGGCTCAGATATTAAATATGCTGATCGATTTGAAGAAGGAGCTTCAGATCAGCCTGCTGTTCATTTCTCATGATATCGGTGTTGTCCGGTTTATTTCTGACCGGGTGGGAGTGATGTATCTGGGAACGCTGGTGGAGGAAACAGATACGGAACGGTTATTTGACAGTCCAAAGCATCCGTATACACAGGCGCTTTTTGCCTCTGTGCCGGATATATCTGTGCGGGATCGGGAAATTACGGCCCTGACCGGGGAACAGCCTGTGCGGACATCGAAATTTACCGGGTGTGCGTTTTGCAGCCGCTGTTCTTATGTGACGGAACGGTGCAGGAAGGAGGCGCCGGAATTCCGGGAAGTTGAGAAAGGGCACAAAGTGGCGTGCCATAGGATTTAGTGTAGAGATTTGTAAAAATATAGTTAGAGACGGAATTTATAGCCGCCCGGATTTAGTCCAGCCTGTGTATGGAAAAGGACTAAATCCGGGCGGCTATAAATGATACCGGAGATATTGTATTCTTTCAGGAAAGCGTGTATAATATTGTTATGTAAACAAAATATGGATGTTTCAAAATAATTTTTTAATTTCATGCAACAGATGAGACGCAAGAAGGCTCTTATTATTATAGAAAGAGTATTCTTATAATTGGATGTTCCATGGTAAAGGAGGGTGTGGGATGAAGTGTGACGCAGCAAGGTTTGCCGGTATGTATGAAGGGATTTATAAGGATTTGTATCGCTTTGCTCTGTGTATGATGCGAAATCCGCAGGATGCGGAGGATGCAGTGAGCGAGGCGGTTATCCATGGCTATGAGCACGTGTCGTCCCTCCGCAGGGAGGATGCGTTTAAGAGCTGGATGTTTACTATACTCTCCCGTGTGTGTAGAAAAAAGCTTAAAGAAGCGGCAAAGAAAAGGGAAGCCGGTAAAGTAGATTTTTTTGAGAGGACGGCGGGCGGAGAGGACAGCATGAATTTAAGCCTGGATATACGTCGGGCATTTGCGGTACTTTCAGAGGAGGAGCAGATGATCGTGGGACTCTCTGTGTTCGGCGGGTATCAGAGCGGAGAGATCGGCCAGATCCTGAGGCTCAAAAGTGGAACAGTAAGATCAAAACGAAGCCGCGCCCTGGCCAAGATGAGCGTGATATTAGACCCAGGGACTGAGGATGGGTACGCTACATATCAGCACTAAGAAAGGAGACTCGTATAATGAATAAAAAAGAGCAGGAATTTTTAGAACAGATAAAACGGGAAGCAGAAGCCGTGAATGTACCAAAGTCTCTGGAGCCAAAGGGGCTTGAGAATCTGCTGCAGAATAGGCCAAAGAAATTTGTATGGAAGAAAGTGCATACGGTTGCTGCCGCGGCTTGCTGCCTGCTGGTATGCGGACTGGCTTATGGAGCCACAAGAGAATCGGTCTATGGGACGAATGTGGGAAGTACAACTGTGGCTGGGTCGGATGAAGGGGCCGTTTCCCAGGCTTCAGGACTGGATACGGCGAAAAGCTATGATGATGTATACAAATATCTTGAAGCGTATATGGATCAGATGGATGTCAGCGTCTATGACGGCGGCAGAGAGACGGTGGAATCTGTGGCAGAGGATTCCGCAGCCGTGGAGATGTCAGAGGCGTCCGGCGGGGCAGAGATAGGCCAGCAGGCCGCTGCAGAGACAAAAACAATGGATGCACCGGCTATGGAAACAGATCCTACGGATCATTCTGATACGAATGTGAGACAGGAGGGTGTGGACGAAGCGGATATCGCAAAGACGGACGGACGCTATCTTTATACTCTGCGGGATAACGGAAGGGCAGTTGCGATTGTAGATACGGAGGATGGGCTGAAGGAAACCGGGCAGCTTGAGGTTGAGGATGACCATACGATCCATGAATTTTATGTAAAGAACGGAAAGCTGGTGCTGGCAGGAGATACCTATCAGGAGAAAAAGACAGAGGGAGGCTGGTATAGCAGCATCTCAAATACATTTGCATTTACTTATGATGTGTCAGATCCCGCAAAGCCCAAAAAGGAAGGAGAGGTGACGCAGAGCGGCGCTTATGCATCTTCCCGTATGTCTGATGGACATCTGTATCTGTTCAGCCAGTATTATGTAGATAGCGGGAGTGAGATCACGCTAAAAGACAGGTCTTCTTATATTCCTGTAATCAACGGTGGATTATTGCCGGAGACAGATATTTATCTGCCCGTGACAAAGAGAGCGCACACATATGAAGTGATCAGTTCCGTCGATCTGGAAAATCCGGGAGAAATGAAGGAGAGCAAGGCTATTTTTACAAATGGGGGCGAACTCTATGTAAGCGGCCAGAACATCTACTGGTATGAAAACTGGTGGAACGGGCAGGGGGATACGTCCATCCGGAGAATTGCCTATCAGGACGGGAAGCTGACGGCAGAGGCCTCCGGCACGGTGGAGGGTTACATCCATGATTCCTTCTGCATTGACGAGTACAAGGGCTATCTGCGGGTTATAACTACGGATGAGGATTCAAACCATGTATTTGTACTGGATAATGATTTAGAGGTGACAGGTTCTATCCGGGGGCTTGCGGAGGATGAAAGGGTATATTCGGCCAGGCTGATGGGAGACGTGGGATATTTCGTGACTTACCGGGAAACGGACCCGCTGTTTTCTGTGGATTTTTCCGATCCGGAAAATCCGGAGATCATAGGTGAGCTGAAGATACCGGGATTTTCTGAATATCTGCATGCATATGGCGAAGGGCAGCTTCTTGGTATTGGTATGGATATGGATGAGGAGGGCTTTAGCACAAATGGAGTAAAGCTGTCCATGTTTGACGTCAGCGATAACACAGATGTCAAGGAGGTCCAGAAGTATGTAATGGAGAACGTATACAGCGCGGGAGCATTGTATGACTATAAAGCGGTTCTGATCGATACAGAGAGAAATATCATTGGTTTCTCTGCAGATACCGGAGACGGGGAACATTATTATGTGTTTGCATATGATGAAAGAGAAGGATTTCAGTGCCTGATGGATGAAGGGGTAAATGGAAATACATACCAGCCTGCCAGGGGAGTCTATATCGGTACAGTGTTATATGTAGTGAAGGGAAATATTATTGAAGCTTATAGTATGGAGAACTATCAGAAAATTGACGATCTGATTCTGTAAGTTTTACTTCTGATTATTTTGACAATGTATACACCATATGATAAACTTGAATAAGTTATAGGAGTATAAACAATAAATAATGGAAAATTTTATAGGTTAGAAGATTGGATAAGTATGAATATCGGGTAAAGACAGAACAGATGATGGAACACATGGAAAATCGCCAGTATAAGAAAGCGATGGAGATTGCGGATACCGTAGACTGGCGCAGAGTAAAGAATGCTTCCATGCTGAGTACAGTCAGCGAGATATATGAATTGAACGGAGAATTTCAGAAGAGCCGTGATATTCTTCTGGTAGCCTATGACCGTTCGCCCAGCAGCAGGAAGATCATGTACCGTCTGGGGATATTGGCACTTAAGTTAGATGATCCGGGGGAGGCATCTGACTGTTATGATGAATTTGTAAAACTGGCGCCGAAGGATCCGAATCAGTACATATTAAAGTATAAGATACTGAAGGCGCAGCGTTCTCCTGTTTCCGAACAGATTGTTGCTCTTTCTGATTTTAAGAAGGCAGAATATGTGGAGAAATGGGCGTATGAACTTGCCAGATTATATGACGAGGCAGGTATGACCGCAGAATGTCTGGAAGAGTGTGACGATTTGATCCTGTGGTTCAGCGAAGGAAAATATGTGTTCCAGGCAATGGAACTTAAGATGAAATATAAACCGCTTACTCCACTTCAGCAGGAGAAATATGACGCCTACAAAGGAGAGAAGAAGACAGTCATCAGACGCCCGGAGGTTATGCATAAAGCACAGGGGCAGGAGCAGAGACTCTCTGAAGAGGAAGTTGTGGAAAAACTGGCAGCAAGAGAAACGATGCCGTTAAAGGATCTTAATTCTATAGAGTTGATAGATGAAGCGCTTGAGTCTGTTCCGAGTGAAGAGGAAATAGAAGCAGATGCGACGAGAAGACTTCCGACAGGAGAGTTGAACGAAGCATTGAAAGCAATGCAGGAGCAGAAGGCGAACGAACTTTCTGAGGAAGAATCTGCAGAGGAAACTTCCGATGTGGAAATGACTGGCGAGGAAGAGTTTGATGAAGATGATTTTGGCGCAACAGAAGAACTTCCATTAGAAGCGATCGCGGAAGAAGTGTCTGAGGCGGAAGAAGAGCCTGAGGAATCCATTATCAAGAAGTCACCGATCTCAACTGTGATCAAGGGAGTCACGTTAGAAGAGGCTCTTGCACAGGGCGTTGCCATGGCAAATGGCATTAACCGCATCGAAAGGAAAAGAATGGAGCAGAGAGAGGAAGAGATCCGTATCTCCGGTCAGATGAAGATCGAGGACATTCTTCAGGAGTGGGAAGAGAAACAGAAAGTCAATGCGGAGGCAATCGAGGCGCAGAAGGAAAAAGACGAGGAAAGACTTCAGAAAGAGCGCGAAGAGATCGAGGCTCGCAAGGCGGCTGAGAAAGCAGAGCAAGAGAGAAAAGAACTTGAAGAGATAGAAAAGAGAAGAGCCCAGATGCAGGCGGCGGAAGAGGCGGCAAGAAAGGAAGCCGAAGCAAAGGCGGCGGAAGAAGCAGCAAGAAAGAAGGTTGAAGCAAAAGCGGCAGCCATTCCATCACAGAAGAAGAAAACGCCAGTATTATCTGATGATATCAGACAACTGGTAGAAGAGCTGGAAGGGCGCGCATCTGAGGAAGAAGATGATAAGAACTTTGACCTGGGAGAAGAATTAGAACCTGGGCAGGAAGAACCGGAAGAAGAATATCAGATAGAACTGGAACTTATCGAGGACGAACCTGAGGAAGAAGATGACCTTGGCGAAGTTGAGGAAGAGGACGAGTTCGAAGAAGATGCGTATGAAGACGACTTTGACGAGGCTGAGGAAGAGGAAGAGTTCGAAGAGGACGCGTATGAAGACGACTTTGACGAGGCTGAGGAAGAAGACGAGTATGAAGAAGATGCGTATGAAGATGACTTTGACGAGGCTGAGGAAGAGGATGAGTTCGGGGAAGACGAGTATGAAGACGACTACGAAGACGAGTTTGAGGATGACTACGACGACGAATTAGACTTTGACGAAGATGAGTTTGAGGAAGATGACTTCGAGGAAGATGACTTTGACGAAGATGACTTTGACGAAGATGAGTTCGACGAAGATGAGTTTGAGGAAGAGGAACTTGAGGAAGATGAGTTCGAGGAAGATGTATTAGGAGAGTTTGACGAAGTAGAGTTTGACGGTGAAGATTTCTTTGATGATGAACTTCCTGAGATCGCAGAACCTGATCTTGACGAACCTCTTGAGATCGAGGAGCCGTCTGAAGAAGAGATCCAGGAGAGGATCAAGAAGTCTAAGGGAAGTGGAGTTCCATTTGATACAGGTTTCGTTGTAACAGGAAGATATGATCTGAGCGCTACGAGTGAGATCGGTCTGAAAGCCGGACTTACAGAGGAACAGAAGAAATTATTCTCCTACTTTGTGCCGGTCCGTGGTATGAGTGAGCAGATCGTAGAGGTGCTTGACAATGACAGAAGAGCGCAGCGTCAGGGAACTTCCAGGACGGGAAATATCCTTGTTTTTGGACGGAAAGGTTCCGGTAAGACGGTTCTTGCGGTTGATATCGTAAAGGCGATCCAGAAACAGAGAAACTTAAAGCAGGGCAAGGTTGCCATTGTAACAGGCGAGTCACTGAATAAAAAGGAG
>CAZGVY010000084.1:6549-9569 GCA_964529215.1 uncultured Mordavella sp. | reverse complement strand
ATGGGTGGCTTTGAAGAGCATACGATATTTAATGAAGATATGATTTTAGCTGGAAAAATGATTCTGAATGGGTATAAGGTGGCTTATGCAGCAGACGCGCTGGTATATCATTCTCATAATTATAGCGGAATCCAGCAATTTCATAGAAATTTTGATCTGGCGGTTTCCCAGGCAGAACATCCGGAAGTGTTTGCAGGCATAAAGTCAGAAAGTGAAGGAATCCGTTTGGTGAAGCAAACGATGCACTATCTGGTGAAGATAAGAAAGATTCATCTGATACCAGTACTGATTTATCAAAGCGGTTTGAAATATACCGGCTATAGATTAGGAAAGGCTTATCGGAGACTGCCGAGACGGATAATTTTGAAATGTACGATGAACAAGGCCTACTGGGCTAAAGAACGCGAAAGATAGAATAGTAATTGAAATTCTCAGTAAAATATTGTAATATAAAATAATGTGAAAAGCTATGTATGGAAAACTTTGTATGAAAAACAGAGAAAGGACTTTATATAATGGCAAAAGAGAAGAAGCATTACAGACGTGGGCGCAGAAGCAAAAAAAGAGGATTTGCTTCCTGGCCGATCGGTAAAAAGATTGCTGCAGTTATGGGCGGTACATTTGCCCTTGTAGCAGCAGCAGGCGCTGTATTGGTTGCAAGCAAGCTGTCTAAGATCGAGACGGTGACACTGGATACGGATAAATTGAATCTGTCTGAGGCAGCGAAGGAGCCAAGGGAAAGAGGAACGGGCTATCTGAATGTCGCGCTGTTTGGCGTGGATTCCAGAGAGGGAGATCTGGAAAGGGATACGCGCAGTGATACGATCATGATTGCAAGCCTGAACCGGGAAACGCTTGAGGTTAAGATCTCGTCAGTTTTCCGTGATACGTTGCTGGAGCAGAGCGACGGAACGCTGAATAAAGCAAATGCCGCCTATTCCTTTGGAGGGCCGGAGGCAGCGATCGGTATGCTAAATAAGAATCTGGATATGGATATTACCCATTATGTGACGGTGAACTTTGATGCCTTGATCGATGTGATTGACGCTGTGGGCGGCGTGGAGATTGACGTCCAGCCGGAGGAGATTGAGTATATCTGCGGTTATGCAATGGAGATCATGAAGGTGACGGGGCGGGAGAGTGCTGGAGTAACTGAGCCTGGGCCTCAGGTACTTAACGGGCTCCAGGCGACGGCTTACTCCCGGATCCGTTATACGGCGGGAGATGATTTTAAGCGTGCGGAGCGGCAGCGGGATGTGCTGACAAAGGTGATTGAAAAGGTACAGGGCGCCAGTCTTTCTCAGATTAATAAGATCATTGATAAGGTTTTTCCGGAGGTGTCTACGAACTTTACCCTGGCGGAGATCATTGACTATGCAAGGGATGTATTTGACTATAAGCTGACGGAGACGACTGGTTTTCCATTTGACAAGTCTACTGGTACGCTGACGGGAATCGGAAGTACGGTAATCCCAGTTACGCTGGAGAGCAATGTGAAGAAGCTTCACCAGTTCTTTTTCGGCGAGGACGGGTATGTACCATCGTCGAAGGTATCCACCATCAGCGGCAATATTGTGGTGAAGGCGGGAGACCGGCAGGCAGATACGGATGAGGCTACCCAGGGAGTCATGGTGCAGCCGGAGGAGGATTACAATTACGATTATGATTCCGGTTATGACAGCGATTATGATTATGGCGGCGATGGCGGCGGAAGTGGCGATTATGGCGGCGATGGCGGCGGAAGTGGCGACTACGGCGGTGATGGCGGCGGAAGCGGCGATGACAGCGGCGGCGATTATGGCGGCGATGGCGGCGGAAGTGGCGACGGCAGCGGAGAATACTAAAAGAATGTATCGAAGTGTTTTGAAAAAAGGGAGAAGTTACATGAGAAGAATAAAAAAGATAATAACAGTATTACTGGCTGTCTGCATGGTATGCTCATATAATTCGGTTACTGCATATGCGGCTTCTGCGGAATTGAGATTCTCAGATCCCTCGACAACGGTGGGGGCTGAGGTGGAAGTTACGGCGACCTTTACAGCGTCAGCCAGTGTGCAGTCTATGAGCGCTACCTTAACCTATGATACGAATATGCTTCGGTTTATAGAGGGGAACCATGTACAGGATAACGGTGGTTCACTGAGTGTTACCGGAGGCGGGGACGGAATGGCGGATACCGTTACGGTAACCATGAAGTTCCAGGCTCTTGCCGAGGGTACGACAAAGATTGAGGTTGCTTCTTCAGCAGGTACTGATCTGAATAACAGCGCCATGGATGTAGTCAATGGCAGTTCTACCATAACCATCGGCCCCGGGGATCCGTCCCTGATCCAGCAGCCTACGGCACAGCCAGCGGGAAACGGTAGCGTGGAAGTGAATGGGGTAATGTATACGATTTCCAGTGATTTTACGGATCTGATCATTCCGGAAGGGTTTGAAAAAAGTGAGCTTGAGCTGGACGGAGCCGTATACAGCGCGGTAAAACAGACGACCAGCGAGACGAAGCTTGCATATCTGCAGCCGGCGGAAGGGGATGCAGAATTCTTCCTGTATAACCCGGATAATGCATCTTTCAGTACGTTTGAACAGGTTGAGATCGGAACGGGCCGTTACTTGATATTTCTGGACAGCACCAGCGGCGTAAAGGTTCCAAGGGACTATCTGGAAACAACATTGAGTATGGCGGATTCCAGCAAACAGTTCCCGGCATGGCAGAATACAAAAAATCCGGAGTATTACCTTGTATATGGCCTGAACAGCGACGGGACAAAAGAATTGTACCAGTATGATACGGTAGATGGAAGCTATCAGAGATTCTTGAATCCAGACACCGGGGAGAAAGAAGATTCTTCACCGGTAGGGAAACTGACAGATAAGCTGCTTGGAAAGCTTGGGAATTTTATGGATTTTCTTATTATAGCGGCTGCTGCATTGATTTTATTTTTAATCTTTCTTCTTCTTGTGGTGGCAATCAAGCTCCGGCACCGTAATCTGGAACTGGATGATCTGTATGATGAGTA
>CAZGVY010000084.1:0-6539 GCA_964529215.1 uncultured Mordavella sp. | reverse complement strand
ACCTGGATGACGAAACGGAGGAGGAAGAAGATTTCCCAGATAAGAAATCCAGGAAAAAGGCTGAAAAGGAAGCAAAGAAGAATAAAAAGAAGAAATCAGAAGATGATCTTTATGATTTTGAGGATGAGGATGACGAGTATGATGAGTACGAGGATTCCGAAGAAGAGTATGAAGAAGAGGATTATGAGGAAGAACCGTTTACGGAATACCGGGCTTCCGATTACGAAGATGACAGCGAGATCGAAGATCTGGATGCATTGTTGAATGCCCGCGTGCAGACAAGGAAACCGGCAAAACGGCCAAAACTGGAGAAGGTTGGGCCGGATCAGCCGAAACCGGCCAGACAGCTTGGTCATGCGGAGGCGGACGATACATTTAAGATGGATCTGATCGATCTGGATTAAGAATGAGGGGGGATGCAAGGGTGTCCTCCCTGTTTTATAAAACGATAAGGGGAGGTATGATATTATGTGTGGAATCGTAGGTTATGTAGGAGAGCGCCAGGCGGCGCCGATTCTGCTGGAAGGACTTGGCAAGCTGGAATACCGGGGATATGATTCGGCGGGGATTGCCGTTTATGACGGAAATAAAGTGCAGATGAAAAAAGCGATGGGAAGACTGAAGGTTTTGAGTGAAATGACTCATGACGGGGAGCTGATGCCTGGAACGATGGGAATCGGACACACCCGCTGGGCGACACACGGGGCGCCTTCGGATATCAACGCACATCCGCATTTTAATAAAGACCAGAGTATCGTGGTCGTTCACAATGGTATCATTGAGAACTATCTGAAACTCAAGAAGCGCCTGACGGAGAAGGGGTATGAATTTGTATCGGAGACGGATACGGAGGTCATCGCCCATCTTCTCGATTATTATTACAAAGGAAATCCACTGGAGGCCATTACGAAGGTGATGCACAGGATGGAAGGATCCTACGCGCTGGGCCTTATTTTTGCAGACCATCCGGAGGAGCTTTATGCGGTCCGCAAAGACAGCCCGCTGATTGTGGGGCATACGAAGGACGGCAGTATTATTGCGTCGGATGTTCCGGCAGTGTTAAAGTATACGCGGGATGTGGTCTTCATCCAGAATGAAGAGATCGTAAAGCTTACCAGAGAGTCGATGGATTATTTTAACATTGACGAGGAACCGATTGAAAAAGAGACGACGCATATTGAATGGGATGTTAATGCGGCTGAAAAAGGCGGATATGAGCATTTTATGCTGAAGGAGATCTATGAACAGCCGAAGGCGATCCTGGATACCTTCTCCCCGCGGATCAAAGACGGGCAGATCGTGATTGAGGAACTGGGGATGACGGATGAGGAGATCAAAGGGATCCGGAAGATTATGATCGTTGCCTGTGGTTCTGCATATCATGTAGGGATGTCGGCGAAATACATATATGAAGATCTGGCCCGGATACCAGTTGAGGTGGATCTGGCATCGGAGTTCCGTTACAGGGATCCGATCATAGATGAAGGGACGCTTCTTCTGATCATCAGCCAGTCCGGTGAGACGGCGGATTCTCTGGCGGCGCTCAGGGAGGCGCATGCCAAAGGAGGCCGGGTGCTCGGGATTGTCAATGTGGTGGGAAGCTCCATCGCCCGTGAGGCAGATAATGTGATGTATACCTGGGCAGGGCCGGAGATTGCGGTTGCCACGACCAAGGCGTACACTGCCCAGCTGATCGCCCAGTACCTGCTGGCTATGAAATTTGCCTATGTGAGAGGGAAACTGGATGATGCCGGCCTGGCAGAAATGATCGAGGATCTGAAGGAGCTGCCGGCGCAGGTGGAATTTCTTCTGAATAATAAGAACAGGATCCAGAAGTTTGCCAACCGTTACCTGGCAGCAAAGGATATTTTCTTTATTGGGCGGGGGATCGATCATGCGATTTCCCTGGAGGGTTCTTTGAAGATGAAGGAGATTTCCTATGTTCATTCCGAGGCCTATGCGGCGGGCGAGATGAAGCATGGTACGATCTCCCTGATCGAAGACGGGACGCTGGTCACGGCTGTGCTGACCCAGGAAAAGCTCTATAAGAAGATGATCAGCAATATGGTTGAGGTGAAGACCAGAGGCGCGTTTGTAATGGCCGTGACGAATGTGGATAATACCGAGGTGGAACGGGCGGCGGATTATGTGATCTATATTCCAAAGACGAACAAATATTTCACCAATACTCTGGCGATCATCCCTCTGCAGCTGTTTGGCTATTATGTAGCGGTGGGCAAGGGCTGTGATGTGGATAAGCCGCGGAATCTTGCAAAGTCGGTTACTGTAGAATAAGTACACAAGGAAAAGGAGTTTCATATGAAGTATGATTATCTGGTTGTAGGAGCCGGTTTGTTTGGTTCGGTATTTGCCCATGAGGCAGAGAAAAGGGGAAAGAAATGCCTGGTGATCGACAGGAGGCCTCACATTGGGGGAAATGTCTACACGGAGAAGGTTGAGAATATTCAGGTTCACAAATACGGGGCGCATATTTTTCACACCTCCAGCAGGGAAATCTGGGAATATATCAACCAATTTGCTGAGTTTAATAACTATATCAATTCGCCGGTGGCCGTGTATAAGGATGAACTGTACAATCTTCCTTTTAACATGAATACCTTCAGCAGAATGTGGAACATCCGGACTCCGAAGGAAGCGAAGAATCTCATTGCAGAGCAGATCGCAAGCCTGGGGATCAAGGAGCCAGCTAATCTGGAGGAGCAGGCATTGTCCCTGGTGGGTAAGGATGTATATGAAAAATTGATCAAGGGGTATACGGAGAAGCAGTGGGGAAGAGACTGTAAGGATCTGCCGGCGTTTATTATCCGGAGGCTTCCCCTGCGGTTTACCTATGACAATAATTATTTTAATGACCGGTACCAGGGAATCCCTGTGGGCGGTTATACGGCTATCATTGATAAGCTTTTGGAAGGAATTGAAGTCCGTACGGGCGTGGATTTCCTGAAGGAGCGGGATTTGTATGAGAAACTTTCTGACAGGATCATTTATACGGGTATGATCGATGAGTATTTCGGCTACCGTTTGGGGGCGCTGGAGTACCGAAGCGTCCGGTTTGAGACGGAGATTCTGGACTGTGATAATTACCAGGGGAATGCAGTGGTAAATTATACGGACAGGGAGGTTCCCTATACACGGATCATTGAGCATAAGCATTTTGAATTTGGAAAACAGGAAAAAACAGTGATCTCCAGAGAATATCCTTCTGAGTGGAAGGTGGGGGATGAACCCTACTACCCGGTCAATGACCAGAAAAACAATGAATTGTATGCCCAGTATCAGAAGCTTGCCGGAGAAGATCAGAAGGTGATCTTCGGCGGAAGGCTTGGCTCTTACAAATATTATGATATGGATAAGGTGATTGGTGCGGCGCTGGAATTGGTTTTCAAAATATTTTGACGGTTTTGTCACATTTTCAACACAATTAACAATTAAACTACAGTTATAAAACAGGAAGCCTGGAAAGAGGCTCAGAATTGGAAGGAGTTTTGAAAATGGAAAATCAATATAATTATTATCAGCCGGATCAGGGGTATTCAAATAGTGTTTTCGATGAAAAGCCGGAAAATGGCGGACAGTATCATTCTGGAAATCAGAAAAAGAAAAGGAAAGTCCCGAAGGCAGTGAAGTTTATCGGAGCGGCGGTTGCGTTTGGAGTGATTGCAAGCGCGGCATTCCTTACCACTAATACAGTTGCGGGAAAATTTCTGAAAAGTCCTGAGATTGGAAGTGCGATTGAAAAGGAGCCGTCGGTATCGGATTCGTCTAATATCAAATTGAATAAATCTTCCAGTACGGTTATGTCGGATATATCGGCTATCGTTGAGCAGAGTATGCCGTCCGTAGTATCCATTACGAACATGAGTGTACAGGAAGTGCAGAGCTTTTTCGGCGGTGTGCAGCAGAGGGAAAGCCAGAGCTGCGGGTCAGGGATCATCATCGGCAAGAATGATACAGAGCTTCTGATCGTGACGAATAATCATGTGATAGAGGGAGCCAATACCCTTACCGTATCCTTTGTGGACGACGCGGCAGTAGAGGCGAGCGTCAAGGGAGCGGACGCGTCAAAGGATCTGGCGGTGGTAGCAGTCCCGCTGGATAAGATCGAAGATTCCACGATGAAGGCAATTCAGATCATTACCCTGGGGGATTCCGATCAGCTGCAGGTTGGAGAACCTGTCATTGCAATCGGCAATGCACTTGGATATGGACAGTCCGTGACCAACGGTATTATATCCGCACTGGACCGGGATCTGGAGATGGAAGGATTTGACAGCAAGCTGATCCAGACGAATGCGGCGATCAACCCCGGCAACAGCGGGGGAGCATTGTTAAATGCCAACGGAGAGCTGATTGGGATCAATACAGTGAAGGTAAATGCCAATGCGGTAGAGGGAATGGGGTATGCGATTCCTATCTCTGACGCAAGCGAGGTGATCGAGACGCTGATGAACCGGGAAACACGGACACAGGTGCCGGAGAATGAGAGAGGTTATCTTGGCATTCAGGGAGTAGATGTGACTTCGGACAGCGCACAGATGTATAATATGCCGACAGGAGTCTATATTGCTAAGGTAGTGAAGAATGGCGCTGCGGATAAGGCTGGTATCTCGAAGGGAGCTATTATCACGAAATTTGACGGGATTACCATTGACAGCATGGCCACGCTTCAGGAGCAGCTCCAGTATTTCCGCGTAGGAGAAGAAGCTGAGATCGTTGTCCAGGTGCCGGAGAACAACGGGGAATATACAGAACAGGCAGTTACAGTAACGCTTGGAGAGCGTTCAGAATAAACAGATAAAGAGATAAAAGGAGAAAAATATGTACGCATTTGAAGAGATCAAGAAGGCTGACAGCGAGATCGCGGAGGCGATCCAGAGTGAGATGGACAGACAGGATTCCCACATTGAATTGATTGCCTCTGAGAACTGGGTGAGCAAGGCAGTGATGGCGGCAATGGGAAGCCCGCTGACGAATAAGTATGCAGAAGGGTATCCCGGGAAACGCTATTATGGCGGATGCCAGTGCGTGGATGTAGTTGAAAACCTGGCGATTGAGCGTGCAAAAGAACTATTTGGATGTGATTATGCCAATGTCCAGCCCCATTCCGGTGCGCAGGCGAATCTGGCTGTATTCTTTGCGATGCTGGAACCTGGCGACAAGGTGCTGAGTATGAATCTTGATCATGGCGGTCACTTAAGTCATGGTTCGCCGGCCAATATCTCCGGTAAATATTTTAAGATCGTATCATATGGCGTAAATGACGAGGGATTTATTGACTATGACAGAGTGAGAGAGCTTGCTTTGTCAGAGAAGCCTAAAATGATCCTTGCAGGTGCAAGTGCATATGCACGGACCATTGATTTTAAAAAGTTCCGGGAAATTGCAGACGAAGCTGGTGCATACCTGATGGTGGATATGGCCCATATTGCAGGGCTTGTGGCGGCAGGGCTTCATCCGAGCCCGATCCCTTATGCGGATGTTGTGACGACGACTACCCATAAGACGCTGCGGGGGCCAAGGGGAGGCATGATCTTATGCAATCAGGAAGCGGCAGAGAAGTTTAACTTTAATAAAGCGGTATTCCCGGGTATCCAGGGCGGCCCGCTGGAACATGTGATCGCGGCAAAAGCAGTTTCTTTTAAAGAAGCTTTGAAACCGGAATTTAAGGTATATCAGGAGCAGATCATTAAGAATGCAAAGGCTTTGTGTGAGGGACTGATGAACCGGGGTATAAATATCGTGTCTGGAGGTACAGATAATCATCTGATGCTGGTGGATTTAAGAGGCAGGGAGCTGACTGGGAAGGAACTGGAGAAGCGCCTGGATGACGCACATATCACCTGCAATAAGAATACGGTTCCCAATGACCCAAGGTCACCCTTCGTGACCAGCGGTGTCCGCCTGGGAACGCCGGCTGTCACTTCCAGGGGCATGGTGGAAGAAGACATGGACCGCATTGCAGAAGCCATTGCCATGGTAGTGGAAAGTGAGGAAAACATAGAAGTGGCGAAAGCAATTGTTAAGAAGCTTACGGAGAAATACCCGCTGACCCTTGCCTGAGTGAGGATTAAGAACCGGCGTATGTAAGGAAGCCGGCTTTTGGGAGTTGCATTGCGCGGAGAGTATATGGTATAAGCACCATTTTGTATTTTGCTGTTTGTGGAAAAGGGTATCCCGGCATATGGGATACCCTTTCTGCTGCCAGAGCGCTCCGGAGAGAGCTGCCGGTGGCGGATCCTATAGAGAAGGATACTAATTGCAGCGTTTCTGGGAGCTGCTTGGATCGAATTCCGGATTAAAGGCATAGAAATTCTTTTCATCAAGCCGGTCCTGGACGATTCTTAAGGATTCACCGAATCTTTGATAATGTACAATTTCACGTGCTCTGAGGAAACGGATCGGATCAACGATATCAGGCTCTTTAATCAGCCGGAGGATATTTTCGTAGGTGGTTCTGGCTTTTTGCTCCGCCGCCAGATCTTCATGCAGGTCAGTGACCGGATCGCCCTTGGACTGGA
>CAZGVY010000083.1:0-9612 GCA_964529215.1 uncultured Mordavella sp. | reverse complement strand
AGTCCATCCGGGGAATGGCCTGTCCTTCCCCGGTACGTTCTGTTAATCTTTCCATTTCTCCACAATCCTCCTTAATCCCTTGTCAGAACAACTCCCCATACCGTGACCTGACCGCCTCCGTGCATGATATCCGTATATACTTACCGTCAGGCTCAATGTACATGATCCCTTCGTAGCTTACCTCCTCCATGCCGTCGCCGCTGATCACAACCGTCCCCTCATAGACTCCGTGCGGCTTCCACTTGCCTGATTCTATGATCAGTGGTTCTGGCTCCATGGAATCAGTTTCCTGCTGTTCTGATTCTACAGCCGGCTCCTTCGTTTGTTCTGTGCAGCCGGTCATAGCTGTAACCAGACATAAGATCGCTAATATGCTGTATAATCTGTTTTTCATTCCGTATCTCCTCCTGAGTCTAGTAATTCCGGGTTGTCGAATATGTTGCCGATAACCTCACAATCCGAATCATCAACAAATGTATCAAAATCAGTTACTAGCCCTTCCCCTGAAAGAATTATTTTTGCACAACGATCATTCCACCCTACAACAAAAGGCCCGTCTTCTTCATCAATGTGTAAAGTATGGATCTCACAGATATCCCCTTCAAAAATCTTCCTGCCGTTCTCGTCTGTCAGTCCTGTGTACTGGCAGATGGTTTCTGGGTCTACTTCAAATCCATAACAACACGCATATCCGTTGAATACGTATATTTCTGCTACGTTGCCATCAATATCATACCTAGGCAGTCCTTCCATCCATTCCCCGTTGTCAACCCGCTTCCCACGGAATAATATTTCTCTTGCGCTCATTCTGCTTATCCCTCACTTTCCTCCATTAACTGAATAATTCCAGCTGCTTTGCCTGAGGTTCAAAATTCATCCAAAGAACCTCCCTCTTTTTACTGCTTGCTCGTGAATAACAGGTTGTTTCTTCCTTGTGCCAGCTCTTTAGCCGATCATTGTACAACGGATTATCATAACCGCTTAAGGCAACCGGGCCTTTATGTGCAAGTACCACATCAAGCAGGCCATTATGATCAGCATCATCCATTTCGTACCTATACTGTTTTCCATGCCTGGTACTCAGTACATACGGCGGATCCAGATAGATTAATACCTTCGGACTATTGAACTTCTGTATCACATCCACAGCAGGCCGGTATTCAATCTGTACACCCCGGAGCCGTTCGGCTGCCTGCATAATCTTTTCTGGCAGATTGCACCAGTCCTGTGAAGCGTAAGCCCGTTCCCTTCCCTGGACGTCGTTCTCCCAAACGACCTTTTCGCCATTTGTACGGAAACCATATCTCATATTCAGGCGTATATAAAAATTCACTGCCTTTTCAAGGCTGTCCTCAGGCTCTGATGAAAAAGCATCTTCATAGACTTTTCTGGAATACGGCGTCCAATAAATCTCATGTGCCAGCCGTTCCGGGTCTTTCCGGATCCACTCGAATAGGTTGACCACGTTGCCGTCCAGGTCATTCACAGTTTCGATATTGCTTCTTGGCTTGTTGAACAGCACCGCACCACTCCCTAAGAACGGCTCCAGATAACTGTGGTGTTCCGGGAAGAAGCTTATGATCCACTTTGCAATAGACCATTTGCTCCCTGGATACTTAAATATCGCTTTCATTTAACTCCTCCCTATGCAAACCTCATCTGCCCGCTTTCTTCTTCCATTGAATGACTGATCTGCCAGATAGGCTGCCGTTCTCCTATTTTCAAATATCCGCGATTTACTTCAACCAGCTTTTTAGCCATAACCGGAACTACACTATTCCCGATCCGTGCCACCTGTTTACTGACAGGGTACCTATTTCCATTGTAGTCCCTGTCAATGATATAATCTTCCGGGAATCCCTGTCCCAGTTTCAGTTCCTCCGGCTTCAGCATCCGAAGGAATATATCAAGTATCACATATTCATTCCACAGAACCGTGATCAGCGCAAATCTGTCTCTTGTTACTATGGTATGCAGAGCGTCCTTTAAACTCTGCCCGGTACCGCATCCGTAATACTCCATAATAAATTGGCTTACCCAGGTACATTTCTGTGCCGTTTCTTCATCAATCCCTGCTTCCTGCAGTTCCTTACATTCTACAGCCAAAACAGATACCGTCCCGAAGTGCCCCGGTGAGGTAGTAATCGTATGTATAGGCTCTTGCAGATCCTGTCCAGTGCCGCTTTTATAAAACTTTGTCATATACGACATTACTAATCCGTATCGGTTACTGGTGTCTATCGTCTGTATTGGTTCTGTAGCCTGCTGCCCTCTGACTCCATTCGCTGTAGTCTCAGAATGATACTGGATCAGTAATTGGCTAATTATCCCATGATGCCCGCCGGCCGTAATCGTCAGCATCGGCTCCTTGGCACTGCTCCCGGGTGCGCCCGTGTTGTTACGGAACATGTAGGGCGATATGACTGGCGAAACCAATGCCGTATCATTCTTCGATGTTATCGTCCGTAACGGCTCATTCAATGAATGCCCCCTGAACTGGCCGTACTTGTGCGTGACCTTGATGATAAACGGCTCCGTACAGTTAAACACAAATTTCTTCAATCCCCTTGCTATCCGCTTCATTGTATTCTCTGCCAGCGGCTTCTTCCTTCCAAAAACCGATCTCCCAAAGTCCTGCAGATCCAGATGCTTATAGATTGGCTCCCACGGTTCCAATCCGTTTGCTCCTCCTTTGCTGTGCGTCGGCTCTGGCCATACAATATCCCTTCCATCCCTTCTGAACACCGCATACCACCGTTTCCTGGTGGTAGGAGCCCCGTAATCTGCCGCAACCAGTTCCCGGCTGTCAAATATATATCCCAGTGATTTCATGGCTGTTATAAATTTTTTATAATCTTCCCCTTTCCTCCCAGTAATCGGATGCCCAGCATCATCCAACGGCCCCCACTGCTGGATCTCCTCCACATTTTCCATAATGATCACGTCCGGGATGATCACCTTTGCGTGCTTATATACCGCCCATGGCAGGATGCGCAAGCCCTGTTTTCTTGGCTTCCCTCCCTTTGCCTTGCTGTGGCTCGTACAGTCCGGGCTCGCCCACATCAGGGAGACATGCCGGCCTTTTACATATTTCTGCAGGTCAACCTTAAAAATGTCCTCTGTCAGATGCAGCGTATCCGGGTGGTTCGTTTTATGCATCAGGATAGCATCCGGGTCATGATTCACTGCTATATCCACCTGCCGGCCTAATGCCATTTCTATTCCTACACTTGCACCGCCGCCACCAGCGAAGCAGTCTATGATCAGTCCATCTTTCATGGCAGCACCTCTGGAAAATCCTCAAAATTCATTTGTTTTGGTATATTGTCATCTTCCATCCACCATAGGAATACTTCTTCTCCTGATTTCCATTTACACGGCATCCGCTTATCACGCATAACATCCAACATTCTTTGGAATGCCATTACATATAATTTCCTATACTTTGGAAATATTCTAAAGTCAAACCATCTTCTTTTTCCAGCCATAGGACAGCCAATGCATCCGACACGATAAAATCCCTCTTTGTATAGGCGGTTTGTATTTATGTGCTCTGATTCTATATACTCCCATACATCTCCATTCTTCCAGTCTATTATAGGATTAACAACCATCTTATTTTTCTGCATACAATGCTCAGTTAGCCTACGTCTTATATCGTTGTCTGAATTTAGCATGATATCTCCCTGTGTATGAATTCTTTTATCCGGTTGTGAAAAGATTCCCCACTCTTTTCTCTTACTACTCTCGTCCCATCTAACACCGGTAGAAATAAACCTGCCTTTCCCGAAAGTTTCTTTCAGCTCTGCACAACAATAACGGACAATACGTGTGGGTGGCATATTTTTTCTTGGAATCAGATTCCACATGGTAGTTACGCTTCCATCCGGTTTTCTATGATAATCAATACTGCACTTTATCCCCTGCACTTCCAGTTCCCGGAACACTTCCCGTATATGATATACAGTCTGAGGCGCATCTGCCGTAGTATGACTGTTATGCACCTCGAACGGAATCCCAGAACGCTTAAACAGCTCCAGCATTACATCGCTGTCTTTTCCGCCTGAATATGTGCATACAAGTGGTTGTCCGTAATAATGCAAGCTCATTTCTGACGCTGTTTTTATTCTTTCTATCGCTTTTTGTTCTTTATCCATCTCTCCAAGAAGCCCGTGTACACGTCACCCCGGCCGGAGGCTGGCTCCTTTCACTGATATTATCTTTCCTCTCCTTTATCCCCCCTGCACATATCCCAGTATTCGCAGAATAAACAGCAGTGCCTGCAGTTTATCTTCCATGACCGTATCAGCCAATGTATCAGCCTTTCCCTTATGCCTGCTGCCATTTTTCAATATCTCCTTTCCCCTCCGGCCATTAGAGCCGGAGGATAAATCTATATTTACTGGTTACTGTGATATATTAACCAGAAGGTGCCCTATTTTAACTACAGGTAGTTTCTTCCGATCAGGTTCATAAATTCTTCCCTTGTATGTGTCTTTTCATATTCTTCCTGAAAGATCCTGCACAGATATTCTCTCATTTCCTGATTTTCATGTACTGCTTCCTTACCTGCCCGGTGGTGAGCTAAACACAGATCACAAGTAAATCCATTCTGTTCGCTTATATCCCTTAACCCGCCTCCAAAAAATACATGATGCTCCTCTGTGTATTTTTCTGTATGGTCCCCATGCAGCCGCACGCATAGGAAGCATATCCCTTTCTTTCTTACCACCAGGGACGGCGGATGCTTCTTTCTCTTTTTCTTCCATACTGGTTTTGGATACATTAGCCCTGTATTCATTTTCACAGCCTTTAAGTCTCCCTGGTATTGATGAAGTCAAACAGCGTCGGATTCTCCATTTCTGCTTCTTCCTGCTGCAGATATCCTACCCCATCCCTGAAATATCCTTTATTCAGCTCTATCCCGTATCCTTTCCTCCCCATTTTCACCGCCGTCACTGGTACAGTCATAAGCCCTGCGAACGGGTCAAAGACCACATCGCCTTCATTGGAATACCTGTATATGATCCTCTCTACAATATCCAGCTGTAACGGGCATACATGCATCTGCTTCCTTCTCCTGCTCTGGCTTGTATTAAGGGTCCGCATACGGTTGATATCATCCCACACTTCCGCCTGATTCCAGCTTCCCGGCGCTACAACCATAAATGCAGCAGGCAGTTTTCTTTCTTTATCCAGTTCCTCCGCAAGCCTTACATGTTCCCCGTAATCGTACACCGTACCCCTGCTGTATTCCCTGTATACCGCCTGGAGGTTATTCACCGGGATCTCCTTTAGTTCTTCTCTGCTTACCGGCCTGTCTCCTGAACTTCTCCAGTATCCATGCGCATCGATCTGCCAGCGCGCCCTTGTATATTCTTCCTTTGATTTTTTTACCGGCACATCTGCATAAGCATTACTCTTATCTGTCGGTAGTTTCCTGAATAACAGGATATACTCCGGGCACCCGACTCCCATTTTAGAACCGTCTTTACACTGCTCCGTCCATCCGAGACGGTATGTCTGGTTATTTTCCCGTACTACGTCCGTTACAACCGTAATCATGCCGAAATACTGAAAACCGTGCTTCATGTAGTGGCTGATGCATAATGCATGGAACGGCTCTATTGTCGGCATCCCTGTCCCTGTCGCATTCCCGAACAAGACCCTGTCTTTTACATGGACTGCTGCCACCCGTCCAGGTTCCAGAACCCTCAAAAGCTCCGGCGTCAGATAATCCATCTGTTCAAAGAACCTTTCCGTATCCTTATTGTGTCCGAAATCGTTATAGTTTGCGGAATATTCGTAGTGATTTCCAAAGGGAATAGATGTGTGGATCAGCCCCACGGAATTGCTCTCCATTTTCCTTATTTCCTCTACGCAGTCCCCGTAAACCGCCGTATAATTCTTTCCTTCCACTTTCACTGTATCAACTCCCATCTTCCGTTTTAACGCATTTTCTTTCCCTGCATACGACAATCCATACTTCTTTACTATCCCTATCATCTTATCAACCATGTGGTTGTGGTTTTCCCACTTCTTTAGCAGTTCTTCCTTGATCTTCCTCTCGTTTTCTTTATAGATGATGTCGATCACTACCTGCTCATCCTGCAAGAACCTATAACATCTGTGTACAGCCTGGATAAAATCATTAAATTCATAGTCAATCCCTAAAAAAATTTCCCTGTGGCAATGCTTTTGAAAATTGCACCCGGAACCTGACAAGGATTTCTTCGTTGCAAAAAGCCTTATCTTCCCCTCTGAAAAATCAATGACTCTCTGCTCCCTCACCTCATATTCCTGAGATCCATAGATGTCTACAGCCTCTGGCAGCGCTTTCTTTATCTCGTGCCGCTCTGCTTCCAGGTCATGCCATATCACGAAATGGTCCTCTGGTGATTTATCAACAATCTCTTTCATTTTCCCAACACGTTCCCTGATGCTCTTTCTCTTTACCTCTGCCGCTTCTTTCAATCCTGCTGCCGCATCCTTAAACAGTTCTATCTGGCCGTCCCTGTCAACTGCATCCCCGTAATGTTCAGGTATTTCATGCCAGTTTACGATCAGTTCTGGAAGTACATACCCTTCATCCGAATACGCCGGATTCAGGTCTGACGGCTTTGTTATGAACAGCGCCCAGCTGCTTACCCACATCCAGAACTCATCTTCCATGTTCTGGTACAGCGTCAGGTTGTTAGCCTTTGTGCTGTCCCTTTGGAAGAATCTTGTAAGCGCCTGCCCGGTATCCATGACCTCCAGGTATCCTGCATAATGCACCAGTTCTTTATATCTGTTTGGCGAAGGGGTAGCCGTCGCCACTAACTTATAAGGCACTCCTTTAAATTTATCTAAAAACGTCTGATAAGTTTTACTCCCAAAAGACCGTAACACGCTCGCTTCATCTAACGACGCGGCGCAGAAATAATCTGTCCTGATATCTCCGTCCCTTACCCGTTCATAATTTGTGATCACGATCTCATTCCTGCACGCCTTTACCTCTTCCATAGTCCTGCAATATGCCGGGTTTTCATATCCCATGACCTTTACAGCGTCCCTTGTAAATTCCTGCTTTACTCCGAGTGGAAGTACGATCAGCGCCCTTCCTTTCTCGTGTACTGCTGCCTGATGGCAGAACTCCAGCTCCTGCACTGTCTTTCCCAGTCCAAACGATTCGAACAATGCCCTCCTTCCGCCGCGCAGCGCCCATATGACAGCATCTTTCTGGTGCGGCTTTAATGCCGGATTGATCTTTCCCGGTTCCACCGCGAACCCGCTTTCTTTTGCTACCTCAATCTTGGATCTTAAAAACTCTGTATAGCTATCCTCCTGCTGCCTTCCTGATGTATCCGTGTTCCTTTTTCCTGTATCCATAACATTCCTTTCTGCCGTCAGTCATCTTCTATCCTTTTTTTGCTTTTTAACGGCTTCCCCCTTTTATACACCGTACATCCGATTACCGGGCAGATCGGAAGCCTGCAGTGTAGTGTCACTCCTTCATAATTACATCCATAGTTCGGATTCATGGATCGGTATATGCATGTTTTGCATTTCTTTTTCGGTTTTTCTGAAAGATGATCCTTCTCCTCTTTTTTCTTTTCCTGCCTTTTTTTTCTTGACTCTGTATTGACTTTTATTCCGTTCTCACTCATCCATACCCCTACGGTGTGCCTTGATACATGCATCTGGTCACTGATCTCCTGCTGCGTCAGCCCCCTTGCTGCTAACTCTTTTAATTTCCCTACATCACAGATGATCCTGTTCCCATTCCTTGGCCTTTTTAGCTTTACCCCGTCCGCTATCAGCCAGTTCCTTACCGTCTGGTGTGAAACCCCTATTTCCCGTCCTATCGTAGATGTGGAATCCCCATTCTCATACATCCATCGGATCAGCTTCATCCGTTCCTCTTTCTCGGTTTCTGTATACTTCACTTTCCTTCTCTCCTATCTTTTCTTCTAACTGTTTCAAATAGCGTACACTTTCCTTTCTCAGGAAGTCTGTCATGAAATCCTCTCCGCATTTAGTCTTTTCAAGGTTTTTTCTGAATTTAGATACCTCTTTTTTCGTTAACATCCTTCCTTATTTCCTTCCTTTTATCATATTTTCCAGCATAATCTTCCTGTATGGGTGATATCTGCTAAATGTAGCGGTTATTTTATGTATTGACATAAGATCATGTAGCTTCTTCCACAGGTCTTTCATCTTCACTGTTTCCCCGGACGCATTTTTCCATCCGTTCCGGCTCCATGTCTCCACATTCCCCCTGTTTATCATGTTTGCGATGAAAATACAGTCTGTGACCAGTTCAACCTCACATGGATGTATCAGGAGCTTGATCCCCCTGACTGCTGCCATCAGTACGCTCCTGTACCTGGTTGTCTCACTTTCTTCCCCGTATACCTCCCTGGTTTCCGGGTCCCCGTTTCTTTTGATGAACTCTACCACTGCCCCGTATTTTCCCGGCCTTGTTCCTGGTCCTGCCAGTGTGGTTGTTATGTATATGGTTACTTTCATCGTCCTTTACACTCCTGTTCAGCCGGATCATGGTATATCTTCTGTATTTGTATCCCGTGGCCGGGTTGGTCCCCTCCTGGATCCTGGTGATGTAATATCCTTTCCTCGGCTTTACTTCTCTTTTCCACCTCTGCAGCTTGTCCTTTTTTGGCGGTACCAGCTGCATATTCCTGGAATGGCTGTAGCTCGACTCCCTGATCCTTGGCTTCCCCTTTGTCCCATCCTCTTTTTCTTCCCTGGTATATTCATCCTTTGTCAGGTACTCCGCTAATTTCACGAAATCCTCATCGTTCCATTTATTATCATCCTTTATGGCGATCTGGTGTATATACCCTTTCTCCCATGCTTTTTTCAGGATGTTCCCGGTGTCTGGTATGTCATTTACCACCATATGGATATGCCATGCCCCCCTGGTCCCTTTCTCAATGTTGCGTATCCAGAAAAGTTCGTATCCCCGTTTCCTGTATTCCCTCCTGATATAGTCAGCCGCTTTCTTAAAATCCTTCATCGCCCCTGCCATGTCCGGCGGCCTCTCTTTCATCTGGTATGTGAATGTCACAAATGTATCTCCCTTGCAGAAGTACCGTAACAGATACTCCCTGCACCGCCTGACCTTGTTCCAGTGGTTTACCAGCCTCATCTGCTCAGGTGTCGGTTTCCTCTTCTTCTTCCTTGTCATCCCCTCCGCCCCGTACCTTCCATCCGGGTATTCCGATACATCTATGATATCCCCCTGCCTGTATGTGCTTGTTTTCCTGATTATCATCCTTCATATATCCTAACTTTAATAGTCTAATCGAGTAATTAAAAAGGCGTAAAACCTTTGAATTGCCTTGACTTCCCGCCCTTTTCCTGTTAGAATATATACAGGTTTTGATTGGTGAGCGGAAAGTCCCGCTACCTGGCATATCTGTTGCAGCGGATATGCTTTTTTTATAATTTATCCCGCTTTCATTTCCTTCTCTTCCCTTTCCCAGCTATGCATTTTTAATACACTGGCAGCCTTCTGGTAGCACAATACGTCTTCTTCTTCGTTCACCATGCATACACAGCGTTCTTCCCTTTGCGCCACGCGTTCATATATCCCGATCCAGTTATTCC
>CAZGVY010000082.1:259-9838 GCA_964529215.1 uncultured Mordavella sp. | reverse complement strand
TATTTGCCGTTTTTAGTAATTTTTACGTTGACAAAGCGTTCAGAGGGAGCAGCCTGAGCCAGGTCCCGCAGGTTATTTTCCGTCCTGGCCGCAGCCGTAAACACTGTCCTACTCGTAGCTATAATCATCGTCATAATCATAACTGTAATCCTCGTCATAGTCGTAACTGTAATCCTCATCATAATCATAGCTGTAATCATCGTCATAATCATAGCCGTAATCCTCATCATAATCGTAACCGTCAAAATAATCGTCGTAGGAGTCATCCTCATAATCATAGCTGCCGTCTTCACTTCCGTCGTCTGTTCCTTCTTCCACTGCCGGGGGATCCTCTTTAAAAGGAATCGTACTGGATTCATCCTCAAAATGTTCCAGATGCAGCGTTCCTGCCCTTCCTTCCAGCTTTGCAAGGATCGGAGCGATCTGCGCCATCTTTTTTGTAGTAACATTTTTTCCCAGTATTACGCGGACGCTTCCAAAATAAAGTTCAATCCCCGACTCTGTACACAGGATCTGATCCGGCGACAGCTCAAATTTTTTCACATCCTGTGCGACATTGAGAACCGCACTTAACAGCTTTTTATCCTCCATCTTCATTTTTTTATACAGATCCGGCTTTTCGATGCTGACCCCTTCTATATATGGCACCCCTTCGCGTTTTGCTTCTTCCTTCAGTACGACCGTCCCTTCCTTATCAAAATAAATATAGGTATCGTCTTCCATACAGCATCCGATGATCGCCTTTTCCTCGACAATGACCCTGACTGTCCACGGATTTATCATGCGGATCTTTACCGAATTAAGGCTTTTCGGCACCTCATATTTCATAAAACGGTATTTTGCAAGCAAATACAGCGAATTTACGGATAATTTGTCATTCTGTACCGATTCCAGGATCACTTTATCCTCCGTATACTCGTTCCCCTTCACGTCAATATTCTGTATATAAAAAAGCAGGACCACCGTCATAGCAAGAATTGCAAACGCAAGAAAAATAACGATAAATGCATACAGTCTGTGACTCTTTTTCTTCTTTCTTCTTTTTGCCATTTATCTTCCCCCTTCGTAACTTACTGGTTTCATTTTATCAGAGAGGATACGCTAAGCACAAGCCCCATTTCCAAGAGGAGAAAGACGACCGAAGTGCCTCCATAGCTGATAAACGGCAGCGTGATCCCCGTATTTGGAATTGTATTTGTAACAACTGCAATGTTTAAGATCACCTGGATCATCATGTGTGCCATTGCGCCGGACGCGATCAGGGCTCCAAACAGATCGGCAGCATGGGTTGCGATCACAAAAAAGCGCCAGATCACGATCAGAAACAAAAGCAGGACAAACCCGGCTCCGAACAATCCCAGTTCCTCGCATACAATGGAAAAAATCATGTCGTTTTGTGCTTCCGGCACAAAACCAAGCTTCTGTACGCTCGCTCCAAGACCTTTTCCAAACAATCCGCCGGAACCAATTGCATACAGACCCTGCAGCGTCTGATAACCCTTTTCATAGTCCTCCGGATTTCTCCAGATCGCAAGCCGTTCCAGCCGGTAGCTCTCCAGCGCCAGGAAAACCGCCATAAATCCGCAGGCAAGCGCCCCCATCCAGATAAACTGCGCATATTTCGGGCTTGCAATAAATATCAGCACGGCCCCGATTCCCAGAATGATGATCGCAGTACTCAGATTGCTCGCCCCTACCAGCCCTACGATGGGAAGGATACTGGCCATAATTTTAAGAAGTGTTTTCATATGCTCCATCTTCTTAACATTTTCCGTCACCAGATAAGCCAGGAATAAGATCACTGCCACCTTGGCAAATTCTGAAGGCTGAAAGGAAAATGGACCCAAAGACAGCCATCTTTTGGATCCATTGTATTCATCGCCAAATAACATAACGGCAACCGATAAAAGAACCGCTGCAATATAACCCAAAACCGCAAAGTGCCGCCAGACATGATAGTCGATCTCTGCCATCGCAAACATTGCCGCAATCCCAAGCGCAGTCGCAAACACCTGCTTCTTCAAATAATAAAACGCATCATGGAATTTTACTTCTCCGTTGTACGCACTGGTACTGTACAGAATTACAAGTCCCAGGATCATTAGTAAAAACAACGCTCCCAGAAGCGTATAATCATATTTTTTCTTTTTTGGATCCGGCAATTCAGGCTGCCTCCTTATAAGGAATTTACAATTTCTTTAAATTTATCTCCCCGTTCCTCATAATTTTTAAACATTCCCCAGCTTGCGCATGCCGGTGAGAGGAGCACAGCATCTCCCGGTTCAGCCAGCCTTGCCGCTGTAAGAACCGCGTCTTCAAAGGTATCCAGCAGGATCACGCTGGTGAATCCTCTTTCCTCTGCCTGTTCTGCGATCTTTTCCTTCGTCGCCCCAATAAGGATCAGTTTCTTTACTTTGCCGTCAAAGCTGTCAATCCACTCTCCATAGGAGGATTGTTTATCATAACCGCCTCCGATCAGAAGCGTTGGGCGCACCATCGCCTGGATCCCTTTGATCGCCGCGTCTGGATTCGTCCCCTTCGAATCATTATAATAAGCCACGCCGTTCTTTTCAGCGACAAATTCAATTCTATGCTCTACCCCGGCAAATTCCACAACCGTCTTTCTGATTGTTTCTGCCGGAACGCCATAAGCGGCCGCCATTGCTGCGGCTGCCATTACATTTTCATAATTATGCGCCCCAAGAAGCTTTAATTCCTTCACGTTACAGATCACGCGTTCCTCCGTATCCCGGAAGACGATATTGCCCTCATCCAGATAAATGCCCTTATCCAGTTTACGCCGGCTGCTGAAATACAGAACTTTTGCAGCCACGGTTTTACCAAATTCCCTCAGCACATCATCTTCATAATTCAGTACGCAGGTATCTTCTTCCGTCTGATTCTTTGCCACATTCTTTTTTGCCTCAATGTAGGCCTCCATGGTATGATGACGGTTTAGATGATCCGGCGTGATATTAAGGATCGCCGATACTTTTGGCCGGAAATCCACAATACTTTCCAGCTGGAAGCTGCTCATCTCAGCCACGATAACCGAATCGTCCCGTGTATCCCCCGCCACACTGGTATATGGGATCCCGATATTTCCGACCACGAACGTACTTTCACAGTATTTTTTCATGATCTCCCCAAGAAGCGCTGTAGTGGTCGTCTTTCCGTTCGTTCCTGTAACAGCCAGCACATTCCCCTTTCCAAGCTGGTATGCAAGCTCAATCTCGCCGATCACGGGGATCCCCTCCCTGCGCATCCGGTCCACCACAGGAAGATCTGTGGGTACGCCGGGGCTTAACACCGTCATATCAAGCTCCCCCAAAAGCTTTTCCGGAAATGCACCCAGAACAATTTCTATCCCGGTATCCTTTTTTATTTCCTCTTTTATCTTCCCTGCATCTAATGTTTCATTGCCATCATAGAGCGTAACTACCGCACCCTGTTCCTCAAGAATCCTTGCAGCTCCGGTCCCGCTGATACCGGAACCAAATACAAGCACCCTTTTTCCTGCTATCTTCATATTGTCCTCCCAGTTTATCTTACATTGCCATCAATGCGATCAGGCAGAGGATCGCCGTTGTAATAGAAAATACTGCAACTACCCTTGTTTCCGACCATCCGCACAATTCAAAATGATGGTGGATTGGCGCCATTTTAAAGAATCTCTTCCCGCCGGTTTTCTTAAAATAAGTCACTTGTATCATAACAGATAATACCTCTATCAGATAGATCAGGCCCACAATAATTATGAACAATGGCATCTGGAGCATATATGCAGTGGAAGCCACGAAGCCTCCCAGCGCAAGAGAACCGGTATCTCCCATAAATACGCTTGCCGGATACACATTAAACAGCAGGAAACCAAGAAGCGATCCTGCCACCGCGCAGGTCACTGGTTCGATCCCGCTCCCGGTTCCCACTGCAACCACAGTAAAAAAAGTAGCGACAAGCACTGTTACGCTGGAAGCAAGTCCGTCCAGCCCGTCTGTAAAATTCACCCCGTTTACGGTTCCGATCACTGCCACGAACAATACCGGAACCGCCAGCCATCCAAGATCAAGATACCTGCCTCCCGAAAATGGCACCAGCATTGTAAGGGGCACCCCCGCAACCTTTACCAGGTAAAACGCAAATACCGCTGTGACGACGATCTGCAGCGCCATTTTCTGTTTTGGGAACAAGCCGTCGGAACGCTTCATCACTACCTTCAGGTAATCATCCAGGAATCCGATCAGCCCAAATCCCAGGGTCACAAAAAGAATAGGGATGATCTGCGGGCTGCTTCTAATATAAAATACAGAAACAACCAGGATACTGAAT
This sequence comes from uncultured Mordavella sp., assembly GCA_964529215.1. Classification (GTDB taxonomy): domain Bacteria; phylum Bacillota; class Clostridia; order Lachnospirales; family Lachnospiraceae; genus Claveliimonas. Next base: position 5,509 of record CAZGVY010000082.1, on the reverse strand, counting down.
AAGATGATCACACCGCCCATGGTAGGCGTCCCTGCCTTTTTTAAATGCTCCTTTACTCCCTCTTCCCGTTCTGTCTGTCCCATCTTCAGTTTTCTTAAAACAGGAATGATAACCGGACCCGCTACAGCGCTAAGCGCAAATGCAGCCAGAACCGGAATAAATACTTTATAATCCATAACACACCTCGCCCACTCTTTTGTTATTCCGCCTTAACCTACAATAGTATACTTCATTTCTTATTCTTTTTCAATGCCAAGATAAGGGAGGATATTTTCAAAAATTTTTCCGATTACGGGAGCCGCGATCGTCCCTCCGTAATAGACTCCCTGTGGATTATAAATAATACACATACCGAGTATCTGCGGATCATCTGCCGGGGCAAAACCTATAAAGGAGGATATGTACTTGTTGGCGCTCCTTGGAAGTGTCTGGGAAGTAGCGGTTTTCCCGCCTATCCGGTATCCTTCTATAGCCGCTTTATTCCCGCCGCCTTCCGATACCACGCTCTCCAGCAGCATCCGCATCGTTGCAGACGTCTCCTCTGAAAGGATCTGTTCTCCCTTGTCATAGCTGAAGGTCTCTGTCACATTTCCTTCTTTATCTAATACCCTGACGCCAAAATGCGGAGTCACCCTGCATCCGCCATTAATGATCGAACTTACTGTGGCCGCCATCTGTACCGGCGTCACCTGAAAGGACTGGCCAAAGGACATGGTCGCCAGCTCCACAAGCCCGATATTATCCTTATCGTGCATGATGGTAGAGGCCTCGCCAGGCAGATCTGCACCTGTATTTCCAAGGAGCTTAAACTGTTGAAAATAATGATAGAACGCCTCCACGCCCAGCCGGAGCCCGATGCTGATAAACACGGGATTACAGGAATTCTGTATGCCCTGTACAAAGGTTTCCGAGCCATGCCCGCCCACCTTATGGCACCGTATCTTCCGGTCTTCCACCACACAATACCCGGGGCAGTTAAAGGTATCTTCCAGGGAAACAACTCCCTCCTCCAGGCAGGCCGCCGCAGTTACCACCTTAAAGACAGAACCCGGCTCATAGGTATCGCTGACGCACCGGTTCCTCCACATCTGGTTCAATGCGTTCTGTTTTTCTTCCTCCGTCATTCCTTCCGCTCCTCCTGCCAGGGTAAATGGATCGTTCAGATTAAATTCCGGTACGTTCACCATCCCAAGCAATTCGCCGTTCTGCGGATTCATCAATATAATTGACACCCCGTCTGCCTGCTTTTCTTCCATTACTTTCTCTGCCATCTGCTGTGCATACATCTGAATATTATAGTCCAGGCTAAGCTGCAGTGTATTTCCGGCCTCCGGCTCGATCCGGTCCTCGGCCATGCCCTCCAGTTCCACCCCTCTGGCGTCCGTCACCGTCAGGATCTTCCCATTCCTGCCCTTCAGGTACTCTTCATATTTTACTTCCAGGCCGATGATCCCCTGGTTATCTCCTCCGGTAAATCCAAGCACTGTTGACGCCAGATCGTCATATGGATAATACCGTTTAAAATCCTCATCCACTTTTACGCCATCCAGTTCCAGATTCCGGATCTTATCCCCGGTCTCTTTATCCACATTTGTCTTGATGCGTTCTATTGAGGACACCTTTTCCACTCTGCTCCTGACAGCATTCTCGTCCATTTCCAGAATATCGGAAAGCGCCCGGATCACTCCCTCCGGGTCCGTCAGCTGGCTGTGGATAACCGAGATCGTACACACCGTCCGGTTCGTTGCAAGTACCGTACCATTTGCATCGGTGATCTCTCCCCGGGCCGCTTTGATATCCCGCTCCCTTTCATGCAGATCCCTGGCCTTTTCCTGATAATATTCTGCATCAAACACCATCAGATATGCTAATCTTCCGATAAGAAAAATAATTACCATAAAAGCAAGTAAAAATACAATACAGATCTTCTTTCTGTTGTATGTTTTATTTTTCAATAGAAAAAACCTCACAAAACAACTCTCTATAGTCTACGGTTCGTCTCGTAAGGTTATTCCTTTTTACTGTATTTTTGTAATTCCCAGATAAGGAAATATTTCTTCCATGATATCTGCAGCCAGTTCCACTGCATAGGAACTCTGCCCCTGGTCGTATTCGTTCACTTCGTCAATCACAACGTAAACCACTACCTCTGGATTTTCCTGAGGTGCATATCCGATAAAGGACACCAGGTATTTGCCGTTGTCCCTGGGCAGTTTTTCCGCAGTACCAGTCTTCCCTCCAATCTCATACTCCTCCAGATTGGCTTCTTTTCCACTTCCTCTTAACACAACGCCCCGCATATATTCCTTAATAATCTCACTGGTTTCCTGCGATATCGTCCGCTTCACCAGAACAGGAGTTTTATTTTCGATCACATTACCATTCTCATCCTGGATCTGTTTCACGATATGCGGTTCATAGTAATCTCCTCCGTTGACCAGAGAGCAGAAGCCTGAAACCAGCTGGGTCATTGTTACATTAAAATTCTGTCCAAATGCATTTGTAGCCAGACTGGCGTCGTCCATATTTTCCGGAGTATACAAAAGCCCTTCCGTTGAAGCGTCGCCCGGAAGATCAATTCCCGTCATCTCCCCAAAGCCAAATACATGCTGATAACTGCAGAAGTCTTCTCTACCGATCATATTACCGATCTGCATCAGCGCCACGTTACAGGAATGTTCGATCGATTCCTGCAGCGTCAGCACCCCGTGTCCTTCACGGTTTACGCAGTGAATATCATGATCTCCGATATGCAGCATCCCGCCGCATTCAAAGCTTTCATTTCCAGTCAGCGCACCGGTCTCCAGCCCTGTTGCCACTGTAAAAGGTTTGATAGTAGAACCCGGCTCGTAAGTATCACTGATACAGAAATTTCTCCACAGCTTATTCAGCGCTTCTATCGTTTCTTCTTCCGTCATTTCGTTAAGCTGTTCTTCTGTATAATACTTTGACAGATCTCTCGGATTATTCAGGTCATAATCCGGATACGAGGCTTCCGCGAGTATCTCTGCATTCTGCGGATTCATAACGATCACCGCCGTATTTGCACTTCCCTCGCCGGGATATGCATAATTCTTATGCTCCTCATTAAACGCCCGGATATGTTTTTCTACAATACTCTGCACCTGAAGGTCAATGGTGGAAACAACCGTATTCCCATTGGTCGGCTCCTTCACCGTACGTTCCACCGAAGAATCCGTATTCAGATAACCATATTCACGCCCATTGCTTCCATTTAATACGGAATTATAATACCCTTCTATACCATTATTCCCCACATTACCATCTGAAGTAAACCCAATCACATCACAGGCAAGCGTATTATACGGATATTTTCTTTCATAATCCTCCTCCAGCCAGATCCCCTGAACATCCGGATAATTTTCATCATCCTTATCGATCGCCTCAAATTCCTTGGCTTTCGAATAATCTACGCCTCTTTTCAGGATCCTGTAACGGCTTTCCGGATCACTTTGCATGATACTCCGGACAGAGTTTTCATCCAGTTCAAAACAGTCCTTCAGAACCTGGACCGTCGGTTCTATATATTTCTCGTCGCTCATAACCGCTTTTACATCCAGGATCACCTTATAAACCCGTTCACTGGTTGCAAGCTTTGTTCCATTGCGGTCCAGAATATCTCCTCTTTTGTAAAAAAGCACCCTGGTATCATACTGCTGCTGTTCCAGGACGACCCTGGAATACTGTTCTCCTTCTGCCGCATTGATAACTGTTATCCTGAATATCAGAAAAAGGAAAGCCAGTATAATAGCTACATAGAGCAATACCAGCTTTTTCTGCATAAATTTAGGAAATTTTTTAATTAGATACGTCCTTGATCTTCTAACCATACTATCACCTTATTTCCCTGGTTCCGCAGTGCTTGCCAGCACCCCTTTTTCCGGTATCTGGTCATACTGCTTAATATAATCGCCTGTGGGATTGTCATACTCTATCATCTGATCCTCCGACGCATATGTCATCCCAAATTCATTGATTGCCTTCTCCCGGATCTCCTCCAGATTCACCGAATCCATGATCACGTTATATTTTGTCGTATTTTCTTCGCTCAGAGCCGACAATTCCTCCTGCAGTTCATTGATCTCCCTGGAACGGCTGATGATCTCCGAACGGAGCTGCACATAATTCACACATATGGCAAGCATTACCACCGCAACGGCAGCAAGGAATATCACGTATGGCCTGTTCATACCCATTGCCAGCTTCCGGTTATTCTTTACCTGCCGGCTGACTTTTTTCGGGCGCTCTGCCTGGGGTGTATATCTTTTCGGTTCATAAACCGGCTTCGGAACAACATTGCCATATATGTATGCCTGCCGTCCGTCCGGCATCCTTGTCTGTCCGCCGTGAACCTGTCTTCTGTTTACAGATCTTCTTGCTGACACCCTTACTCCCCCTTTGGCTATATCCGTTCAAAAATACGCAGCTTAGCGCTTTTAGAGCGGCTGTTCGTTTCTATCTCTTCCTGTCCGGGCAGGACAGGCTTTCTTGTAATAACTCTCCCCTTTGAAATATTTCCACAGACGCAGACCGGAAAATCCGCAGGACATGTACATGGATTTTCATTCTTTTTAAACGCCTGCTTCACAATTCTGTCTTCTAATGAATGGAAGGTTATGATACATAACCTTCCACCCGGATTCAATATTTCTATCATGTCATCCAGCGAATCCCGCAAAACCTCCAGCTCCCTGTTCAGTTCAATGCGGATTGCCTGAAAGGTCCTCTTAGCCGGATGCCCGCTTTTTTTCTGGTATTTCATCGGAATGGCATGTCTTATGATCTCTGTTAATTCCCCAGTAGTCTCAATGGATTTCTTGCCGCGTTCCATCACGATATGCCTTGCGATATTCTTTGCAAACCTGTCCTCGCCGTAATCGCGAATCACGCGGAAGAGATCCATCTCACTGTAGCTATTGACGATGTCCCTGGCCGTCGTCTCCTGACGTCTATCCATCCGCATGTCCAATGGTACATCTTCCCGATAGGAGAATCCCCGTTCTGCCGTATCCAGCTGATATGACGATACGCCCAGATCCAGCATGATCCCATCGACTCTGTCAATACCTAATTCACGGAGCCTGAACTTCATATCACAATAGTTGCTCCTGACTATTGTAACCTTCTCCCCGAAGTCCTTTAGTCGGATGCCCGCCGCCTCGATCGCAGCCTCATCCTGGTCTATACATATAATACTCCCCTTTTCACCTAATCTGGTGCACACTTCAT
>CAZGVY010000082.1:0-249 GCA_964529215.1 uncultured Mordavella sp. | reverse complement strand
GTGCCATCCACATAGATGCCGTCCGGCTTAACGGCCAGGCCGTCAACCGTTTCTTTCAGCAATACTGATTTGTGTCCGAACTTCATATCCTGCTCCCTCACTAGATACTAAATCCACTCGCTTCCATCTCAGATGCAATATCCTCAATATCCGCTTCCACTTCAGCATTCTTCGCATCCCATCTGGCCTTGTCCCATATCTCGGCACGCTTCCCCATACCGATGAAGACAACCTCCTTCTCCAGCTTCG
>CAZGVY010000081.1:5452-10013 GCA_964529215.1 uncultured Mordavella sp. | reverse complement strand
CCCTGGACACCCTGATTAAGAGTCAGGTGCTCTGCCAGCTGAGCTAATCGCGCATGTATAATTCCCTGTCACATTCCTGTGACATGTGGATTATTATATCGGATATTTCTGCAAAATGCAAGTATTTTTTTATTTTTTTCCCAAAATCTTAAAACAGCTTAACACAGGTATGGGAAAACCCCATACCTGTGCCGGATAGCTATTAATCTTTCTTAAAAAAATTCATAATTCTTGTCAAAAGACCGTCCTTAAATCCGCTTTCATTAACCGTAGTATCTGACTGAGCGCCAAGCACATCGTCATTGGTCTGGCTCAGGATACCATTATCAGATCCTACAAAGAAACTTTTGATAGACTGCCATGCATTTTTCAGCGCTCCAACTTCCTCGTTCAGCCCATCCAGCGTATTCTTGATCGCGCCCAGGTCATAATCATACTGTGCGATCTTCTCCAGAACGGAAACCACTTCCTGCCGCTGCTCATCTGTAAGTGTCACATCATGATCCGCTGCGATCTCATCCACTGCTTCTCCTATTTCCTCGGGATCCTCAAGGCCCTTATCAATAATTTTTGTCTTGGCCTCGTTCATCACTTCCGTAGCCACCTCTGAACCTAATGCATCCGATAAATTACCCGTAGCAATCAGTTCTTCCATCGCTGCTTCTTTCTTGCCTTCATCCAGGCTTTCTCCGCTGGCCGTTTCATAAGCCATAATAATACCCGTCAGAGCCCCCGTTCCCGATACTTCAAAAGGACATGCCGCAATGACATTGCCATTCTCCATACCGGCAGTTGTAAGCGTACTGGCAATCATACTGCTGGTCACGTAATTCAGATTAGCTGTCTTAACCTTAATCCCGCCGGAATCTGTCGGTTCCACATACGCACAGCTGTTTGTCGTAGTGCCAATCTGCTCTGCCGTAGCGATACCTTCCATATATTTTACCTCATCGGCATGGCTGACAATGATCGTCCTGACCTTATCAGCAGAAGTACCAAAGTACTCATACATCAGCGCTCTTTGGTCTTCCGAGAGGTTCTCGCCCAGGGTAACAACATTATCTGTATCTACATTCTCGCCCTCCAGTATCTCTTTGGGCTGCTCTTCTTCCGTCTCTGTCGCTTCTGTTTCTGCAGGTTCTTCCTCTTTCAGCATGTCATCTGTCTGACCGTTTTCATTTGCGTCTCCGCCTGTAATACCGGTGTCAGTATCTCCGCCGGTGCTTTCTGCCGGCTCCGGTGTTTCCGTATCTCCTGCTGCCGCTGCCGCCGTCTCTTCGCTCTCAGACGCGCCTGCCGTCATCGGAATACTGACCGTCATCACTACCGCTGCCAATAGCACCGGCAAAATCTTTTTCATCTTCATAATTACCTCCTGGCATCGTTTCTTCAATGCACTTCCCCTTCTATTAATTACTTACTGCCGCCCGGGATCCTCCATAAAACGGATTCCTCCTTAATATAGTGCAAGGCTCCGGGCTGCCGGATATATTTATCCTCCACATAATATAACATACTCATTCAAGAATGTACACCATACAATTCTTATGATTTCATAATAATTTCATTAAGAAATCTCTCCCCGTATTTTTCATATTTATATTCTCCAACCCCGGAAATCTTCAGCATTTCCTCCTTAGACCTGGGCTTCATAATACACATATGTATCAGGGATTTATCCGAAAATACGATATAAGGCGGAACCTTCTCCCGGCGCGCGATCTCCATACGCAGATTACGGAGATGCTCAAACAGCGTCTGTTCCTTCCCTTTCAGATGTGAAGAAACCGCGCCTTTCCGGCTTCCGCCTGCACGTTTCTTCTCTCCCTTCTCCCGCTCCTTCGCCATTTTCATCGTAAAAGCTGCATTTCCCTCCAGGATATCCTCCGCCTTATCCGTAAGATGCACCACCATGTATCCATCGTTACTTAACGCCGCATACTCCCGGACCAGCAGCTCGTTCACAACCTGCCTTAATTTATATGCGGGCATCTCCGATAAGCTTCCATACAGGGAATTCTTATCCATGCCATACTGCCTGATCTTCGCAGTATCCGCTCCGCGGAGCGTATCGGTCAGCACCTGGATCCCATATCTCTGCCCCGACTCCCGGATGCAGCGAAGGATGATCCCCGCCGTCTCCCTCATATCTATTTCCTCAAACCGGGTCATGCAATTCCCGCAATTTCCACAGTAATTTCCCCTGTATTCCCCAAAATACCTAAGCATATAATCCCGCAGGCATTCATTCGTAAAGCAGTAATATGTCATCCTGCGCAGCCGCTCATGATCCCTTTCCCGCACGAGCCGCCTGGTAATCTCATCCAGCGCCTCATTGTCCTGATTATTCTCTATAAAAAAACGGTTTGTCCGCACATCCTGCCCGCTGTAGTATAAGATGCATTCTGCCGGTTCCCCATCTCTGCCGGCTCTTCCCGCCTCCTGATAATAAGACTCCATATTTTTAGGCATATTGTAATGAACCACGTATCTGACATTGGACTTGTCAATGCCCATGCCAAATGCATTCGTTGCAACCATCACCTGTACACGGTCATAAATGAAATCCTCCTGATTCTTCTTCCGTTCCTCGTCGCTTAATCCGGCATGATACCGGGTCGCCAGTACTCCGTCCCTGATCAGGTTCCCGCACACTGTTTCTACCTGCTTTCTGGTCAGGCAGTAGATAATCCCGCTTTCCCCCTTATGCTTTTTCAGATATTCACACAGCGCCCTGTATTTATTCCCTGGAGCCTGTACTTCAAAATATAAATTTGGCCGGTCAAAGCCCGTACTTAGGACCGTAGGCTCCCTAAGCCTTAGTATACCGGCAATATCCTCTTTTACCTCCCTTGTGGCAGACGCTGTAAATGCGCTGACAACCGGGCGGCAGGGCAGCTGTTCGATAAATTCTGTGATCTTCAGATAACCCGGCCTGAAATCCTGTCCCCACTGGGAAACGCAATGCGCTTCGTCCACCGCTACCATTGCGATCTCCGCCTGCTTTGCAAAATTCAAAAAGCTGTCCGTCAGTAAGCGTTCCGGCGCCACATAGATAATCGGATACCTCCCTGCTTTCGCATACTCCAGCGCTTTGAAATACTGGTCGCTGCTCAAAGAACTATTGAGGTACGCCGCATGGATCCCGGCCTGATTCAGCGCGCCTACCTGATCCTTCATAAGTGAAATGAGCGGTGAAACCACCAGTGTGATCCCGTCAAAGATCAGCGCCGGAATCTGAAAACACAGTGACTTTCCGGCGCCCGTCGGCATGATCCCAAAGGTATCTTTTCCTGACAGTATGCTGTCGATCAAAAGTTCCTGCCCTTCGCGGAATTCATCATAACCAAAATATTTATTTAGCAATTGCTTTTTATCTGCTCTGTACTCCACTTCTATAATCCCTTTCAGAGAAGCTCCCTGATCCGTTCTTCAAACACATCCTCCTGGATCACACCCTGCATAACACTGTATACCTCTCCATTTTTAAAGCAGACAAAGGTAGGAACTATATCCGCGCCATATTCTGCCGCCAGGACAGCTGATTCCTCAATCTCTACTTCACAGAATTTGATCCGGTCATAATATCTTCTTTCCATCTGTTCCGCAATCGGCTTCATCATGGCACATTTCCCGCACCACACTGCATAAAACATTACGACTGCCGCTCCGCGGCAGTATTTTGCCTCTATTACGAAATTTTTCGCCGTCAAATGAATCACATCTATCACCTCAATTAAAATATATTCCGGCACACTCTGTCCCGTGTCCTCATCTCACCGCAATAAGCTTATGTATCGGATTTCCAGCGCCGGAAAATTTTTCTTCATATTCCGTCATAACATTTCCACGATTCATATCTTCATCCCTGTGGAGATCCCAGGTATACGCTGCAAGCTGCCACCCTGCATTCTTCACTTCCTCCAGGGAAAACCGGAACAATTCACTGTTATCTGTCTTAAATTCCACTCTGCCTCCGGCGGACAGTATTTTTTCATATCTTTCAAAAAATTCCCTGGACGTAAGCCTTCTTCTAGCATGCCGCTTTTTCGGCCACGGATCCGAGAAATTAAGATAGATCCGGCCAATCTCTCCCTGGTCAAATACCTCCTCAAGCTCTGTCGCATCCATACAGACAAAACGCAGATTGGGAAGTTCTTCATAAACTGCAAAATCCCATGTCCTTCCTTCCTCCGGCAGGAGAAGGCTTTCTTTACCGCAATGTTCCTCATACCTTTCTACGGCGCGCAAAAGAACGCTGGAATACCGCTCAATCCCAATATAATTGACCCCGGGATTCTCTCTGGCCAGAGACAGCAGGAACTTTCCCTTGCCCATTCCCACTTCAATGTAGACCGGATTGCTGTTTCCAAATTCTAAACTCCATTTTCCCTTTAGTGCCTTTTCATTCTTCACCACAATAGGGTGTGCCTGTAGCACACCCTCCGCACGCGGTATATTTCTCAAGCGCATTGATTTCCCCCGCTTTCCGTTGTCTCTCTCCCCCGCTTTTCCCCGCCGCTCGCGCTAAGCTCGGGCCTCCGGCCTCTCGCTTTCCGTT
>CAZGVY010000081.1:0-5352 GCA_964529215.1 uncultured Mordavella sp. | reverse complement strand
GGGATACCGCCTCCGCTCTGCAAGCAGGCGGATTCGCTCTCCCTCATCCTGCGCTTTTCCCCGCCGCTCGCGCTAAGCTCGGGCCTCCGGCCTCTCGCTTTCCGTTGCCTCTCTCATAGGATGAGGGATACCGCCTCCGCTCTGCAAGCAGGCGGATTCGCTCTCCCTCATCCTGCGCTCGCGGCTATGCGCTAAAATTCAAAAATGGCTACGCCGTATGACGGGAGCGGATATGCAAAGGAATATGGCCTTCCGTCGCATTCTGATCTGACTGCGCGGTAAACTTCCGGCCGTTTTTCACCTTTTCCGCCATATTTCGCATCATCACTGTTCAGGATCAGTTTGTACTGCTTGCGCCTTGGCACTCCCACCCGGTAATCATCTCTTGCCACCGGCGTAAAGTTACATACAAACAGCAGGTTCTGCCTGCCGCCTTTCGCATGGCGCATGAAGCTGTAAATACTTCTGTCCTTATCATCCGCATTGATCCACTCAAAACCTTCCCATGAATTATCCAGCTCAAAGAATGCTTTCCTGCGCTTGTATAAGTGCAGCAGGTCTCTCGTCCAGTTCTGCATCTGCTGATGCGGCTCCTCTGCAAGGAGATACCAGTCAAGTTCTCTTTTTTCGCTCCATTCACGCAGCTGCCCAAATTCCTGCCCCATAAACAACAGTTTCTTCCCGGCATGTCCCATCATGAACGCATATGCCACCTTCAGGTTCGCAAACTTATCAAAGCCAAGCCCCGGCATCTTATTCAGCATAGAGCACTTCAAGTGTACCACCTCGTCGTGGGAAAGAACCAGGATATATTTCTCACTATATGCATAGCTCATAGCAAAAGTCATATTGTAATGAGCGCCCTTCCGGAAATAGGGATCCAGCTTCATATACTCGGTAAAATCATGCATCCATCCCATATTCCATTTCAGGCTGAACCCTAACCCGTCATTCTCCACATCCCCGGTAACTGCAGGCCATGCGGTAGACTCCTCCGCGATCATCAGCGCTCCCGGATTACGCCCTAATACAACCGAATTCAGATGTTTAAAAAACTCTACCGCTTCCAGATTTTTATTGCCGCCGTACTTATTAGCGACCCATTCTCCATCCTTCTTTCCATAATCCAGATAGAGTATCGAGGCAACCGCATCTACGCGCAGCCCGTCAACATGAAAATATTCAATCCAGTAAAGCGCATTGGAGATCAGGAAATTACGCACCTCATTCTTCCCAAAATCAAAAATCTTTGTTCCCCAGTCCGGATGCTCGCCCTTTCTTGGATCCGCATATTCATATACCGGCGTACCGTCAAAATCCGCCAGGCCATGGGCGTCTCTTGGGAAGTGAGCCGGAACCCAGTCAAGAATCACGCCGATCTTATTCTTATGCAGGTAATTAACCATCCACGCAAAATCCTCCGGGGTTCCATAACGGGATGTAGGGGCAAAATAACCCGTTACCTGATATCCCCAGGAACCATCAAACGGATGCTCCGCAATTCCGATCAGCTCAATATGCGTATATCCCATATCTTTTACATATTTTGTAATCTCTTTTGCAAACTCGCGGTAACTGTAGAATCCATCTTCTCCGTCTGGGTGCTTTTTCCAGGAACCGATATGAACCTCATAAACCGACATCGGCTGTTCGGTATGATCCCATCTCCTGCGCTGTTCCATCCATGCTTTATCCGTCCACCGGATCCTGGAAATATCAAACACCTTAGATGCCGTTCCAGGCCTCAGCTCCGCATGGCTGGCAAACGGATCCGCTTTATTTACAAAGGATCCTGAATATGTCTCGATACAATACTTATACATTGCAAATTCTGACACGTCCGGTATAAAACAGGTATAGATGCCAAGCGGATCCTTCCTCTCCATCGGATTCGCCGCCTGATCCCAATTGTTAAAATCTCCGACCACTGATACGGACCTGGCGTTCGGCGCCCACACTGCAAAATATACTCCCTGTTTTCCGCCATCCTTAACCGGATGTGCTCCTAATTTTTTGAAAATTTCATAATGCGTTCCCTGCCCAAACAAATACTGATCCAGGTCGCCAATCTCATAAGGTTTTATTTTGTCTTTTTTTGCCATATTTTCACCTTCTTAACTGGTAATATTTGTTTATATTATACTGTATAACGCAATAAAAAGAAAGAGTTTTACGCATTGATTTGCCCAAACTCTTTCTTTTTAAAAATCCTGTAATATCAGATCCTGAAATCGTCCTCTTTCAGGATAATACGGTCTGAATCATCCGTTCCCTTGCCAAACACACGTCTTGCGAAATGCTTCACATTCGCTTTCTTAGAATGTTCGATCGCCTCGTCCATAATCTCCTTTACTTCAGCGACAGTTACCGAATGGTCTTCTCTCTGCATCACGTCAATGCGGCTATACAGCGCCAGAATCCCCATCTCATCCAGCTTATAACCATTCTCCTTCGCATACGTCTGCCCGAAGGTTACAAGTTCATCGTTGATAAATGCAGGAAGTTCAAGCCTGGAAGTAAATTTCTTCTTAAAGGCCGGATTTGCTGTAAATAATTTCTCGATAGGCTTTTTCTGGTCTTCCAGAACAAACAGCAGCTCTCCTGTCTTTTTCTCCATAAGATGGCTCAGCTCTTTTACGGTTCTCGTATTCAGCCTGCCTGCCTTCTCAATAATGATCGCCCCACCCCGGAGCTTCTGGATAATACTTGTAAGTTCTTTCTTGTTCAGGGAATCTCCGCTAACGATCGCCACCTTGCCCTGCTTCAGATTTCTCTGCTTCTGGATCGCTTTCACGATATCTACCGCCAGTACCGTCTTTCCGGAACCCTTCTGGCCCATAACGATAATATTTCCTGTACGGGAAGTACCTTCCCGCCTTTCCCTGCGGTCATTATCCAGTACTTCTACGATCTGCTCACTCATACCGCGCACAGGCACAAAGTAAGAAAACAGGCTTTTCTGTTCCTCTGTAAGTCCTGCCCGGAGGCCGATCTCACTGGTTGCGCTCAGATCATACCTTCCCGTCACTACGAACCCCGTATCAAAAGGCATACCGCCTTTCCCTTTTTTAATCCTCTTCTGGATCTCCTCTTCTGTCGGCTCCTCGATACTTACGTCCTCAAGTTTCGGTTTTTCTGCCTCGTCTTCCTCTGCCTCAGGCTCATCTTCATAAGCATCGTCATAATCCTCTTCCAGCGCTTCTTCGTAGCCGTCCTCATCGTAATCATCTTCCAGGACTTCTCCGGCATCGTCCTCGTAATCATCTTCCAGGACTTCTCCGGCATCGTCCTCGTAATCATCTTCCAGGACTTCTCCGGCATCGTCCTCGTAATCATCTTCCGAGGTTTCTCCGTAACCGTCCTCGTAATCATCCTCCAGCGCTTCTTCTGAAACCTCCTCATAATCATCTTCCAGGGCCTCTTCTGGAACTTCCTCATAACCGTCTTCCGGAACCTCTTCTACAGATTCCTCCGAAGCCTCCGCATAAGCATCTTCAAGATCTTCTTCCTCGTAATCGTCTTCTCCAAAGTCATCTTCCTCATAGGAATCTTCTTCAAAGCCATCTTCCTCGTAGTCTTCTTCCTCATAGATGTCTTCTTCAAAGTCGTCTTCTTCGTAGCCGTCTTCCTCATAGACGTCTTCTTCAAAGTCGTCTTCTTCGTAGTCATCTTCCTCATAGACGTCTTCTTCGAAATCATCTTCTTCGTAGTCGTCTTCCTCGTAATCGTCTTCCTCAAAGTCTTCTTCCGGGGAAGCATCTTCAAGATCTTCTGCTAAATCCTCCTGCTCTGCAATTTCTTCCAGCTCCTTCATCATCTGTTCCAGATCACTTGTTATGCCAAACGAAGATCCCTGGTTCTCCTGTTCCTCCGGAACATCTTCCGGGGCTTCCTCCAGCAATATCCTCTGGCTGTTTTCCAGATCCTTTGCTGCCTTATCTGCCGCCAGACGCTCCAGCGCGCGTTCTTCTTCTTCAACCTTCAGTATCGCCTGCCTGCGTTCTTCTTCCGCTTTCTGCTCTGCAAGGATACGTTCTTCCTCTGCCTTTCTGGCCGCAAGCCGCCTCTTTTCCTCCTCTGCCTTCTGTTCTGCTATACGGCGGGCTTCCTCTGCTGCCCTCTGCTGTTCTTCCAGCCGGCGGGCTTCCTCCTGCCGCCTTTTTTCCTCCTCTGCACGCTTCTGCGCCAGAATCTCTTCATCTTTCTTTTTCTGGTCTGCGATCGCCTGCGCATGTTCCTTCTGCTTTGCTTCCCATTCCTGAAGGATTTCTTCAATCTTCATCTGACCTGTGATCCGCAGGTCTTCATCTCTTTTATCGATCGCTTTCGGCTCTATATCAACACCATTCGCAACAGCAATTCCATTGCGCAGGGCTTCTGCAAGGGTTGCCCCCTGCACCGTCTTACGGATACTTGATTCCTCATGCACCTTGCGGGCATCCTCCGTCTTCACCGCATCACTGCCTGCTTCTGCCTTCTGCTCCGCTTCTGCGCTTTCTTCTATCTCTGGCACATCCTCCTGATCCCCGTCATCTGCACCTGGTTCGAACTGGATCTCTCCCGTCCTCCCTGTTGAAACCGCCGTCATCACTCTCGCCACGATGTCCATTGCCGACTCCTTCCGTGCAGGTTCCTTCGGAGCAGCTGCTTCCGGCATATCGTCGTCTGAATCCAGGATGCTGCTTTCAAGCTGCATTCCTTTTCCCTTCTGGCTGTCATATTTCTCCTGCTGAAGCGGCGTCAGCGGCTTATACTTCATCTTAAGCTCCATTGCCTGAAAAACATATTTCCCTTCCGAAAACCAAAGGATCAGGTCGTCGCATTCCTCCAGGCACTCTGCCGTCATCCCCGCCTGGTCATACAGCCTGGCAAGCTCATACGCCCACTTTTCGATATACTCTGCCTTCTTAAAATCTTCCAGCGCTTCAATCTGCTCTGCCAGAGGCGCGCGGCGCGCCTTCAGGATCTTGTACTTTAATATGTACTGGTTCGGATCTCTCGGAGCAAGCTTCACAAATTCCTCATAGCAGTCAGAGGCTTCTTCGATGTCTTTGATCTTAAGCGCCAGCGTTCCAAGCCGGTATACGGTCTTCCTGCTGTTCGGCGCACGGTCATACGCGATAAACAGAACGTCGCGGCTTTTCTGAAATTCCCCGTTATATTCATAAATCTCACTGACACTGTTAAGTATAGATGGATTCTTCACTCTGCGCCAGTCAATGGTATCCGCAATCTCCATGGCCTTTTTATAGCGGTTATTTTCCATATGTTCCAGCATCTGCTCTGTTTTTACCCGATATTCATATTTATCCAAACTTCTCACCTCTAAACTTTTCCATTATTTATTGTTTA
>CAZGVY010000080.1:0-10036 GCA_964529215.1 uncultured Mordavella sp. | reverse complement strand
ACTGTATCAGGATTCAAATCCCCTCCATGTTCTGGAATTGTAACTTTTCCAGGCTTAGTCGGGTGTTTGTATTGGTGGTGTGAACCTTTTTGCTTTACTTGATACCATCCGTTTTCTAATATCATACTTTCAATTTCTCTAAATCTCATCTAATACCTCCTTATCCATCCATGGCATCTCTCCTTTCCGTTAATTTAATTATATTATAATGCGTATTATGCGCATTGTCAATAATTCTATTCCGTAAAAAATAAAAGGGCATCCACCTGAATAAAAGATGAAATACCCTTTGGCATATACGATATTCATTATTATATACAAAACAGTTTGCCGCTGTTACGCCGCTTTCTGCTTGTGTCTCAATGTTTCATTTCCATCTGGCAGGGGTCTGATGAAAATCCTAAAAAGGAGCCGCCCTGCAGGCAGCTCCCTGTATTTTAATGCTGCATCGCTGACACCAGCACAGGAACCACCTGCTTCTTCCTCGATACAACCTTCTTAAGTATAATCGGATCAATATCCTCAGACAGGTCAAAACCATCAATAAGAGCCTGACGGGCGCCCTCCCCCACGCACAGGATTTCTGAAGATTCATTCAGGATATCCGTAAGCATAATATAAACCATATCCAGTTTGTTCTTCATCAATGCTTCCGGCAGGTATTCCTGTACTACTTTCTTAATATCCTGAAGTTCTTCGTTACTCAGGGAATTGATCTGGCCTACGCCAAACACCTTATCACCAACCGTAAACTGTTTGAAATCCTGGAAGCAAAGCTCCTCCGCCGTCTTATCCTCAAGATTGCTCCCCGCTTTGAACATAGATGCCGCCAGTTCTTCCATATCGACCTCTGCTATCCTGGCCAGCTGCTCTGCCGCCGAAATATCTACTGGCGTACAGGTCGGCGAACGGAACAGCAGCGTATCTGAAATAATCGCCGAGCACAGCAGTCCTGCCACCTGAGGCGGAATCTCGACCTGATTCTCCTGATACATCTGATAGACGATCGTTGCCGTACATCCAACAGGCTGATTCCTGAAATATACCGGGCCTACTGTTTCAATACTGCCCAGTCTGTGATGGTCAATGATCTCCATGATCTCAGCTTCTTCCAGTCCGTCCACTGCCTGTGATTTCTCATTATGATCTACAAGGATCACCTGCTTCTTCCGTACATTCATGACACGGCGCCGGGAAATGAATCCCTGCAGCTTTCCCTGCCGGTTGAGGATTGGAAATTCACGGAACTTTTTCTTTGTAATAACTTCCCGTACTTTATCCATATAATCATCTACCTGGAATGTATACAGCGGCCCCGTCGTCATAAAATGCTTCACCGGAACACTCTGATTGATCAGTCTGGCCACATTAAACGTATCATGCGGCGTCTGAATTATAATAATCCCCTGAGATTCTGCCCGCTTGAGCAGGATCCCTGACACAGGCGCATTCTGGCAGACAATAATACATCCCACATTGATATCGATCGCACAGGAATGGGATTCGTACCGGTTTCCGAGTATGACCAGGTCATCCTCAAAAATAAATTCTGTCATAAGATCCGGGCTGGACGCTCCGATCGCTACCTTACCCTTTTCAAAATATTTATTCGGATCTCCAGTCAGCAAAGTCCCGTCCAGCGTATCAATGATGTTCTGATACTGCGTCTTTGCCTGTCCCAGGATCATATCGTCATACACGTCCATATAGGAACTTGCAATATCTCCGGTCGTTGCAATTCCAAGCAGCTCTCCATTTTCAAGCACCGGTATCGTCTTTACATTCTGTTTTTTCATCAGTTCCCACACGTGCTTGATCGACTCGTTAGGTGCTGCCCCCTCAATCAGATGAAGGTCTGCGTCTTTAACCTGCAGCTTGACATCTGTCAGCAGCTTGGGCGCTTTCACCTGAAACCGATTCAAAATGTACTGTGTCTCCTCACTGATCTGCCCTGCTCTTCTTGCCGAATACTTTTCACCGGTAACCGCCCGTTTCAAATAGGCATAGGCAATAGCCGAACAGATCGAATCCGTATCCGGATTCTTATGTCCGATCACATATACTTTCCTTGTTTTGTTTTCCATACTTATGTATCCTTTCCGTATTCATCCGCGTCCGCCCCTTCCGGGCTCCGCTATACAATATTATCCTCTTATACTAAGAGTGCCATTTTTTTCTCTTTTCGTCAATTGATTTTTTCACTTCTTCATATTTTCTTTGAATAAAGTTCATCTCTATGTTATACTACTCTCAACAGGATTGTACGAGAAAGGATAAAGTATTATGAGTGAAGAATTATTACAGGGGACAACAGAGGCCGCATTACCAGAAGATGCCTCTCAAAAGGAGGAACCGGCTGAATCCATGGCAGACTACGAGGAGCATTTTGACGATGCGGATCCATGGAATGTAGTAAAGGACTATATGGACAAAAAGACCAGGCTTCCGATCAAGATCGAAGGTATCGTCAATGGCGGCGCCATTGCCATGGTTGAGGGATTGCGTGGATTTATCCCTGCTTCCAGGTTATCTCTGTCTTACATCGAGAATCTGGAAGATTACCTTCTGAAAGAGATGGAGGTTATAGTCATTGACGTCAATCAGGCCGATAACCGCCTTGTACTCTCCGCGCGCGAGATTCTGAAGGAGAAGGAACGCGAAGAAAAAGAGGCTAAGATCGCCGCTGTCCAGGTAGGGAGCGTTATGAAAGGCGTTGTTGACAGCCTCCAGAATTACGGCGCATTTATCCGTCTGGACGACGGTCTCTCCGGGCTCGTCCATGTATCCCAGATCAGCAGCAAACGGGTAAAATACCCCTCCGATGTGCTGAAAAAGGGAGACGAAGTTGAGGTAAAAGTCATCGGTATCAAAGACGGCAAGATCAGTCTCAGCATGAAAGCACTGGAAGAAAAGACAGAAGACGTGCCTGAAAAGGTACACATTCCCAAGGCCGAGAGTATCGGAACCAGCCTGGGAGACTTATTTAAAAACATCAAGCTATAATTACACAAAACCAAGTTATGGGTGCCTGGTCATGATTCCCCCCGGCACCCATAAATCATGCATCCCCTCATATGCGGGACGATCCGCAGGCGGCAGGGGCAGAAAGCTTATGCCCCTCGTCATGAATGATTACTAAGAAAGGCAGGATATTTATGTTTAATTTTAATTACTACACCCCTACAAAGGTTATTTTTGGAAAAGGTACAGAAAACCAGGCTGGAGAACTTGTAAAAGATACGGCGGCTAAAAAAGTACTTCTTCATTACGGCGGCGGAAGCGCCATCCGTTCCGGCCTGCTTGGAAGGCTGAAGGATTCTCTGGAGAAACAGGGCATTGCTTACGTTGAGCTGGGCGGAGTTGTACCGAATCCAAGACTGTCTCTTGTCTACGAAGGCATCCGACTCTGTCAGAAAGAAGGCGTTGATTTTATTCTTGCCGTTGGCGGCGGAAGCGTGATCGACTCTGCGAAAGCGATCGGATACGGCGTTTCTAACGAAGGCGACGTGTGGGATTACTATGAGCATACACGCCAGGCCAAGTCCTGCCTGCCGCTCGGCGTTGTCCTTACGATCGCGGCAGCCGGAAGTGAGATGAGCAACAGCTGTGTGATCACAAAGGATGAAGGCATGGTAAAAAGAGCCTATGACGACGATATTTCCCGCCCTGTTTTTGCAATTATGAATCCGGAACTGACCATGACGCTGCCCGCATACCAGACTGCCTGTGGCTGCACGGACATTCTGATGCATACGATGGAACGCTATTTTACAAACGGCGGCAATATGGAACTGACCGACAGCATAGCCGAAGCGCTGATGCGCACCGTTATAAAGAATGCGGTCATTCTCAAGGACGACCCGCAAAACTACGATGCACGTGCAGAAGTGATGTGGGCGGGAAGCCTGTCTCACAACGGACTGACCGGCTGCGGCAACGACGGAGGCGATTTTGTCACACATATGCTGGAGCATGAAATGGGCGGCATGTTCGATGTAGCTCACGGCGCGGGACTGGCTGCTGTCTGGGGCAGCTGGGCGCGGTATGTATTAAAGGACTGTACCCACAGGTTCTACCGCTTTGCAAAAAATGTAATGCAGGTTCCAGACGAAGGTTCACAGGAAGCCGTCGCATTGAAGGGTATCGAAGCCATGGAAGATTTTTACCGGAGCATTGATATGCCTGTCAATATGAAAGAGCTTGGCATCCATCCTACCGAAGATGAGATGAAGACCATGGCTCATATGTGTATTCTCGCAACAGGAGGCCCCAAGGGCTCTGCAAAACTGTTAAATGAAGAAGATATGCTGGCTGTATACCGTATGGCTGCAGGAGAATAGACGGAGTTTTATCCATAAAATAAGCTCAGGAACGCCCTGAGCTTATTTTTATGATCATAATTCCAGCATCTTTTCCAGGATTTCCGCCGCATCCCTCACGCACCTGATACAGCTTGGAAGCGGCTGGGAGCCCTTTTCTTTGGGAATATCCCTGCAATACAGGGATTCACACTCATGCTTCTCCTTAAATGCTGCCGCCGCCTCGCGGATCTTCTTATAAGTATCCATTTTCGTTTCCTTCGGCTTCGACATATCTCCGGCGCTGTTGGCAAGGCTCAGGGAAAGAAACATCCCGGTCACCGCCCCGCAGGTATCCCCAAGGCCTCCCATTCCCGCGCCAAATCCCTCTGTCATCTTAAACGCATCCAGTTCCTTTACCCCGTATTCCTCACAACAGGCGCAGATCACCGCCTGGCAGCAGTTATACCTGTCATCAGCAAATTTGCTCACTGCACGGTCCGCTAATTTTCCCATATCGTTCTCTCCTTTTTTAACAAATTATTCTATGCTGTATTTATAAAATATATCCCTGCACTGCGGCTTCAAGATCCCGCATCCAGCTTGCTACACAGGCATCGCTTGGCATCCGCCAGTCGCCCCTCGGCGACAGTGCAACCGTACCTACCTTTGGCCCGTCCGGGAGGCAGGAACGCTTAAACTGCTGGCTGAAAAATCTCCGGCAGAATGTGCGGAGCCATTTCCCGATCACCGCATCCTCGTATTCTCCGGCAAACGCATACTGGGCAATACGGTAAATCTTACTGGGCGCATACCCAAACCGCAGGAAATAATATAAGAAGAAGTCATGCAGCTCATAGGGGCCTACCAGATCCTCCGTTTTCTGTGCGATCTCTCCATCTTTCGGCGGGAGGAGCTCGGGACTCACAGGCGTATCCAGCACGTCATATAAAACAGCTTTCAATTCCTCATCCTCCGTTGTATCTGCATAATAATGCACCAGATGCCGTACCAGCGTCTTGGGGACAGAGGCATTTACACCATACATGGACATATGGTCGCCATTATAGGTTGCCCACCCAAGCGCAAGCTCTGACATATCTCCTGTGCCGATCACCAGGCCGCCAAGCTCATTGGCAATATCCATGATCACCTGAGTCCGTTCCCTGGCCTGGCTGTTCTCATACGTCACACTGTGATCCTCGGGATCATGCCCGATATCCTTAAAATGCTGCAGCACTGCATCCTTAACCGGTACCTCTTTAAGTGACGCTCCAAGTGAAAGAGACATCTTACATGCATTGTTATAGGTCCGGTCCGTCGTTCCAAAACAGGGCATCGTCACCGCAAGGATCTGTTTCCTGTCCATTCCGAGGGCATCAAAGGCCTTCGCAGTCACCAAAAGTGCCAGAGTTGAATCCAATCCTCCGGAAATCCCTACCACAGCGCTTTTTGCATGTGTATGCATCAGTCTTTTCTTCAGCCCCATCGCCTGGACCGTCAGGATCTCCTCACACCGCTTTGCCCGTTCCGCTTCCCTTTGCGGCACAAACGGACGGGAACTAAATTCCCTGGTGAGTTCCGTTTCCGTGACGCTAACCTCAAACACCGTCCTCATCAGCCTTCTGTCATCCGCCATTTTAAAGGTAGTATTTTTCCTCCGCTCACTGGCCAGCCGGTTTACATCCAGTTCTGAATAGATAATACCATTTTCAAATCTCCCGCTTACCGCAAGGATGGTTCCATTCTCTGCAATCATATTATGGCCGCCAAAAACCAGGTCTGTCGTCGATTCGCCTTCCCCCGCATTAGCATAGATGTATCCGGCGATCAGTCTTGCCGACTGGCCTCCGATCAGGCTTTCCCTGTAGGTATCCTTACCAATCGTTTCGTCGCTTGCAGAACAATTGACGATAACGGTAGCCCCCTCTCTTGCAGCCCGGATACTTGGAGGAACCGGCGACCATACATCCTCGCAGATCTCTGCCGACACCACCAGATTCTCCATTTTTTCAGCTTCAAAAATAATCTGCGGCCCAAAGGGGATCCTTTCGCCGCCAAACAGGATTGCCCTGGCAGTCTCCGGCCCCTCCCTGAACTGTCTCATCTCATAAAATTCCCCATAATTCGGTAAAAATGTCTTGGTGACCAGCCCCAATATCCGTCCTCTGTTCAAGGCCGCCGCCACATTATACAGCTCCCCGTCCACGGATAGCGGGACCCCCACAAAAAACAGGGCATCCTTCTTCTCCGTATATGCCGCAATCTCAAATAATGCTTCTCTTGCATGTGTAAGAAGCGCTTCCTGGGTAAACAGATCCCCACAGGTGTATCCGGTAATACACAGTTCGGGAAAAGCCACAATCTTCGCTCCCGAAGCCACTGCCTCACCGATCATCCTGCAGATCTGTTCCTTATTATACGCCACATCCGCCACCCGGATATCCGGCGTCGCTGCCGCCACCTTCACAAATCCCTGCTTCATATCTTCCTCATCCTCCCTATCTGTCAAAATCTATTTTAACCGGCAGTGCTGCTTCTCTCCAGAATATCCTGCAGCTCCGCAATGGTATACTGGTATGCTGTGTTGCAGAAATGACATTTCACCTCAATATCTTCTCCCTCATCGATCATTTCCTGGATCTCTTTTCTTCCAATGCTGACTACGGCCTTCTCTACCCGTTCCTTCGAGCAGTTACAGAAAAACTGCGTTGGAAGCGTATCTGTGATCTCAAGCCCCAGATTGCCAAGCAGCCGCTCCAGCATTGCTTCCGGCGTACATACTTCCTCCAGCAGTTCTGTCACAGAAGTCACTGTTTTCAGGTTCTCTTCCAGCTTATCGATAACTGCATCCTCCGCAAATGGCATCAGCTGTATGATGAAACCGCCTGCGCACCGGACCGTATTATCCTTATCCATCAGCACGCCAAGGCCTACCGAAGACGGGATCTGTTCGGAATTCATATAATAATAGGTCAGATCCTGCGCGATCTCACTGGTTTCCAAAATTGTCTGCCCTACATATGGCTCCTTAAGCCCCATATCCTTAATGACATTCAGGATGCCGATACCCAGAGCATCCGCCACATTGATCTTTCCGTTTTTTGCCGGAACAGACACTTCCGGATGGAACACATAGCCCTTTACGTTTCCCTGATTGTCGGCGGTAACCGTAATACCTCCGATGGGGCCGTCCCCGCGTATCTGAAGCGTAAGGATATCGGTATCATTCTTCATCATTGCCCCCATCATAGTCCCGGCCGTCATCAGCTGCCCCAGCGCCACAGTAGCCGTAGGACTGGTGTTATGGCGCTCTCTTGCCTCCTCCACAGTCTTCCTTGTATAAGCCGCAAATGCGCGGATCTGTCCGTCCGCCGCCACTGCTCTTACTATATAATCCTCCATCTGTTATGATTCCTTTCCTGATCCCTTATTTCCAAAAGATAGTTTGACGCTTGTACCCTATTATAGCTCTTTTTCCCCAAAAGTACAAATACTTCTGTCCTTCCCCTGTTCTCTGGCCACCACGCAGATCCGTTCACTCTCCGGGCGGGGCGGTTCTTTGGTATATCCGTCATAAGCAGCCACAAATTCCATCCCCGCCCGACGCAGGGAATCCCTGATCTCATCCAGTGTATAAGACCTCTGAAAATGCGTCTCCTGATATTTCCCATAACGCCCGTCCTCCTCCCGGATAAAAAGCGTCAGTTCATATTCATTGATCCCCGTTTCTTCATCATAATAATTATCCCAGATGAAGCTTGCCTCCTCTCTGTCTTCTGCAAAGGTCTGATCCCCCAGAAGTTCCCGGAATTTGTATTCCGTATTAAAATCAAAGACAAAGATCCCGGACGGATCCAGATAATTATTTACCAGGGCAAAGACATGCTCCAGTTCTTCTAAGTTCATGATATAATTCACACTGTCGCAGGCGCATATCACTGCCCGTACGGTCCCGTACAGTTCAAATTCCCGCATATCCTGAAGAAGATACAGGATGTCATAGCCGCTCTGTTCCTTCTTATCCATGGCAATCTCCAGCATCTCCGGCGACACATCAACGCCGATCATATCGTATCCCGCCGCCGCCAGCCCCTCCGTAATACTTCCGGTACCGCACCCCAGATCCAGCGCCAGCCCTTCTGATATCCCATATTCCCCCAGAATACCGCACAGATATCCTACCCATTCCTCATAAGGTACATTATCCATAAACCGGTCATATACCCCGGCAAAACCTGTATATGCTTCCATCCGCACCTGTCCTTTCCCTGCTTCTAACCTGCAGAAGGTAAAACGATCCTTTTTTCCAGTATAACAAAAAACCGGGAAACCAACTACTGTTTCCCGGTTTTTCGTCCTTTTCTTACTTACTTCTTACCGCCTACAGGCAATATCAGTGCATTGATCCGTCAGACAGCGCTGCTACTCTGCGACTCCCTCCGTCTCAATGATGAACTTGGTACTTCCGCTCATGTCAGAAGAAATTCCTCCGAAGGACTGATATTCTTTTCCAAGATCCGTCATCGCCCTCAGCCGGTTCTTTGCCTTGGAAATGTCTCCGTCAAACAGATCCGTCAGCTGATCGATCGCTTCGGTCTTATACTCAGCCATTCCATCCGCAAGAGCCTGGTTGCCGTCTGCAAGCGCACTGGCTCCGTCTGCAAGCTGGCCTACTCCGTCTGTAAGCTGGCTGCCGCCCTGCAGCAGCTGGGATACGCCGCCCCGGATCTCGTCATTATAGCTTTGCAGCTTATTGATATTGTCGCATACTCCCTGAACACCGGCGTTTAATTGTGCTGTTCCACTGGCGACCATATTGCTGGCATATAGCAGGCCTGGATTCTGCGGAGTTCCATTCCCATAGAATATCCCTTCCAATGTAACCTGTGCATCCCTTGTCTGACTGGCCGCAACCCCGGCATCTGACTGAAGGTTACTTGCCATACCTTGAATAGATTGCACCTCTGCCAATGCCTGAGCCTTCTCTCCTGTCACCTCCGCGGCAGCCACCGTGCCTGCCGGGCTTGCAGAAAAATACTGCCGGATCTGAGCGGCCGCTCCGCTGGCGGCGCCTTCCTCTACACCAAGAGATACCAGATACCCTTCCAGGCCTGCCTCATCATGACATTGAACCTCCGGCGTTCCTTCGTTCACAATCTGAGCCTGTGCAGAGATGTTCTCAATCGTATTCTGCAGATCCGCCAGGGAATTGCTGATATCTGCCGCCTGATTATTGATCTGGCTGGTCGTCCGAACCGGTTTTTGCATAATATTACCTGTAGTAAGAATTGTTTCCACTCCATTTACGCCAGTCTGAACAGCCTGTGAACCGCTGGCAAGCTGTGCGCTGGCCTCCGCCATATGATTCTCATTCACCGCGTCCGCCAGATCCTGAATCCCCTGGGTATAGCTGGAAATTCCGGTATTCAGCTTCTGAACCCCTGCGATCAGATCGCCAGATTTACTATTCAATGTATCAACGCCATCTTTCAGCGTCCCCGCCCCGTCGGCAGCTTCTCTGGAGCCGTCTACCAGCTGATTGGTTGCACTCTTTAGGCTCTCAATGGAACCATTCAGGTCATCAAAGCTGTCCATCTCGTCAAAATCCAGATCCTGAAGGAAATCCGTAGTTGCCATAGTGATCGTTGGTCCCACCGATGCATTCTTCACATCCGCCGTAATCGTCACTTCCTCCGGAAGGTCAAAATCAAAATCTCCGTCCGATAGCTTAAGGT
>CAZGVY010000079.1:0-10210 GCA_964529215.1 uncultured Mordavella sp. | reverse complement strand
CGTTAAAGCATACCATTGGTAAAATATTCCAGAAGCAGGAGGCAAAAGAAGGAGCGATCACTCCGTTCCAGGCAGTGTGTACTGCGCTGGCAGCTACGATCGGTACCGGAAATATCGCCGGCGTTGCAGGAGCAATTGCGATCGGCGGGCCGGGAGCCGTATTCTGGATGTGGGTTTCCGCGCTTCTCGGAATGTGTACCAAATTCTCAGAGGTAACGCTGGCCGTGCATTTCCGTGAGAAAAACAAAGTGGGAGATTATGTCGGAGGCCCGATGTACTATATTAAGAATGGTCTTGGGAAGAACTGGTACTGGATGGCGTGTGTTTATGCGGTTCTTGGAACTCTGACTGTAATGGGAACCGGTAATGCAACTCAGGTAAATACGATCGTTGCATCCATTGACTCTGCGCTGATAAATTATGGTGTTGCAGAAAGCGGAGGACTTGGATTTGTGAACCTGTGTATCGGTATTGTGATCGCTATTCTGGTTGCAGTCGTTCTCCTGGGCGGCGTGAAGCGGATCGGAAGTGTTACAGAGAGGCTGGTTCCGCTTATGGCAGTATTTTATATTGTGCTGGCACTTGGCGTAGTGATCCTGCACGCAGGTGCAGTTCCGGCAGTATTCGAGTCTATTTTTGTCGGGGCATTTAACCCGTCAGCATTTACCGGCGGCGTTGTAGGAAGCCTTTTTATCAGTATGAGACGGGGAGTATCCCGTGGTATCTTCTCTAACGAGGCTGGTATTGGTACTGGTTCTATCGCACATTCCTGTGCAGATACGGATCAGCCGGTGAAGCAGGGCCTGTACGGAATCTTTGAAGTATTTGCAGATACTATCGTGGTATGTACGCTGACAGCGCTGGTTATCCTTTGCAGCGGCGTTAGCATTACCTATGGAGAAGCAGCCGGTGCTGAGCTGACTATTTCCGGTTTTATTACAACATACGGAGGCTGGGTATCGATCTTCACGGCAATCGCCATGTGCTGTTTCGCGTTCTCTACCATCCTTGGATGGGGGCTGTACGGAGCGCGCTGTATTGAGTTCGTGTTTGGAACAAGGATCGTAAAACCATTTTACGTAGTATATGCCCTGGTTGCAATTGTAGGTGCAACGATCGATCTGGGTCTGGTATGGGGTATTTCCGATACCTGTAATGGCCTGATGGCGATCCCGAACTTGATTGCCCTCTTCCTGCTCTCAGGAGTTATAGTGAAACTGGTCCGCGAATATTTTGCATCCAGCAAATAAGTGCTTGAAGGATGCTGGGGATTGTTATATACGCTTTCCTTATTTTGCGTCCGTCAAAAATTTATTCTATTTTTTACTAAAATAGTGGAAAAATGCATGATATTGGGGTATAATAAGACCAACAACCTGGAATGCACGACAACTTCTGTAATTTTGAACCTACAAAACTTTAAACGGGACTCTTATATCTCCGTAATATGCCAGGCCTCCGATATGCGCAGGGGAAGGCAGAAAAGCGGATGCGGACACCCACCTAGCTGTGGCTAGGAGTCAAAATACAGGAACCGGCATTTTGGGGAAGTACTAAAGATGAAAGGACGGCCGTAAGGCCGTCCTTTTTACGATTATGGCATCATTTGACAAAGACAGGCATACAATGGAAAAGAAATCAGGGACAAGAGGTACGGGAAGTGAAGAAAAAAAACAGAAATATTGTGTGCATATTAGGGATACTGGGCATGCTTTGCGTAATTTTTTTTGTAATACGGCTGACGGGCAGCCCGGAGAAGCTGGAAGGAAATACGGAGAGCCAGCTGGATCTTAAGGGTGGTATTGGAGGAAAGGGCGAAGCCGGAACACTTCCGGAAGGAAATATCAGGGTACTTCTGATGACGTCGGGATATGGAAACTTCCTGCACAGTTCTGTCAGCCTTGCGGCTGATAGCGGGCTTTTGCTTACCTATGGAGACTGTGAGGAGGAATGGAAGGAAGGTATCCTTACCATGGGGCCTGACGACCCCAGATTTGCCGGAGGTAAGGTGGTTGTACAACCTCTAAACGGGCAGGAGGAGATAAGGGTTGAAAGTATTGAGCGGGGATGCGGGATCCCTTCTTATGGAGGCACGATAGAAGTCTGGTCCGGAGAGGAAGGAATGGCAATTGTCAATGAACTTCCGCTGGAACAGTATCTGTGCAAGGTGGTTCCCAGTGAGATGCCTTCCTCCTATGAGATAGAGGCGCTGAAGGCGCAGGCGGTTTGCGCGAGGAGCTATGCGGGCAGGCAGATGGGGGAATTTGCCTATCCCCAGTACGAGGCCCATATAAATGACAGTACAGAGTTTCAGGTGTATAATAATAGTTATACGGCGGAGAGCACAAGTCAGGCAGTGGAAGAGACAGCAGGCCAGGTGGTATGGTATCATGGAACGATAGCCACTACATATTATTATTCTACGTCCTGCGGCAGGACAACAGATATGGAAGCATGGGGGAATGCGCCAAACGAGGGGAACGCATATCTTCAGAGCATACAGGTGCAGGGGGATGATGGCGATTATGAAAAAGAGCTGCCCTGGTATCACTGGCGTGCTGAGATTTCTGCAGAGACAATGGCGGGTCTGCTTGGAACATATGCCAATAAGGATCTGGGTGTATTGGAGCGTGTGGAGGTAACAAAACGCGGGCCGGGGGATGTTGCGCTGGAGCTTACAGCCGTGGGAACGGGAGGCACTGTTACGGTGGAAACAGAAAATAAGATCCGTACAGCTCTTGGAGGCCCGGGATATACGATCGCCAAAAATGATGGTTCTGTGATAGAGAGCCAGCAGCTGCTTCCCAGCGCTTTTTTTACAATAACAAAACAGGATAACCTGTATATCATCGAAGGCGGAGGATATGGGCATGGAATAGGGATGAGTCAGAATGGCGCGAATGAGATGGCGAAGGATGGAAAGACTTATAAGGAGATCCTGGAATTGTTTTATCCAGGCGTAACAGTGGGATAAAAACGGGACATCTATAACTTGAATAAAAAGGATGAAAGTGGTATGATTGCCATAAAATACGGAGGAATAAGAGTGCTATGGCAAAGAGACTGATACAAAAGGCGATGAAGCTGTCGGAAGATATTTCAGGCCACCATGTGGGCGCTTATGCGGCGCAGGCCGCATATTTCTTTATGCTGTCTCTGATTCCTATTATCCTGCTTCTGCTTACCATGGTACAGTATACGCCGGTGACAAAAGCAGATGTGATGACGGCTGTAGTCCAGGTGTTTCCTTCCACTGTAGATTCCCTGATCACATCGATCGTCAATCAGGTGTACAATCAGTCCGGTACAGTGATTCCGGTTACGATCATTGTAGCGCTCTGGTCAGCGGGGAAAGGCGTGCTTTCCATATCTACCGGACTTAATTCCATTTACGGATGTCCAGAGACCCGTAATTATATCTATCTCCGGATCCGGGCAACCCTGTATACGGTGCTGTTCGTAGTCATGATCCTGCTTCTGCTGGTCATGTCAGTGTTTGGCAATTCTATTAATATCTTTGCAACCTCTCATATACCGGCTCTTAAACCTGTGGCGGATAAATTGATTGAATTGCGCACGGTCGTAACGCCGCTGGCGCTTATGGGATTCTCCCTGCTTATATATAAATTCCTGCCAAACCGGACGGACTGGTTCCGCAAACAGATTCCGGGTTCGGTTTTTACAGCAATTGGATGGATGGTGATTTCCTGGGTGTTCTCTATGTATCTTGATATTTTTAAAGGCTTTTCCAATATGTATGGGAGCCTGACTACGATCGTGCTGATCATGCTCTGGCTGTATTTCAGTATGTATTGTATCTTACTCGGCGCAGAGGCGAACGTATATCTGCACAGTAAACTGTTTACGGGAAAAGACCTGGGCGGAAGGTAAGTAAGCAGGGGCACACTGGCAATGAATGATTACCTGGATCATCCGTTTTGCAAAGATGTAAAGATTTGCAGCAGATTGGCTTGACAATATGGATTCTTGTGATACAATAACTTGTGTGATTTAGAATAGCAGAAGCAAAAGCGATGAGCGTGTAAGTAGAGAGCTGCTTTCCGCCAGAGAGGGGAGACCGCCAGGCTGTAAGTTTCCCTGGGTTCAGGCAGTGACCGAATTTCCCACGTAAGCTGCATATTTGAAATCCTGATGAGAGTAGGGTATGCCGCAGCCGTGCGTTATACGGAGCTTAAGAGCCTGTCACAGTACAGGAATCAGGGTGGTACCGCGAGATATTTTTCGTCCCTTTTCAGGGGCGTTTTTTTATTCTGCAGGAAAGCCTGGCGATGCGTATTTGCCAGCTTTGTTCTCATATAAATCATGAATGACAACAAAAAAGGAGAAGGACGATGAAAGAGAGACTGGAAAATATCCGTACCGAGGCGCTGAATGCAATTCAGGCAGCTGATATGCCGGAAAAATTAAATGATGTCCGTATCAGATTCCTTGGAAAGAAGGGAGAACTGACGGCGGTACTGAAAGCAATGAAAGATGTTGCTCCGGAAGAACGCCCGAAAGTTGGGCAGATGGTGAACGAGACACGGACTGCGATTGAAAAGCTTCTGGAAGAAAGCAAAAGAAAAATGGAACGGGCGATCCGGGAGGAAAAAATGAAGCAGGAGGTTATCGATGTTACACTTCCTGCTAAAAAGAATATGGTGGGACACCGGCATCCGAATACCATTGCATTGGAAGAAGTAGAACGTATATTTATCGGTATGGGTTACGAAGTGGTGGAAGGACCGGAGGTAGAATATGATCTGTATAATTTTGAGAAGCTGAATATCCCGGCGGATCATCCGGCAAAAGATGAACAGGATACCTTTTATATTAATAAAGATATTGTGCTGCGTACCCAGACTTCACCGGTTCAGGCCCGTGTGATGGAGAAGGGAAAACTTCCGATCCGTATGATCGCGCCAGGACGTGTCTTCCGTTCCGATGAAGTGGATGCCACACATTCCCCATCCTTTCATCAGATCGAAGGACTGGTTATCGATAAAAATATTTCATTTGCCGATCTGAAAGGGACGCTGGAAGTATTTGCCAAGGAATTATTCGGAGAGGATACAAAGACGAAATTCCGTCCTCACCATTTCCCATTTACAGAACCAAGTGCAGAGGTAGACGTGAGCTGCTTCAAATGCGGCGGGAAAGGGTGCCGTTTCTGCAAGGGAACCGGATGGATCGAGATCCTTGGCTGCGGAATGGTACATCCTCATGTATTAGAGATGTGCGGCATAGATCCGGAAGAATACACAGGCTTTGCATTTGGCGTGGGCCTGGAGCGTATTGCACTTCTGAAATATGAAATTGACGACATGAGGCTGCTCTACGAAAACGACATAAGATTTTTGAAACAGTTCTAGCGAGCACACAACGGAAGGAAGCACGAACGGAGTGAGTATTTACTTCTGTGTGCGAGCGGCGCGAGAGAATCAGGAGCATCCGGAGGATGCGTCTGCAGCGAAGCGGCAGGATTCTGGAGCAGAAAAAGAGAATATAACAGAAGGAAGCACGAACGGAGTGAGTATTTACTTCTGTGTGCGAGCGGCGCGAGAGAATCAGGAGCATCCGGAGGATGCGTCTGCAGCGAAGCGGCAGGATTCTGGAGCAGAAAAAGAAAATATAGCAGAAGGAAGCACGAACGGAGTGAATATAAAGAAAGGAGAGAATAATGAATACTTCATTATCTTGGATAAAAGCATATGTGCCGGATCTGGATGTGACAGCCCAGGAATATACGGATGCGATGACATTGTCTGGCACGAAGGTAGAGGGGTTTGAAAAGCTGGATGCCGATCTGGACAAGATTGTTGTTGGACAGATAGAAAAGATTGAAAAACATCCAGATGCGGATAAACTGATCGTATGCCAGGTAAATGTCGGCGCGGAGACGATCCAGATCGTTACGGGAGCCACAAATGTGAAAGAGGGAGATAAGGTTCCGGTGGTACTGGACGGCGGACGCGTGGCAGGCGGGCATGAACCCGGACAGCGCGTGGCTGGAGGAATTAAGATTAAAAAGGGCAAACTGCGGGGCGTAAAGAGTGAAGGGATGATGTGTTCGATCGAAGAACTTGGCTCTAACAGGGATATGTACCCGGAAGCGCCGGAATTGGGAATTTATATTTTTGGCAATGATGCAGAGGTTGGAAGCAGCGCTGTGAAGGCGCTGGGGCTTGACGATATTGTATTTGAATATGAGATTACCTCTAACCGTGTGGACTGCTTCAGCGTTGTGGGCATTGCAAGAGAAGCGGCGGCAACATTCCGGAAGGAATTCAGGCCTCCGGTCGTGACGCCTGCTGGTAATGGGGAAGATGTGAATGATTATATCCGGGTAACGGTTAAGGATCCGGATCTCTGTCCTAGATATACCGCCAGGGTAGTAAAGAATATTAAGATTGGCCCATCCCCGGAGTGGATGCAGAGACGGCTGGCATCCGTAGGTATCCGGCCGATCAACAATCTGGTTGATATTACAAACTATGTGATGGAAGAATACGGGCAGCCAATGCATGCCTACGATCTGGATACGATCGCGGGACGGGAGATTATTGTACGCCGCGGAAAGAAAGGGGAGAAATTTGTGACCCTGGACGGGGAGGAAAGAGTAGTGGACGATACCGTCCTGATGATCTGTGACGGGGAGAAGCCGGTAGGGCTTGCCGGAATTATGGGCGGTGAAAATTCCATGATCACTGACAGCGTGAAGACGGTGCTGTTTGAGTCGGCGTGCTTTGACGGGGCAAATATCCGGAAATCTGCGAAAAAAATCGGCCTTCGGACAGATGCTTCGGGCAAATTTGAAAAAGGGCTTGATCCGGAAAATGCCCAGGCGGCTATTGACCGTGCCTGCCAGCTGGCAGAGGAACTTGGAGCAGGTGAAGCTGTGGGCGGAATGGCAGATGTGTATGATAAGAAACGGATGCCGGTGCGGGTTCCCCTGGATGTGGATAAGATCAACCTGCTTCTGGGCACAGATATTTCCAAGGAGGAAATGCTGGGATATCTGAAGCTGGTGGAGCTTGAATACGATGAGGCGGCTAATGAGATCATCGTTCCGACCTTCCGCCAGGATATCCTGCGTCTTGCAGATGTGGCCGAAGAAATTGCCAGATTTTACGGGTATGATAATATTCCAACGACGCTGCCGAAGGGGGAAGCGACGACAGGGAAGCTGTCCTATAAGCTCCGTATTGAGGAGACGGCAAGAGATATTGCAGAGTTCTGCGGGTTCAGCCAGGGCATGACATATTCCTTCGAGAGCCCGAAGGTATTTGACAAATTAATGCTTCCGGAAGATTCCAAGCTCCGTCAGGCAGTAGAGATCATGAACCCATTGGGAGAGGACTACAGTATTATGAGGACGACGTCCCTGAATGGAATGCTGGCTTCGCTGGCAGTTAATTATAACCGGAGGAATAAGAACGTAAAACTGTATGAGCTGGGCAATATTTACCTGCCAAAGGAGCTTCCGCTGACCGAATTGCCAGAAGAGCGGATGCAGTTTACCCTGGGAATGTATGGAGACGGGGATTTCTTTCATATGAAAGGAGTTGTGGAAGAATTTTTTGATAAGGCAGGGCTCCATAAGAAGGAAATCTACCGGGCAGATGCAGGAAGGCCTTACCTGCATCCGGGACGTCAGGCGGATATCATTTATGACGGCGTAACGGTGGGATTTTTAGGAGAGGTTCATCCAGATGTGGCAGATAATTATGGTATCGGTGAGAGAGTTTATATTGCAGTGATCGATATGCCGGAGATCGTAAGCCGGGCAACCTATGACCGCAAATATACGGGGCTTGCAAGATTCCCTGCGGTAACCCGGGATATCAGTATGGTAGTGCCGAAAGAAATTATGGCTGGACAGATTGAAGATATTATTGAGAAACGCGGGGGCTCGTATCTGGAAAGCTATACATTGTTCGATCTGTATGAGGGATCACAGATCAGGGAAGGATATAAATCTGTCGCATATTCTATCGTATTCCGCGCAAAAGACAGAACGCTGGAGGATGCAGACGTCTCAAAGGCAATGGGGAAAATTTTAAAGAGCCTGGAAGAAATGGGAATCGAGCTTCGTAAATAGGAGAGCATATGAATCGTCAGGACTTTTATTTTGAATTACCAGAAGAACTGATCGCACAGGATCCGTTAAAAGACCGTTCTGGTTCCAGGCTTCTGGTACTTGATAAAGATACGGGAGAAATATCCCAAAATACATTTAAAGAAATTACAGATTATTTAGAACCAGGCGACTGCCTGGTTCTAAACGACACAAAGGTTATTCCGGCAAGGCTGATCGGAGTCAGGGAGGACACGGGAGGAAAAGTTGAAGTACTGCTTTTGAAAAGAAAACAGGATCAGGTGTGGGAGACATTAGTAAAGCCAGGAAGAAAGGCCAGGACCGGTGCGAGACTCAGCTTCGGGGACGGACTGCTCCGCGGGGAGGTCCTGGAGATCGCAGAAGAAGGCAACCGCCTGATCCGTTTTGAGTTTGACGGGATTTTTGAGGAAATCCTGGATAAACTGGGACAGATGCCGCTTCCGCCCTATATTACTCATCAGCTGCAGGACAAGAACCGGTACCAGACGGTATATGCAAAACATGCCGGTTCGGCGGCGGCGCCTACCGCCGGGCTTCATTTTACTCCGGAACTGTTAGACCGGATCAGAAGCAAGGGGGTAGAGATCGCTAAAGTCACGCTACATGTGGGGCTTGGCACATTCCGGCCGGTAAAGGCAGATAATATCAGGGAACATCATATGCATTCGGAATTTTACCAGATCACGCCGGAGGCGGCAGAGACGGTCAACCGGACAAAGGACAGAGGGAAGCGTGTCATCTGTGTGGGAACCACAAGCTGCAGAACCATTGAATCTGCGGCGGATGAAAAGGGAAGGCTTAAGGAATGCAGCGGATGGACAGATATTTTTATCTATCCGGGATATTCTTTTAAAATACTGGACTGCCTGCTGACCAATTTCCATCTTCCGGAATCTACGCTGATCATGCTGGTATCTGCGCTGGCCGGGCGGGAGCATACGCTCAGGGCGTATGAAAAGGCAATTGAAGAAAGATACCGCTTCTTTTCCTTTGGGGATGCGATGTTCATAAAATGATGAAAAAGAAAGGCATGGATCATGAGACTGGAACGATTTAAAATGGAGCGGCCGGGACAGGTGGAAGAAGGGCAGAAGGTCACGATCAGCGAGCGCAGCCCCAGTGCAGGCAGATATACTTATCTTGTGGAACCGTCTATAGCGATGTCCGGTATTTACAGAACAATGGAGCGCATTAAGTCGAGAGAAGGGATTATTCAGAAGATTGAAGAAACCGAAAGAGGATATTACCTGATCGTGGAGATCAATCAATAAGTAAGATCAGTTGTTAATGCTGTAACAGGGAACGGGAATGAAAAAGCCCCTTCAAAGGCCTGGGATGAAGATGAAGAGCATCTTAATTTAACCTTTGAAGGGACTTTTTTTGCTGTCAGAGTATCCTGCGGGTGGAAATGGCAGGATTTTGAAAGGATAGTCTATATAAAAAGACAGGATGAAATGACGAAAAAATAACATGAGTGAGTGAAAATTAACGAAGATTCCTGTAAAATACTGTAGAAATCAGACAATTTATATGTTAAGATAATTACTAAGTTAAATATGAATTAAATAATATGATTATGGAAAAGGAGGTAATCACATGCTTTCTAAAAAGTCTACTGTTCCATTCCATGGAACTGAAGAACAGGAAAAAGCACTGCTTGCCGTTATTGAAGAGCTGAAGGATGAGAAGGGCGCTTTGATGCCGATTATGCAGAAAGCACAGGATATTTACGGATATCTTCCTATTGAAGTGCAGACGATGATTTCAGATCATACGGGTATACCGCTGGAGAAGATTTACGGAGTCGCTACATTTTATTCCCAGTTTAACTTAAGTCCCAAGGGGAGATATCAGATTTCTGTCTGTCTTGGTACGGCATGTTATGTTAAGGGCTCAGGAGATATTTACAATAAGCTGATGGAGAAGCTTGGGATCGTCGGAGGCGAGTGTACGGCGGACGGAAGATTTTCGCTGGATGCATGCCGGTGTATCGGCGCCTGCGGGCTTGCGCCGGTTATGACCATTAATGATGAAGTATACGGACGTCTTAAGGTAGAGGATATTGATGATATCCTTGCAAAATATGAGTAG
>CAZGVY010000078.1:0-10305 GCA_964529215.1 uncultured Mordavella sp. | reverse complement strand
TTTTTAATACATCTTTCTTCAAAATATTGATTTTCCTGTGCTTTTATCTCAAATTCGTTCATACATATTATTTGATCCTTTTCTATCCCAAGTGACATCAAATCAGACTTTATTTCTTCATAGCCATTTTGGTTTGTTATCAAAATAATATCTTCTTCTCCTAATCGTATTTCCTTCGGTTTTAAAATAGGCAAACCATTTACATACCCCTGAGACTTTATATCAATATAACTTTCCCATTTCATTTCGGGGAACATCTGCACCAATCGCCTGCCTCTTATTCCAGCTCCATAGATATAAATTTTATTCTGCTTAAGCAAAAATTTTTCAAATTCTTTTCCTGCATCTGTACTTAAATTCAGTTTTCTTAAATACCTGACATTCCCCGTAAAAGTTAATAACAATCTATATACATAAATTTCTCTGGACTTTTCATCCACAATATGCGCATATATGTTTTGAATTGCCTCAATATTTTTCTGAATTTCCAATTCACTCTTATACGGAAATATGTGCTTTTCCATTTCGTATGTACCCCCACTTGTCTTATAATAAATCCACTTTCTAACCTCACATTTTACTCAAAATATTTACAATATATTTGGCAGAATTTCCACATTCTTCCACTCCGCTATGAGTCATTAATTCTTTCAACAAATACAAATATTTATCCGTTTTAAAATTCTTTATTTTTTCTTTAAGCTCCTCACTGTTTTCTGCCACAGCAAATGGAAAACGCTCATCTTCCAAATTCCACAACAACTTGCCTCTCTCTTTCACATATTTCCCATAATCATCTGCGTAGAGAAAAACCGGTATTCTCATAACTGCCGCATCAAATGCTGCACTGGAATAATCTGTCAGAAATGCATCGCATCCTGCCAGAATCTCATACATGTCATCTGCACGGCTGGCATCTATAATAGATAAATTATCCATACCGCCATCCAGATGCCTTGCTACTAACTGTGGATGTAATCGGAGAAGGATCATCCATTTGCCACCAAACCTCTCTTCCAATGCCTCTTTGAGCATTTTATAATTAGGAAAATGATCTCCCACCTCTACCGTTCGATTTCTCTCTTGACTTCCTCCACGGAATGTAGGTGCATACATCATGAAATGTATATGATTAATATCAGTTTCTTTTAATCGTTCTTCAAGAGATATATTTAACTGTTTGCAAATTTGCAATTTTATCTTCCGCTTAATAGCTTTATCTGCTGCGGCATGTACCAGAATATCGCATCTCGGCGAACCGGTTCTAAGTGTTTTTCCTTCATATAACGAACCGGTCTTTAAGGTTTTATCATACCAATCGGAATTAGATAACCAATAATCTACCATATTCGAATCATGCTTGCTTACCAAATAGGCAATTTCCGAAAACGAAGCACCTCTATCAAGACAAGTTGGTTTAAAGCCCAGCTTCGCATGCCATGTCTGAATATAGATCTGTCCTTTTCTTTTTCTAACTTCCAGCTGTTTCCTGCTGTTGTCAATCCAAAAATGCCCTGTACTGAGTTGATATGCCCGATTCCATAAGCTATTCCGAACAACCTTTATTTCTTTCGGAAACTGCTTTGCTGTTTCATTTACCAGCCAGACCAGTTCATATTTCTTCCTGTCATTCTGTTCTTTTTTATTTCTCCGAATCAATTCCTCCGCAATATATTTGGGATTGCAGCTATATCCGGTTGTCCCCTCAATACAGCAGAAAACAATTTTTCTTTTTTTTATCGGGAAGATTCTACATACATAAAACGCGATGCTCTGTATTCTCGCTTTCCATATTCTCTTTTGAATGTATCTTTTTTCCCGATTCATAACTTCTATCCCCATGGTTCTCAGCTTCTTTGCAGAAATGATTCCAGTGTATATCGAAATGCATCCCGAATGCCTACCTGCGGTCTCCATCCCAATTCCGCGATTCTATCCACGTTCATAATTCCCAATTTAAACGGCAAGTACTTAAGCCTCTGCTCCTGTTCATTTGCATACACTACCTTAACCTTTTTTCTCGGGTCAAGGCTGGCAATCAGCTCTGCAAGATCCCGGATGCTGATCAGATTATTCAAATTCGCAATATTATAGTAATGATGTGTACCTTTCGTAAATGCTAAAAACATACCACCAACGGCATCTGCTACATAAGTATATGTTCGCTCTGCGCTGCCATCCGACTGTAAAATAATATCTTTTCCGTCAATCACGTCACGAATGAACTCAGAAAAAGCCCTGCCATCGTCCAATAATATTCCCGGGCCAAATGTATGGCAGAGGCGCACCCCTACATATGGAATTCCATACTGCGACTCATAGCTTGCCAACATAGTCTCGCATAGTCTTTTCGCCTCGGGATAGCAGGCTCTCGCATTGTCACAGTGCATCGGTCCCATATCCGTCTCACGGATTCCCTGCTCAGACTTCCATTCTCCATAAGTCTCAACTGTAGACACATAGAAGACTTTCTCTGATTTTCTCTCCCGGGCAAGCTCCAGCACATTTCTGGTTCCCTGTACATGCCCCCACAGAGTATCGACTGGCCAGTTTGTAAAATCCTGTGGACTTGCAGCTCCAGCTATGTGGAAAATATAATGAATATCTCCATCCCAATGAATGGGCTCCTCAATATCCTGCACTAACGGATGAATATTCGGAAGTTTCAGTGACTCTCCAAATACCTTCTGCAATTTATCCGCGCTTCTCGCAAGTACAATAACTGTAACATTCAGATTCCAATCAATATCGGCCTTATTGATTGCCTCCACAATATACATACCCAGACGCCCTGTTGCTCCTGTTATCAGTACAGTCTTATTACGAAAATATTCCCAGTCACTCGGGCTCCTCATGATAATATCAATATCTCTCTGCTCTACCATACCTTGCTCCTATAATCCAAATATGTATTTATTTTCTTCCAATTCCAATATTGCTTTTAGGAAATAAAAATCCTCCGGAGTCGTAATCTTGATATTTGCCCCCTGTTCTTTTACCAGATGCACATTCCCACCCGTTTTCGCATACACCATGGCCGCATCCAGAAGCGGCATCTCGCCCTGCTCCAGATTCTGCATCTTCTGATAAGCTTCCATAATCTTTCCAATTTGAAATGTCTGTGGCGCAGTCAGGGAATATGTGTCTGCTCTTTCCTTAAAATCTGACATTTCTGCCCTTTCTGTTTTTGTAATGACAACAGATTCTGTGACTGGACGAACTGTCATTGCACAGCCATACTGTTTGGCTACTCGAACATTTTCACGAATGGTTGTAGAACTTACAAGAGGCCGGACTCCATCATGGATTACAACAATATCACTCTCCTTTCCTCCTAATTCTACCACTTCCTCTAGTCCGTGTTCAAGACTGCCCTGGCGATCGCTCCCCCCTACAATAACCTTTGCCACTTTACAGATCTGATAAAGTGAGAGCAAATTCCGCATATAATCTATATAGCCACCATGACATACTATGACCATCTGGTCAATATCCTCACACTGTTCAAATTTTTCCAACGTATATATAATAATTGGCTTTCCCATCAGTTTCAAAAATTGTTTAGGTAATCCCCCATTTCGCATACGCTGCCCCACACCGGCGGCAAGAACGATTGCATAATTCAATAACTTATCCTCCTTCGAATATACATCTTAATTACCATTTTATATCGGATACTTAGATGCAAATATTTAGGCTATCCCAAATATGCTTCCGGCTCGTTCAATATAATATCTGTTATCCCTTGTTCCTCAAGCGGGCTAAAATCAAGCTTTGTCCCTGTTGGCTTTTCCGGATACAAGTGTCCTGACATCCATACCCGCACATTATAGCCCGCAAGCTGTTCTTTCATCAGGTCAATTCCTTTCCAAAACGGATGCAGCGCAGCTGCTCCGCAGCCTCCTTTTATCTTATACATACAATCAGAGGCTTTGCTGTCCAGTATTCCAAGCTGTGCGTCGCGGTCAAGCTCTTTTAATCTCTCCAGTGACCGTGCATAGAAAGTAGAATATACGATCGATTTCTGCAAGCCTCGTCTATGTACCATCTCAACAATTTTCTCTTCCATGCCGTCATATGGATAGACACTGTTTTTCAGTTCAATGTTTAACATAAGTCCCGATTTCATTCGCGCTTCCAACAGCTCAAATACTTCGTCCATGGTAGGAATGGATTGTGTCGGATTGTCATCTGCATAGATATGCAGTTTTTCTAATTGAGCCAGTGTAAAGTCCCGGACAAAACCTGTCCCTTCCGTCGTTCTATCCACCCGTTCATCATGGATAACAACCAATTCCCCGTCCTTTGTCAGCTGAATATCCAGTTCAATTCCTGTAAGTCCGTTAATATCCGCTGCTTTCTCAAATGCAAGAAGCGTGTTTTCCGGATATCGCTGACTGCATCCCCTATGCGCCCATATCTTCATATCACTTGCCTCAATCCCTATTTGGGTTTATAAACTGCTCCATGATCCGTGCCAGTGCGATTGACTCACCCCGCGTTAATTTAAAATCATTTTTCGCAGTACCGTTAATAAGAGATAACAGATCACTGATCTCATATCTTAGTCCGTCGCCCAAAAAGGTTTCCGAATATTTATCTACCTTTCCGGCATCCTCGTAATGCACTTCAAAATAAGCCGTTTTCCACCATGGCGCCTCTGCTACAATATATCCTTTCGTCCCCGAAATCAACAGACGCCCCTCTGACTTTACCCCCAGGCCGCAGGTCGCAGTCGCAAGTCCCGTTTTGTATTTCATCGTTGCCCTGGTGAACAGATCCAGCCCGTTTTCTCCTTTCACGGAATCAAAGGTTATCTTTTCATAATCTGTTCCCAGAAGCTTTAAGATCGGCAGCATGACATAGCTTCCCAGCTCTGTAAAACTTCCTCCACATACGGTATCTGTCAGTTCTCTGCTGTCCGGCCTTTCCAGCTTTGTAAAACACGCTTCCACATTCCGGATACTGCCAATCATCCCACTACAGGCGATCCCCAGCAACTTCTGAAATCCCGGGCAGTAAGACGTCTTAATTCCCTCAAAGAGAATCAAACCTTGCTCTTTCGCATAACTGAATACCTCTTCCGCCTGCTCCTTTTGCAGAACCATCGGTTTCTCACACAGTATATGCTTTCCATGCTCTAAGGCAGTTTTAATATACTTATAATGCGTCTCATGGGGCGATGCAATATATACCAGATCAACCGCATTTAAAAAATCTTCTATTTCTTCATAGCTTTCTATCTCCCATTTCTCAGCAAATTTTCTGGCGCTTTGATAATGGGGGTTATAGACCCCCTGTGTGCTGACGCCGCTGACAAGCTTTGCCTCCGGCACGAACCGGTTCGCAATCCTTCCCGTCCCAATAATACCGATACGCTGAATATGCTTCCTTTGCTCACGAAGCATGGTACTGGAAACGCCCTTTGTCCTTTCCAGATACACGACCTTACAGTAATCCTTCAGATAATCAAAAGCGCCTGTCCAGTCAGATCCCACTGTAAATATATCTATGTCATATTTTTTAATATCACTGAATTTCTGTCCTGATGACTCTTCGATGATGATCTCATCCGCAAAGCCTGTTTTTTTTACATTTTCAATACGCGTCAGAATAGGATCAATGATACCAAGCTTTCCACGGGTCTTATCATAACTCTCCGTGGTCACGCCGACAATCAGATAATCCCCCAATGCTTTTGCTCTCTGAAGCAGCCGGTAATGTCCCTCGTGAAACAGGTCAAATGTACCATATGTAATTACCTTTATCATTATAGTCCCTCCACACAGATCAATTTCTGCTTTTCAAAAATTGATATACCTTTTCTCCGCTTGTGCCGTCATTATTGGCTGCAATACTTCCATAAGCACGTATCTGTCTATCCTTATCAAATGCATTTCCAATCATATCATCATCAAGGAACCTGTCAAGCGTGTTAATTGCATTCTCCTGACAGGCATATATCAACCAATCCGAATTCTCACAAAAACCCGGTTCGTAATCCCGGATATCCTCTGGATTGAATTCGATCGAAATCTCCTGATACTCATCCGTACTCAGATTTACATCATACAATTTTCTGTCATATGTGGAAAACAGCCAGTAATTGTCGTCCCCTGTCTTAGCCGTTGGATACACAAAATAACTTTTTACCCCCGTAACATAATAATACCCATTTTTTTCTTTTTCAACTACTGGAAATGGCGGCTCCCATTTTTCCATTTTTCCGGTTTCCTGATTCAGGCGGACATACATATTCCCCCAGTATGGCGGAAGATATACGTATTTTCCACATAAGGCTGCTCTGCTAAAAGGACGCTCCATACACACTGCACCGGATATCTTATTCTTACAGCTAAACCCTTCGGGAACCCCGGAATACTCCTGTACTTCTTCTGTATCCGGATTCCAACGGACAATCACATCACTTGAATACGGCAGCATCCATACATCCGTCCCATCAGAAATCATAGCAAGACAGCCCTGCTGCCTGCTTGTATTTACAGTTAATACCTTTATCTCCCCACTGTTATTGTTTATTTCCAAAACATGATTATCTTCCGGGGAAGCAAGCAGCAGAGAATCCTTCCATGCGCAGCTTCCGCCGATCCTCCATTCTCCATTTACATCCCTGGCAAATATGTCGTTATAGCCTCTGATATATTCCACTTTCCCACTGACCGTATCAAATTTCACGATTGCAGGATACTTATTCGGAACCAGATATAGCGTATCTCCAATATTGGCAGCCTCTGCAAATGCTCCCGCTTGTTCCATACAATGCTCCAGGCGGACGCGTTTTTCAACTTTTTTATCACCCACAATAAGAATGTCCTGTGCGTTTGCCGGGCATACATACGCTTTTCCATTGATACAGATTACTT
Source organism: uncultured Mordavella sp. (assembly GCA_964529215.1). Lineage (GTDB taxonomy): Bacteria > Bacillota > Clostridia > Lachnospirales > Lachnospiraceae > Claveliimonas. The sequence continues at coordinate 3,421 of CAZGVY010000078.1, read as the reverse complement.
TTAGATAATAACCGCCATAGGCATATTCGGACAGATTACAGTAATATTCATAGTTATAATCATTATCCGGCGAGTAATATAAGTGATTTCCCTGGGTGATCAGCCACTCATCATTCCCATCCGAAGAATAACCTTTAATAATCTCACCCCTCCAGTCATCCTCCTCCGGCTTTGTATGAATATTATTATTCAATATAAACATGGGCTTCCCCGCAATTCCAAACAAGGACGTAACCGATGTTCCTGCATCCCCAATATAAGCATCACAAAGTGCAATTGTAGGGGTAATGTCCGGTGTATCGTCATAGACACCCAGTCCGTTTTCAACAAACACTCGCTTCAATTCCATATAAAATGGATAATATTCTTCCCGCATTGACTGAAAGGTTGACTCCAGAAGCGGATGTGGCCTCCATACAAGACATGCATCCTTTCTTCCCTCAAAACACTGAAATACATATTCCATCTTCTTTAAAAAATTCTCTGTGTTTTGTAACATTCCTCCGATACTTGTATTATAGAAATATAATTTCTTCCCCTTTGCCATATCCTCCCAGGCTTCCGGCAGGTCCCTTGGCTCATTGCACATCCTGATGACCCGGTCAAATTTGGGCGAACCAAATGGAAGAAATTTTCCGTCAGGAAGATCGGCATTAAAAAACTTACGGAATTTCGGTGACTGAATAATAATATAGTCTGCATTATAATAAGCCGGGCATGTAGCCTGCCCCTCACTCATACCCCCGGATGTAGAATAATAAGGTATATATACCAGACAATCTGTATACTTTTTCAACTCTCCGGAATAAAACCTCGGATCTATGCTTGTCACATAATTACAATCATCATACGGATTGTGAATAAATATGATATCCGGATGCCTCTTTGAAAAATCATACTCCTCATACTCTGTCACCGGCACATAAGGCGGAAAGTCATCAATCTCGTAATGTGCCTCCCGGATACCCCCGTCCGGATCCTTATCATAATATGGGATCGGAACCACATAGGCGTCACAGTCTTCATCCTCATTGGCTGCCATCCATACACTCTCCAAAGAATCCCACATAGATGCCTTATACGGCAGAAATACAATCTCCAGCCTGTCCTCGATCTCATCGCTGATCGCCCGCCGGATCTGCTTTAAATGACTCCCCAGAACCTCCTGCATCTCCCGGCGCTTTACCGGATGTTTAAGCGCCAGCGTCATCTCATACAGGCTCTCGCAGTAATCCTCCAGCCTTGCCACGCTGTCCGTCCCCTCACCATACACATCCTCGATCTCCGTGCCCATCATAATTGCCGTCTCCTGACAATCTGATAATAACTGAAGTATCCCTTTTTCATTGATCCGCTGCCGGATCACCGCATCTTTAAGCGCCCGGTTTGCCTTCTCCAGCGTACTTGTCATAGAAAGCATCTGCTGCCTCACTGCTCGGCTCATATTACTGTTCTCCCTTGTCTCTATCAATAAATTCTACTGTGCCGTATTTCCCAAAAACAGCTTATTCTAGCTTAAGTATGTATCCCCTTCCAGGCATACCATACTCTCTGCCAGATAAGCTAATACTCCTACATATATATCGTATTTTATTTTTATAACTTAAGATAAACAGCATAAAACAAAATGGAAGTAGACAAAAATATTGTTAAATGATACAATACACAACAAATGAATTACATAAACCACTTTTCCCGAACGGGTAGAAAGAATTTCTAAGAAGATATAATATATTTATCAGGGGAGCCGATGGGGCGATTACGCCAGCCGCTGGATACTAAAGAAAGGGGCTGGTGCTAATGATTACATATCCGGATTTATTCCAATTTGTAATAATGCTTTGCGCTGTGATTACACTTGTTGTCTACATATCAAGCAAAAAGTAGCGCCCTCGTCCTGGTAAGATAAGGCGCTACTTATGTAATTATTTACCAGCGGCTAGGTGTATCTAGTCATCGGCTCTCTTGCTAAATATATTATAATGCTTTCCTAGTCTTTTTTCAACTGCATTTTTCAACGAGTTTGTTTCATCTCCCCAGCACCTTGATCCTCTCCCCCGCAGGCTGATACCCCTGGTTTTTCGCCATTCGGTAATACCTTAACGCTTCCTGATTCTTTCCATTTACCTCAAACCACACACCCAGATTATAAGCCGCCTTGAAAGAGCCGCACCCTTTTACACCTTCATGCTCCGGCACTTCTCCGATCTCCAGGCACCGCCGGTATGACTTTTCAATCTCTGGGAGATATCCGGCATATCTCTGTACATCCGAGAAGATGGCCTGCGTATAGAATGTCCCACAAACAAAATGATAGTCTGCATATTTTCCAAGCCGCTCTTTCTCTGCCTCTATCAGCCGAAATCCTTCGTCATACTTTTTCACTTCAAGAAGGTTATAAATATAAGAAATAACTCCGTCCACCCGGTATCCGGTTCCCTGTTCCGGAACCAGCCTGTAGAACTGTTCAAAATATTTATCTGCACGTTCATATTCCTTCATCAGCCACAACGTCCGGGATGCCTGATACAGTACATATGGATCCTCAGGAGTTTCTTCAAGCTCCTCGAGAAGAATTTCCAGATTTCTCTCCGCTTTTCCGCCCTGCAGGTATCCGTCATGATCAAATACCAGCGGAAGCGGCGCGATTGGAAAGCTGCTTATTACCTGTTCGTGGATCTTGCCCTCGTAGAATACTCCCTTGGGAATCAGCCTTGTGACGTAGACACAGCTCTGGCTGATCTCGCCGTTTTCCTCCCGGTAGCTGTCATATCTCCGGATCGCTCCGACTCTTCCGCCTGCCTTGATGAATTTCTCCATATCCCTTCTTTTTCCTGATACCAGGTATTCATCCGCATCCAGAACCAGATTCCAGTCGCAGGGAGATTGCTCCAGCGCATAATTTCTTGCCGCCGCAAAATCATTCTTCCATTCAAAGTATGAGACATGCGCTCCAAATTCTTCCGCTATCTTTACCGTATTGTCCGAAGAACCCGTATCCGTAATATAGATATCATCCACAAGCTTCTTTACCCTTGCAAGACATTTCCGCAGGCTTCTGCTCTCATTTTTCACGATCATGACCAATCCGATTGTTTCCATCTGCTTTCTCCTATCTCCATCCATATCCGCTAAGTTAACATATAAACAGCAGTGTCCATATACTGCCCTACCTTTTTATACTAACACTTGATACAATTCATACTAATTTGATCCTTGAATTTTTCTGTCCTATGTGTTATAGTGAATATATAAAAAGGGAAAGCCATAGCAGCGGCTCTACCCAGACAGCAATAACTTAAACCCTCTGAAAAGGGTTTGCCGTCACTATTGCAGTAGTGGCGGCTATTTTTTTCCCTTGTAAACCTGATAAATCAAATTCGCAAGGGCGACAACGAGTATACCGATCTGGATTAAATCC
>CAZGVY010000077.1:0-10410 GCA_964529215.1 uncultured Mordavella sp. | reverse complement strand
ACCCTCACCACTATGGCCGATGCAAAAATCAATTTAAATGTATTTCCCTGGTTTAAATCCGGTACACATGATCGGATCTTCAATACATTATTACAGCATTCCCTGCCCCTTACTGACTCCAGCAGATGGGTGGATGAACATTTCACAGACGGGCAGGATATTGCCTTGTACGATTTAAAACATCTGGAACTGCTGCCGGAGATTGCGCGTGGGCTGTTAGGCGATCCGGACCGGGCCGAACAGATCATTCAGAATGGTTATGAAAAAGTACTACGGGAATTAACCTGGCATAATTGCGTAGACTGGATATTAGCGGCCGTAAATAAATTATAATTCCATAATGCACATACGCGTCAAATATTCCTGGGAATCAAAAAATCCCCAGGAATATTTGACGCTTACGATAACTTTCCTGCAAAATACTGCCCGGTTTTTGCAATAAATCCCAGCACATCTTCCTCCATTTCTTTGGGAAAAGAAGATAGCACAGGCGCCGTCTCAAAACTCAGCACCTTGTCGAAATGTACATTGCGCAGCCCGCGTATAAAACCATCCCAATCCGTTGAAGCTTTATTTTCCCTTGTCTTTGTAAATGTAAACGGTATCTGATGAAGATCAGCTATCCCGTCGTTATCATGGATATGCAATACTTTAAGCCTGGATCCTAGCGTGGTAATAAAATCTTCAAAATCAATCCCCACCAGATTCGCATGGCCGGTATCAAAGCAAAATCCTAAAATTTCAGCATGATGTTTTTCATTAAACCGGTCGATCCGCTCCGTTACTTTTTCCGCATTACAGCAGGGTCCTTCCATCAGATGTCCCGCGATACCCGTATAAAGATTCTCAATACACATAGTAATTCCCAGTTCTTTCGCCGCAGGCGCCAGCGAATCCAGAAATTTTTCCGTCTCCTGCCATTCCAGCTCCTCCGAGCCAAGAAAATGCTGAAGCTTAAATCCGTGTATAACAATATAAGGACACTTCAGAAAAGCACAGATCTTCATGCTCTTGGGCGCGACAGTATTCCATAGATAATCATTCAGCTCACGTTCTCCCCTGGGTACATACATAGGATAGGGCATATGTAACTGGCTGATCGTGATGTCATTTTCCTCTGCCGCGCATTTATGCTTCTCAAAATATCTCTCCAGTTCTGCATCCGTCTGGTTAAAGAAATCATTTTTTCTATTCTGATACAATGATATATTCGTCAAGTAAGCATTCAGACTGAAATCCACACACGAAAATCCAGCTCTTCTCAACAGGCCAAATCCCTCTCCGGGTGATATATCATCAATGACTCCCTTTGTCTGTACTCCGATCCTTATCATCTCTCCACATCTCCAAATTTTCAAAGTAAAACGACGGCATATATTCATTATTAAAAAATTCAATATTACGCACGCCTATATCTTTAAGCTGCACTGCAATCTCATTATAATAAATGTTACATATAAACACACCGCAGTCTTCCGGAAGCGTCCGAAGTGCATCCGGTGACTTTATCTCCAGGCCGCAAAAGTACTCTCCCCACCGGCTGGAATTATTATCGCAGGTAAACAGCGGCGGATATTTTCCTCCATAACATTTCATAAAATCCCGGCACATATTTCCTGCTCCAAAAAGTACGACTGAGCTATATTTCTTAAGCCGGTTCTCTATTCCTATCTGCCATGCAAAATAATCGGCAACCGTCTTGGCAAGCTTTAACAAAGGCTGGATAAGCAGCGGCCGAAACGCCGATGCCGTATCCTCCATATCAAATACAAGCTGCCCATCATAGGAGATTTCCCGGATCCCTCGTATGAGGCTGAGCCAGTCCGTTTTGGAACGCCTCCGGCTTACACAGGTAAAAGGCAGGAGCGCGTCATCATGCTGGCCGTCGCAATCACGGACGATGATGGACTTTATACGCTTTCCAAACGGCAGGACGTATTCCTGCATGTCCTGTCCGCATAAATTGCAAACGCCTATATCAAGACAAAAGCCGAAAACTTCCTTTCCAACATCTGCATTCAGCTTATCAATAAATCCCGCTGCTTTAACGCTGTCAGAAAAAGCGCCCCTGATTAAATGCCCGTTAAAATCAAGATATTGATTCTCAATCAGAACCATTACATCATTTTCTATAGCAGCATCTGCTAAGGCAAGGTAGTATTTTTCATTTAATTTCCCACCCGCTTCGTCACTGGCATGATAACAGACGGGAGGAACTACAATACTGCGGCAGTCAAGCTCTCTGCATAGATTGATGCATTCTGTATTAATTCTCATTAGAAGCTTCAGCAGCTCCATCTGCTCTGTATCCTCCTGCATCAGGAACTGATACATCTCTATACCGCGGGGAAAAAACGGAGCCCGGACAGTTTTGATCTTAAGACCGCATTCCTCATATTTCTTCCGTACCAGACGGATTTCTTCCCTCATAAGCTTAAGATCTTCCCATATCCGGATATTTTTTTTATTGTTAATACTGCCTTTCTTTCTGATATGATCAAATTCTGATGCCGGATACAGCAGATTCATATCCAATGTAACCAGATCAAAACCCGACCTGGCAATATCCTGAACACCAAACCCGGACAATTCCATAGGGGCAATGCCAGATTGCGCACATACAATTTCCAATTTTTTACACTCCATTTCCCAGTATTCTTATTTCTTAATCCTTTATTTTAAAGGGCATTTTGCCCGCTTAATTGTTCTCTTAGCTTCGTAGAACTTACCTTCTCCGTATAATTAAAAAATACAATATCTGCTCCATTCTTTTCCAAAAACTCTTTGTCCGCCCTCCAGTATATACTATCTCCATGATCGTCTCCAGAAAACATACAGTCAAACTGAAACAGCTTATATGCATCACGTATTCCCGTATAATTGTCTGGCAGCACCTCTGCCTGATCCACATATCTGCAGGAACGCAGGATCTCAATACGGTCTTCGCAGGGGATAACCGGATACTTATCTTTCTGACGGTATACATCCACATCCGGAACCACTCCAACGATCAGATAATCACACATCTCTTTTGCCCTGCGGAGAATATTTACATGTCCCACATGAAACATATCAAAAACGCCCGCCACATAACCAATATGGTATTTCTTCGGCGCATCCTTCTGATGATCCACACATTGCACTGCACGGGTACGTCTGCCTGGATATGCTTTGCCGGAATCAAAAATACTATAATTCTTTATCCCCAATACATCCAGCTGCTTTGTAACAGACAAGAAATTCTTAATACAGATAATAACTTTATATTCATCTTTCGGGATCTTCCCTAAAAGTTCCGGAGACTGGATCTGAATACCTTCTATCTCCTGCCCCCACTGCTTCTGGTTATTATCTATCACAGCATAGACCGGATAATCCTTCCCGTACATTCCGATAAAGCGCTTCGCAAATTTTCCCGACCCGAACAGGATCAGCTTCCGGGCATCCAGACCCTTGAAGATATCTACAAATAATCGCTGATATTCCGCTTCCGAATAATTCATACGCTGGCGGTTTGCATTAACGATCTCAGGGTTCCTTCTGCAGGATTCATGGTATATATGAAGCGTCTCCTGATTTAACAGCCTGTTTCTATATTCCCATTCCATTTTTCTCCAGATTTCAAGATATTTCTGCAGGTTATAGCGTTTAAATAATTCTTCTATGGGTATAATTTTTTGCAGTTCAGCATTTCCACCGTATAGCGATATAATCATCCGGTATATTAACACATTCGCAGGATAATCTGGCTCAGAATCCTCCTGGTCAAAAAAGAGAAAATCCCCGTCTGCATAAAAGCTGTTTAACGGCATCATCTCCAGGTAACATTCCTTCAGAACAGCCCCTTTTCCATCACCGTTATCCGGCTTAATAATTTCAGAAGACTGAAGGATCAGATCACGGAAATGATCTAATTTTTCCAAAAACTGCTCTTTATCCTTCTTCAGCAGTTTTTTTAAATAAAGCGCACCCGTTTCCGCCTCAACATACGGCATCTGATAAATACCATTCTTAATTTCAGCGTCTACTACTTTCAGGCCGCGCGTCTTCAACGCCTCTGCATGTCTGATCAGCTGTCCTAATTTTTTTTCTCCTTCCGGATAAGCAGCCCTTTTCTCTACTATGCCAGATCCGTGTATTACTGTAAGTAATGCATTTTCCCTTCCCCGGTCCATAGAAGCTGTTACGCTGGCCACATCTGCCAATTTCCCATCCGCAGAGCACTCGATCAGATATGCATTAGCCATCTGATGAAACATATGATTCTCGATCAAACTTTGATACAAGGTTTCTTCTTCTAAAAAAACACTCTCCGGATGATTGTAAGTAGGAAAAACTCTGTTCGTCAGCTCCTCTTTGGGCATAGAACCTTCCGCATAGATCAAAGACGGATTTTTCAGGTCTGTCAGCACCGAGTAAAATTTACACTTCTCTTTTTCCCAACCTGCATCAGCAAGCATCTTCCTTATTTCCTCACGGCTGTACATCCGTCCCTGAAAAGCGTCTTCCTTTTTAACATAAGCTCTTCTGTAATCCTCAACCCCGTCAAAACTGCGGTTCGTATATGGCTCCCTGTCCCCGCAGAAGTAACGGAGCCCCAGGCGGTTATTCATTCCGATCAGGCAGACCCCGGAATGGTTCAGCGCTTCCTTTATTATCTTAAGAAGCTCCGCTATGTTCTTCTCATATTCCAAGGTTCCCACACATACACAGTAATCGAAACTCTTTTTATACTGTCTGCGCCAGTTCAGATCCATTATATGATCCGGCAATACATACGTTAATTCGGTGGCATGTCTTTCCAGAACTTCCGAGTAAGAATCCTTCTGCCCTACATAGAGGATCCTGCTGCCAGCCCTGAACTCATACCAGCCCAGCAGGGATTTGGGAAGCTCATGTATTAATTTCTCTGATTGTTCTGCTAATTGAACCATTTATCCTATCCACTCCATTTCTGAATAAGCAATATTCATCTCATCCCAATGCCACATAAGAAATATCGAAGACATATTTTCAAACAGATAGCCCATGTAACGGTCTTCTTTATAGATTCCTTTTTCTTCGAAAACCTGCTCGATTTCTTCTGCAACAGAAAAAGCAAATTCGCAATAACGGTCAAACCATTCCCTTTTCCATAAAAATATATTACATGGAAAAAAGAAGCTGCTGTTTTCATACCTTTCAAATACGTCCGGAAGATCCGGGTGATAAGCACAGACCTTCTCCTTAAGTAATTTCCATTCATAATGACTAATATTATACTGCCAGAAAAATTCTTTAATAGACTTCTTTACAAAGTTTGGCAGCGTAGTTACCACATCTACCGATGCTGTCCGCAAATAATCTACACTGCTGTCATCAATCATGAGCCTTCTCCGATAATGACTCAATCCCACATAATCCTGTCCCGAAGTATTCTTCCATATCCAATACAGCCCGGTACATTCGCAATAATTTACATTTTTATCAGATATCTGTATTCCCGTGTTATCCCTAAGGCAGTTTTTGCGCAATGAAGTAAGCGCCGCTCCCACCTGCAGTGGAATATATCCCCCCATATTGATATCTTCTGGTCTCATTTCATCTAAATGACTTGTCACTATATATATTTCCAGCCTGCATTTTCTAAGACATTGTTCTGATACCCCGATAGCATCTCCATGAGGCAGATATGCAATATCTCCATAGTCCTGCTTAAAAGCTTCATATGTGCAGAATTTCCTCCTCTCTGGAGGCATCTCCATTATCTCCTGTTTCATAATTCGGAATACAGGACGGTGAGTGCATGCCTCTACTATAATTCCAGCATAATCATCTCTTTTCGGATGCTCCGTTACAAGCATATATCCCCCCTGGTTCCAGCAGTATTTCTCCCTCCAAACTTCTTGCTGCAGTGCTTTCCGAAGCTTGACAGAGAGAAAATAGATAGATTTGACACCTGATTCGGCAAGCACATCCAGAATTTCTTTCTGTAAAGCTGCTCCCACGGAAACGATGATATTCATAGATTCTGTCATTTTCGTATTTGCTCTTACATCATTCCATGCCCAGATCCTGATTCCGTCCAGTTCTTTGGGATTCCCACCCTTGTCCGATACAATAATCCCGTTTATTAAAATACTGTTCCTTCTACAGAAAAATAGTATTCTTTTTGCTATTTCCCCCGCACCGTACAAATATATATTATCTCTTTCCTGCAAATATTGAAGAAATTGTTTTTTCTCATCCATTTTACCACTCCATCTACAATTGAATAATTTCTGCCTGATACCCTCTCTGTTCCAAACTTCCTCTCAGTTCCTCCAGAGTTTCCATTGAAACATCTCTAACAATTGGCGGCTCCAGTCCTAAATCTCTATATTTTTTCTCACCGAGATTATGCAAGGCAAAAATCTGTATCGGATACCAGGAATATTGTTCAAAAAAATCATACAATAACTTTACATTCTCTTTCTCCAGTACATATTTTTCAGAACAGGGAACTCTGAAATGTATATTTCTATGATTTTCCGCCAGGAGCGCTACATTTCTCAAATACAGTTCTATATCGCCCCCCAGCACAGCCTTACATTGAACCGGGTCAAGAATCTTAACATCAATATAAAAAAAGTCGATATATTTCATCGCAGTCCGAAGATAATCCGTCGGAACAAATAAGGCAGACTCTACAGCAATATGGATCTGCTCTTTTTTCAGAACCTCCCAGACCTTCTCAAGTCCAGGAGTCTGCATCAATGCTTCTCCTCCGGAAAATGTGACGCCTCCGTCATCCCCCCAAAACTTCTGATCCTTTTTAAGTACCTGTACCAGCTCCTCCGGCTCATAACTCTGTCCGTATTCATTCCCGTTGCAGACCTGTTTTTCAAAGCTAAGATTCTCCGGATTAGAACACCATGGACAATGAATGCTGCATCCTTTTAGAAAAACGGTGGTTCGTATCCCCGGGCCATCGTCAAAGCACATTCTCTGAATGTTCGTTATCATAACGCTCATGCTATCTTTCCCTCATTTCGCAAAGCCCGTTCAATTAATACATTCTGATAATCTTCCGAAAGTTCTGTGAAATACGCGCTGAACCCCCATACCCGGACAATAAGATTCTGGAATTTCTGCGGCTCCCGCTTTGCCGCGAGCAGCATATCACTGCTGATTACATTCGTCTGCAGCTGGAAAAAACCCACCTCAATCCCTCTAAGTAATAATAATACAAACTTATCAAAATTCCGTTCTATAAATGACGGGTTCACCATAAAGTCAACCACATTTCCATTAAAACGGTTTTCCCCATAGTCAAGGCTTGCCGCGAAATTTATGATTTCTGTATAAGAAGAAAGATTTTCATTTGATATGTGAACCATGAAAGGCTCGCCATCCTTTCTTCCGTCAAATGATGCTGATGCCTGATTCCCATCTATAATATAGGACGGGCTGCTCACTCCGAACTTTAATTTCCCTCCGATCGGAGTCCGAAAATCTTTCGTTTCCTCTGTAACAAAATGCAGGATCTTATTGGTAAGACAAATAACAGCAGTTTCATCTTTCCCGTATTGCAGGGCATTTGTTTTTAATAGCTTATCTACATCAAGATAACCTTGAAAATTAAAGGCGCTTATCTTTTTTACATCTACCAGATCATAAAGTTTCTCATCAAATACATATTTCTGGATATTCAAAAGTGCATTGACTGTATTTCCCAGGCCGACCGTTGTCATGCCGGTATTATGGTATTTGGCGCCGCCGTCCACAATATCTTTTTTGCTCCTCCTGCATCCGTCTATAAAAATAGAGTAAAGCGTATTTCTGCGATATGTCCGCATAAAAAGATTTCTCTTAATATTCTTTATCTCTCTCTTTAAATATTTCAAATAACACTCCAGGAATGCTTCAAAGGATCCAAAACGATTTAATCTTTCTTCCATTAGCAGATTATGAAGGGCGGTTATATACGACAGGCTATTCTCATTATTCATAGAACTGCTTTTCCCGCCAATCAAGGGTTCCCAGCATGCAGACGTCGTATATGCATATGCATCCGCCGGATCTATTCCAAAACCTAAAAGCTTTGGGATAATCACCTCATCATTCGCCAATAGCGGGCTTCCGATTCCGGTCATCATACAGCGGACAGCCTCCTGCATCAGCTCCGGGGGCATATTTTTACTAACGCGCAATACAATTTTAGGATCTGATAACTGACAGCCCTTGACCAGTTTCAATAATTTCCACGTCAATGCATTGCACCTGTAATTTCCATCTTTATCTAAACCGCCTAAAATCATTACTTGTCCGGTATCCCCAAGCATCACGCTGCTTTTATACCAGTAATATCCATGCAGACATCGGATAAATTCTTCCAGTAATTCCTCTGCTTTTTCTTCTGTCAGTGCTCCTGCATTCATATCCCTTTCATAAAAGGGCATCAGAAACATATCCAGCCTTCCCAATCCAACCAGAGTGCTTCCCGTCTGCCATAATAACTGGTTGATAAAAAGGATTCTCTGAAGCGCTTCTTCGAAGCTTTTGGCAGGAGCTTTTACCATATTTTTAAACCATTGCTGTTTTTTTTGGTAATTTAATGGTTTTTGCAGTTCTAATTCTTCTATAACACGGGAGATCAGATGCAACATATCCCGTATTACAGAATTATAATTTTGACAAAATTCACGATCACATTTCACCTCATCGTATTGCAGAGACTTAAGGCCGCATACTAATGCTTTTTCATAATCCGGCGTAACATTATAGATGGAAGTAACAAAACGAAAATCAAAATCAAAAAAATACACAAAAGAATCGTTATTCAATTTTATATCCATATAACTGCATAAATCATGAAAGCATTCTTCAAACCGGCCGGCCTGCCTCGCCTTTATAAAGCCCGGAGCTTTCACCTCACAGGCATGATCCCATTCTGTCTGAAATTGGGGATCCCTTTTTTGTTCAAATAACTCCTTGTCATTCATTTTCGCTCCACTCCTCGCTGATTCTTGCATTAATAATTTTTTCAAGCGACACGACCGGCAATTCAGGCCTTATTGCCAGCAGCGTTCGGTTAATTGCCTTAAAGGCAGCAATGGCTGTTACAACAATCATATCTACATCCGGCGCATCCGCTAATTCTTCCGGGAGATATACCGGAATCCCATCTTTTTCCCGCTGTACTTCTGCAGCCTGATCAATATAGTATTTCACATTTACTTTATTGCTGTTTTGCAATTCTCTCAGAAGCATTTTCCCCAGGGCGGCCGCTCCATAGATAGCAATGTTTCCACAGCCATGCTCCTCAAAATAAGGCACAAGATCCGTACCCTGTTCCAGTAATCCCAGCCAGTTACAGGCACATAAAAACTGCGCATGATTTCTATCCCGCTGAGATATTAATTTCTTAACTTCATCCATATAACTATGCTTCCCTCTATAATTATCCTTTACCTAATGAACCTCTTTCGCCTTTTTATTGATATACAACAATATCGTTTTCCTCTATTCCCATTTTTGTCAGTTGTTCTTTCATTTCCCAGGCATTATTTTTATTTGCAATTATGTATACCGCATCTCTAAATTTATCAGTTGCATCTTGCACAGACATTATACGTATCCCACATTTTTCCATACTCTGAAGCCGTTCTGAATTGTCACACGCAGCTTGAATACGGATATTGTTATACTGCAGCAAATGCATTAATCTTTCTCCTAACCGTCCTGCACCAAATACAACAACCTCTCTATTTTCTATTTGAGCCAACAGTTCACATAACGAAGTTACCCAAGTTTTTTTCATATCCTGCATGAGAACCGTATTCATAAAATCATCTTTATTATCTATCAACTGAAACATCCGCTCATACATTTCTGCCCCATACATTTCTCTGTTGATATTTCCCGCATTGATATCCATTTTTAGTTCCTCAAGATAACTCTCTAAAAACAATTGCCTACCCTCTAAGGTTAAATGCTCAAAATTCGAATAAAAAGCATTATATTTCCTAGAATAATACTTTTTCCAAATTTCAGTATCCCATGTTCCTCGCTTTTTCAATTCGCATCTGAGGAACTCACACTCTCCTATAATTTCATATATTTTACTGGTATCCTTTACAGAGCTTCCGCTGTTATCCATCCTATACTGATACAATGGTTTATTTACATGATACACTTTTTCCGCCAATAACCCAGTCAAAAACAAAAAAGACAAGTCCTGATAAGACGCTCCCTTTGATTCATTTAACTTTATTCCTTTTTCCAGTAAAAATTCTTTTCTGTAAATACCTGTCCAAATACCACTAATTGGAAATTCTCTCTTGGAGACATCTGCACCCTCTATCAACTTGTTATATAATTTTCGATCACCATATTTACACATTGTATTTCTATATTCCATTCCGTTATATGAACATATACCGTCAAAAT
>CAZGVY010000076.1:0-10414 GCA_964529215.1 uncultured Mordavella sp. | reverse complement strand
GTCGGTATGAGTTGCGGGCAGCAGCCTGTAAGATTTTTGCTGTTTCATCTGTATCAGCAATACGACCTTTGCTCTTATAGTTAATAAAAGCGACGAGGTCTTCTACGGATGAGTTTACGATATCTTCATTCGTTGTGTACTCAGTAAGAATGGCTTCAGCTGTGGTACCATATTTGTTTGCGAATGGATGTTGTCCATCACGGAGTAATGCGTATTCACTGAACTTGAGATAAATGTTGTTAAGCATGTAAGTCTTTTCTCTTGCGATACATTCAGTGATGTGCATACGGTGTCTGGTAAGACGCTGCAGGGCAAGGTATTGGGAACCGCGCCATGGCTTGATTGCAATACGTCCTACACGGGCAAAATCAGCAATCACATAAGAATCTATGCCATCATTCTTTCCGATGTCGTTAAAGGACTTCTTGTAGTTCTTAACTTCCTTTGGATTGAGACAATAAACTCTGACGGAGAATGGTGCAAGCAGATCACTGGCAGAAAGATAATTCGCCAGATGGACACCATAGAAACCGGTGGCTTCCATACCGATAACAACGTATTTGAACTGATGGTTATGCTCTAACACATCAGAAATCATCTGTTCCATAAGAACTGCACCTTCCTGAGTGTTTTCTACGGGTTTCATCTTGATGTAGAACTTCTCATTGAAATCAAGTGCAGAAATAACATGAATACGGGATGCAATGTCAATCCCAACAAACAGTGTTGAGAGGTAATCAATATGTTCTTTCACGGATCATCACCACCTTTCAATAAAAATGAAGAAGAGTAATCATGGCTTATCCCAGATCACTACGCCGCCCTAAACCTCGCGTTATGAGCATTACCTGGCAGAAATACCCTGCTGGTGGCTAGATACCAGGATGCAGCATTTGTGTCATAAGTCTTAGCGTAGCATTAGGGTTGCATGCTTTCTTGGCAATAGCAAACGCTTTGCAGGAGTGATGAAGCAATAACCTTAGCTACAGTTCTTATGGAACTTATTGTAACATCTGGGACCATGACTATAAAGTAACTTATTAACCAATAGACAGAGAATGGATGAACCAGCATGATTGAAGAAGAATCTTCAGAAAGGATGTTTAGAATTATCCTTCTGTCTAATCAAAAAATGAATAAGTCTGTAAGCTGTTTTTCTTGCTTACAAACTTATTATACGAGGAAATAGGAATAGATGAAAACGGTTAGGAATATTCATATAAGGAATGCAGATAAAAGAATAAAAGGGAACGTGAATATATGTATTTCACAAAGATGCATGGATTAGGGAATGATTACGTGTATGTGAATTGTTTTGCAGAGTACATAAGAGATCCGGGGCAGCTTGCGAGAACTTTGAGCGACCGTCATTTCGGGATCGGATCCGACGGGCTGATCCTGGTATGCCCGTCAGAAAAGGCGGATTTCCGGATGGAGATATATAATGCGGATGGCTCACGGGCAGAAATGTGCGGCAATGGTATCAGGTGTTTTGCGAAATACGTTTATGAGCGCGGCATGACAAGGAAACGGGAGCTTGAGATCGAGACGGCGGCGGGAATCCGCAGGCTATGGCTTGAAATATCAGGGGATGTGGTAGAGCAGGTGACCGTGGATATGGGATATCCGGTGTTTCAGGCAGACAAGATACCTATTATCTCGGCCAGCAGCAGGGTAATACAGGAAGAAATAACTATCCATCAGACGGAGTATAGGATGACAGGTGTTTCAATGGGAAATCCTCATGCCGTTATTTATGTGAAAAGTGTAAAAAGGATCGACCTGGACCGGATAGGGCCTGAATTTGAGTATCACGGCAGGTTTCCGAGACGTGTCAATGTTGAATTTACAGAGATTATAGACCGGGATCATATCCGGGTACGCGTATGGGAGCGGGGGGCAGGAGAAACACTTGCATGTGGGACCGGAGCCTGTGCCGCGGTTGCGGCAAGTGTATTAAATGACTTGACAGAACGTCAGGTTTCAGTACAATTAAAAGGAGGAATACTGACCGTTCTATGGGATGAAAATAGTGGAAAGGTCTATATGACAGGACCCGCCGCGATGGTATATGACGGTGAGATCCAAGTTTAAAAAAAGGAGAATACATAGGATGTTTAAAGTCAATGAAGATTATTTGAAACTGCCAGGAAGTTATTTGTTTTCTACGATCGGAAAAAAAGTTGCGGCGTTTACACAGCAGAATCCTGATAAGCAGATTATCCGCCTGGGGATAGGAGATGTGACGCAGCCGCTGGCGCCTGCGGTCATTGATGCCCTGCACAGTGCAGTGGATGAGATGGCGCATGCAGAGACATTCCGGGGCTATGCGCAGGATCTGGGCTATGAATTCCTGAGAAGTGCTATGGCGAAGAATGATTATCAGGACCGGGGATGTGACATACAGGCAGACGAGATATTTATCTCAGACGGGGCAAAGGGAGATTCCGGTAATATCCAGGAGATTTTTGCCCGGGATAATAAGATCGCTGTCTGTGATCCGGTGTATCCGGTGTATGTTGACACGAATGTGATGGCAGGACGTGCGGGAACCTATGATGCCGGAACAGAGACCTGGAGCGATGTGATCTATATGCCGTGTACGAAGGAAACGGATTTCGTGCCGGAACTTCCAAAGGAAACGCCGGATATTATTTATCTGTGTTTTCCTAATAATCCTACTGGTTCTGCTATTACGAAAAGCCGGCTCCAGGAATGGGTGGATTATGCCAATAAGAACGGGGCGGTGATCATCTATGACGCTGCCTATGAGGCATATATTTCAGAAGAAGATGTGCCCCATACGATTTACGAATGTGAAGGTGCGAGAACCTGTGCGATAGAGCTTAGGAGCTTTTCGAAAAATGCAGGATTTACCGGAGTGCGTCTTGGAGCGGCGGTGATCCCCAGGGATATCAAACAGGGAAACGTTACGCTGCATTCCCTGTGGGCAAGACGTCATGGAACCAAATATAACGGAGCCCCCTATATTGTGCAGAGGGCAGGCGAAGCCGTTTATTCGGATGCGGGCAAGGCGCAGCTTAAGGAGCAGATCGCATATTATATGAGGAACGCGAAAGTGATCTGGGAGGGATTAAAGAGCGCCGGCTATCAGGTGTCCGGCGGTGTAAATTCACCCTATATCTGGCTGGAGATCCCGAAGGGTATGACTTCGTGGGAATTTTTTGATTATCTGCTTGAGAAGGCAAATGTAGTGGGAACGCCAGGATCAGGCTTTGGACCAAGCGGGGAAGGGTATTTTAGGCTGACTGCGTTTGGTTCTTACGAAAACACGGTGTCTGCCATCGAAAGAATAAAAAACATATGAAATTAATGGACAAAATCCCAAAAGAGTTCTACCGGCTCTTTGCAAGTAAATATATGGAATATTATCAACGGTTCCTGATAGCAATTTATGATGAGTCTGGTAATTCCTATTCTTTGCTCGGCATGACAGAGAAGGAATGCAGGGAAGTCATGAATGAACAGATCGCAGCACAGATCCCGGACTGGACCGGGGAAGAGGCTGATGAAGAGGGGGAACTCCTGACCAGGGCAAATATGGCTTCTGTCTGCCTGAAACATCTGGAAGACTGGGGATGGCTGAAAAGAGACTATGATGAAGTCCTGAACAGTTATGTGGTTTCCTTTCCAGAGTACAGCCAGCTGTTTGTGGAACTGTTCCGGCGCCTGTACAATGAAGATCATACCAGGGAGCGGGAAAGCGTGCTGGCAGTCTACAGCTATCTGTATACGTACAGTTCGGACAAGGAGAAAAATAATGAGATTTTAAAAAGCGCGCTGCAGACTTCAAGATCCCTGCTGCAGATGCTTTCCAATATGCAGGAGAGTATGAGGGGATATTTTGACGAGCTGTCCAGGCAGAAAAGTTTTCTTGGGATCCAGGAGGTATTGGTAAAGGAGATCAACAACAGTGACAGCAGGAAATATGCGATCCTTACAACAACAGACAGCTTTTACCGGTATAAAGAGGCTGTAAAAGAATTAATTGACCGTAATCTGACTGAGAATGAGCTGCGCATGCAGGAGCTTATGGACCGGCAGGCAGAGATGGAGGGCTCAGAGCAAGCCGGCCCGAAGTACAGGAAACTGGAGAGAGCGATTGCGCTGTGTAAAGAGGCGACGGATACCATCTGCCTGATCGAGAGGGAATTTGACCGGATCGAGCGCAGATATAATAAACTGATCGAGCAGAAAACGGTATTTGCCAGCCGCGCCGCAGCAAGGATCCGCTATATTCTTATGGAAGGAGCGGCGGAGGAGGATCAGACTGTGAAGCTGGCGAACCTTTTAACTTCAGATGCGGATGGGGAAGAACTGCTGCGGAAGCTGTCGGGTAAGATGGGATTTACAGAGCGTTTTCAGGTGATAACGGAACAGAGCCTGTACCGGCCGAAGGATAAAGGAAAGGCAGAATTTGACCCGAAACCGGTCACCCGGATAAAGGAGGAGCCGGAGCATCTGGATGAATTTGTATTAAAGCCGCTTTACACCAGGCAGGAGCTTGCGCAGTTCTACAGAAGGAATGAGAAGGACGGAAGATTCCAGGTGACGGAAGATACCGTCCGCTCCATTGAGGATCTGGAGAAGCTTCTGTTTGTATGGCAGGAGGCCGTAGAAATTGCGGATCATACAAAGGAGATCACGATAGGACGGGAACTGGAGAGCAGGGAAGGCTATCGGTTTTCGGAGCTTAACATAAAGGAGTAGGATATGGTCGCTTATATGGAAGAATTGTCTGTGACGGAGGCGGAGAATCTGAAAAAGACAATTTCAAAATTATTCCGGCAGACGTGTATATTGCAAATAAAATACGATCCTGTGACGCTTGCTCCGCGGGATAATCCGGATTATGAGCTGTGTGCCAGGCATAAGAATTTTATCGAGGAGTATCTGTCTGTGCTCGGCTGCGAACTGATGCATGACCCGCAGGAGCATATTTTCCGGCTGGCGGGAGAAGGGGCGGAAGCTGAAAAGATCAGCCTGACTACAACAAGGATCCTCCTCCTGATAAAGATCATTTACCGTGATAAGATCCTTGGGGAAGGGCTTAAGGCTACAGTGACGACGCTGGGAGAGATACGGGAATATGGCAGGAATACAAATCTGCTGGACCGGAAGCTTACGTCAGCGGAATGGAGGGAGGCCTTATACCTTATGAGCAGGCATCAGATTATTGAACTGCCGGGAGCCGTCAGGGACGTGGAAGATGAGACGCCGATCTATCTCTACAGTACGGTCAATCTCTATGTGAACGCATCGGATATCAATGAACTGATCAAAGAGTATACTATGGATGAGGATGGAAGGGAGACCGCAGATAATGAAGCAATCAAAGAAGCTGTTTACCAGGATGCTGCTGAATAACTGGGGCGGCATCAGCCATAAGATGCTGGAATTTCATGAATATGTGAATCTTTTCAGTGGGAAAAGCGGCTCTGGAAAATCTACAGTGATGGACGCCATCCAGGTGGTGCTCTATGGAAGCACATCCTCTGCATTTCTGAACAAAGCGGCGGACGACACCAAAAATAAAAGAAGTGTTCTCAGTTATTTAAGGGGAGAACAGAAGGATGGAACTGCTAACCGGGAAAATGAAGATTTCTGCTCTCAGATCGTATTGGAGATCACAGATACAGGAAACAGGTCGGTAGTTTGTGCAGGCGTGGTATTTCAGGTCGGGAAAAACGATACAGCGCTTGGAAAATACAGCTTCTTCAGCCATTCCGGGAAAATACCGGAGAATGGATATCTGACGGAGAGCGGGATGCCTTATACGATTGGACAGATGAAGAAGCTGATCGAGGAACGGGGCAGATCGGAGGACAACCGGGGGCATATAGACGTAAACAGGCTTTACCCCTCAAAAGAATCCTATCTGAATATCCTGTATGAGGTGATTTTCGGATATATTGATCCGGGCCGCTTGATGACGATGGAAAAAAGCGCCATTGCACTTAGGATGACGAACGGGACAGGCCGTTTTATCAAGGATTATATGTTTCCAAAGAGTAAAGAGGATACGGTTTCTGCGATCAGCAGGCAGCTTGGGGCATACCGGGAGATCAAGGAACGGGTGGACGATTTGGAGAACAGGATCCAGATCCTTGAAGAGATCAGGAAAACAGACCGGGAGCTGTCTGGAATCAAGGCAGATAAGATACGTACTGAGGCGGTTCTGCGGATCATAGAAATTGAAAGCTATAAGATCAGGCTGGAAGCGAAGAAGAACGACCTGGAAGGGATCCTGTCCAGGATCGCGGAGCTGGAAGATGACCGCGCCAGGCTGGATGCAGATAAAAAGAACAGGACAGAGGAACTTGTAGAGGTAAAGGCGGCGCTGCGCTCCAGTGATTATGGAGAAAAAAAGAAAGAACTGGAGGATATGCACACGACCATTAAACTCCTGGAAGGAAATTCCAGGCAGTGGAGGGAGATCAGAAATGGGCTCCGGGCATGGGAGGAAGATGAGGATATCAGCGTTTATGTGAGTAATCCTGCCCTGCAGTGCCTGGAGGAGGTGCTGGACGGCGGGGTCAGCAGGGATTCCCTGGAGAAATTGCAGAAGGGGATCCAGAATGCACTGGAGCTGATCGGCGAGGAACTGGCGGATCTGAACGAGAGGATACGTGAGACGGGAAAGGAGCTGAAGGAAAAGAAAGAGATGGTGGAGGATCTGAAAAATGACCGTAAGCCATATAGAAAGGAATTAAAAAGTGCAAGAGCATTTTTGCAGAACGAATTGAGCAGCCAATATGGAAAAACCGTCCACGTGGAGATCTTTGCAGATTTGTTTGATATTACGGATGATACATGGAGGGACGCTGTTGAGGGAAGGCTGGGGAATATAAAGCACAGCCTGATCACGCCGCCCCAGTATGCTCTGGATGCGGCAAAGATTTTCCGCAGAATGAAACGGAAAGAATATGAATCCATTCATCTTATCAATACTGCGGCCATCAAAAGAGATATGCCGGCGGCGGAGGAACAGACGCTTTACGAGGCGGTTGAAGCCGCAGAGCCCTATGTGGATCTGTGCCTGAAAAGGTATCTGGGAAGGATCCGTAAATGTGAGACGGTGGAAGAACTGCATACGGTCAGGGACGGCGTAACGCCGGACTGCTATTCCTACAGCAATTATATGTTCCGGCATCTGCGGGAGGACGATTATAACCGGTATGCCTGCATTGGAACAAAAGTATCGAAAGCAAAGCTGAGAGAACTGGAGGATGAGGTATATGAATTAGAGAAAAACCAGATCTCAGATATCCAGATGCGCGATACGCTGAACCGGGCGCAGAAATTCGAACAGCTGAACCAGAATACCGAACAGCTCATCCAGCTTTCCGGCGCATCTGAGGAGCTTGCCTTTTATCTGGAAAAGCGGGAACGCCTGCAGAGGGAATTGAAAGAGCTGGAGGACGGTACGCGGATCCTCCAGCTGAAAGAGCGCCATTCCAGACTGGAAACAGCGATCGCAGAGCTTGAAGGTAAACTGGAACAGATCAGTAAGGAGCGGATCGGACGTGCAGGAGACCAGAAAGCGGTGGAAAAGGAAATCCAGGATTTCGAGGACAAATTAAGCGGCCTGCAGATGGGATTCGTGGCGAATGAAGCGCTTCTTGCAGAAGTAAAAGAAAAGCTGGCAGGACAGTCAGAACTTGCGTACCGGAGGAAACAGAGCGAAAAATTATCCCGTCTTTCGGAGGATGAAGAACAGAAAGCAGAGCAGAGGGTAATGGTACGTAACCGTTTTAACCGGGAATATCCATCTTATGGGTTCAGCGGCGTGGAGCGTGAAAACGATCTGTATGACGGGCTGCTGGAACGGCTGGAACAGGATTATGAACCAAAGTACAAGGAGGAATTTGAAAAACAATATCTGCTGGTTTACCATTCTCTGAGAGAAAATGTAATTGCAACGATTCACGGGGAAATCAAAGCGGCGTACCGGCATAAGCGGGAAATCAACAGAATGCTGTCAAGGATCCGCTTTTCAGACAGTACCTACCAGATTGATATTCTTCCGGCGGAAAATGAAAACGGACAGTTTTATGAAATGCTGATGGCGCCGGAGCTTGACAGTAAAGTGCTGGATAACGGTGGTTTTGACGGGCAGCTTAGCCTGGGAGAGGATGAATTTTATCAGAAATACGAGCAGCAGATCCAGAGGCTCACGGAGAAATTCATGCCGCCAAGGGAGGAAGATGGAGCGAAGCAGACGCTTCACAAGCAGCAGATGGAGCAGTATGCAGATTACCGCAATTACCTGACCTTCAGCATGTATGAAAGGGTTCAGGACGAGCAGGGGAACATTAAGAAGAATGCAGTGGACGATATGGCGGGAAGAGACTCCGGCGGAGAAGGGCAGAATCCAAAATATGTAGCGCTCCTGGCAGGTTTTGCCATGCTTTATATGCAGCAGAGCAGCCGGGACTCCAAGATCCGCCTGGTGCTTCTGGACGAAGCTTTTTCCAAGATGGACAAGGAACGGAGCGAAGTGTGCCTGCGCTATGCGAGAGAACTTGAACTACAGCTGATCGTATGCGTGCCGGACGAACGGCTGCAGTCCCTGATCCGCAATGTGGACAGTGTATATGGTTTCCGGAGACACCAGAACCAGATTTCTATGATGCATATTGATAAGGGGAATTATCTGGAAATGATAGAGGGCAGGCAGAAAGCGGTATAGGAGAAAAGACGGTGGCAAAGCAAAAAACACTGGTAAGATGGCTGATGGAGCAGATTGATGGGAAAGCGTATCGTGCAGGCGCCGCTTCTGGCTACAGGCATCCGGCCGTGGATCAGGAGCTTCTCGGCGCGGTTGGCGGAAGAGAGGCATTTCTCCGGCAGGCAAGGGAACTTGAGGCAGATGGAGCGCTGGGGGAAGCAGGACTGATCTGGTTTGACTGGTATAATGTGAACCAGGATATCAGGAAGATCCATTATTCGGTCCGGATAATGAAGGAACTATGTAAGAGAGAAGGGGTGGAAGACCCAAGGGACAGGCAGCTCCGGTATATAGGGATTTTGAATCATTGGAAAGAGCGTGTGGAGGGAACATGGCTTGCGGAGTATTATACAGATGAAATAAAGCGGCTGCGGGAAGGCAATTGTTCCCAGACGGTACAGAATCATCTGGAAGATGGCTGGCTGTACCGCTGTATGGATGCGCTGTTCCATCTGGAGGAACCGATGGAGAAGCCTATATTCAGCGCAAGAGTCTTTCAGAGGGCAGCAGTCCGGGAAGAGCATATAACACCTTCAAAAGTATTCCGGAAGCTGTATGAAAGCAAGGTTATCAGCATTTTGAAGGGATACTCTCCATTATATGTGGAGGGGATGAGCGCGGATGAGACACTTGCGGCTCATGGGATCCTGTCCTATGCACAGACAATAGAGTGGAAAGGAACGCTGGATTACCGGCTTGATACAGGTGCAGAGATCCATACATCAAATAATATATATGGCACCATCATAAATGCAAAGACGCTGAAACATGCGGTCCCAACAGGCCTGCCAGGCGTGAAAATGGTCATCATCATTGAGAATAAAGCAAATTATGAGAAAATGGCCTTTAAGGAAGACGAACTGTATATCTTCTGCCATGGATTCTTTTCACCGAAAGAGGTACGGTTTTTAAAAAGGATAGAAGCGGCAGAGAACAGGGATATAGAGTTTTATCACTGGGGAGATATGGATTATGGCGGGATCCGCATCTTTCAATTCAATAAGAGCTGTGTGTTTCCGGGGCTAAAGCCTTATAAGATGGGTAAAATGGATTACGAGCATGCTATTTCAAAAGGAGCCGGAGTGCCTATAGAAGAAGCGAAAAAAGAAAAGCTTAAGAATCTTGATGCCGGAGATCTGGAGGAATTAAAGGCCTGTATTCTGGAAAGAGGTCTGGAAGTTGAGCAGGAACTTCTGACGGAGTAATAGCGCCTGTCCTGTTAAGCCTGTCCGCGGGCGGCAGGCTTAACAGGACAAAAAGCTGGAAATTGATAAAAAATAGAAAAAAGGCTTGATTTTTGGAAATCTTTTGGTATAATAATATTTGTCGCTGAGATAGCAATGCGGAATGGTGTAATGGCAGCACAGCAGACTCTGACTCTGTTAGTAGGGGTTCAAATCCCTTTTCCGTAGTCCTTGGCAGGGGCGCCGGGTGTTACGGCATCCGGTTACTTATCGGAGTGTGGCTCAGCTTGGTAGAGCGCTACGTTCGGGACGTAGAGGCCGCAGGTTCAAATCCTGTCACTCCGATTTTTTTGTGAGATACCTTAGAGTACCGTGTTTATGGGCTTTGGGGTATTTTTTTGTTTTCAAAGTATGCCTGGAAATTCTTCAAAATCATCTATATTTTACCCGTTACTAAAAATGTTACTAAAAATCACCT
>CAZGVY010000075.1:0-10530 GCA_964529215.1 uncultured Mordavella sp. | reverse complement strand
GGCGAGATTGTAGAGCTGCCTTATCAGGAGCCGGATTACGACAATGCATTTGCAATGGATACGGAAGGACTTCCCAGTGCATTTGTATCCTTTATGCCTTTGATTCTGCCAATTATCCTGATCCTGATTAACACCGTTGCAACAGCTCTGGGACAGACAACAGGCATTATGCAGATTCTGATTTTCCTCGGGCAGCCGATCGTTGCGGTAGGACTTGGATTGATTGTTGCGATCTTTACACTGGGCAAAGACCTTGACAGGCAGACGGTTGTAAGCGAAATGGAAAAGGGAATGATGTCCGCAGGTATCATTATGCTGGTAACAGGCGGAGGCGGCGCACTTGGCCAGATCATTAAGGATTCCGGTCTTGGAACTTTCATGGCAGAGGGACTTGCAAAGACTGCGATCCCGATCATGATCCTGCCTCTGGTTATCTCTACTGCAATGAGATTTATCCAGGGTTCCGGTACGGTAGCGATGACAACAGCAGCAAGTATTTCTGCCCCGATCCTGATCGCGGCAGGCGCAAGCCCGCTTCTGGGAGTAGTGGCATGCTGCGTTGGTTCTCTGTTCTTCGGTTACTTTAACGACAGTTACTTCTGGGTTGTAAACCGGACGCTTGGCGTTCAGGAGGCAAAGGACCAGCTTACGATCTGGTCGGTGACTTCTACCGTTGCATGGGCAATCGGTGTTGTAGAGGTTCTGGTACTTAGTATTTTTATGTAGTATGGGTTAAAGAGTGCAGCGGAAATTTCTTCCGCTGCACTCTGCACTTTCCGGAAGATTTCCGTGAGGAAGCGGAGCTTCCGGAGTTGGCGTTCGGAGTGGAGTAAAAGGATATCAGAGAGTGCGGCGGACCGGTGCTTAGAACTGTACGGGAAATGCCGGGATAGTGTATAAAGGGAGGAAGATACATGCTGGCAGCGGAAAGACAGGCGAAGATTATTGAATTGATACATGAAAAAGGAAGCGTTCAGGTGGAGGAACTTGCGCAGAGTCTGAATGTAAGTGCAATGACAATCCGCCGGGATCTGCTGAAATTAGAAGAAAGCGGGCGGATCGAGCGGTGCCACGGCGGAGCGGTGGCCAAACAGGAGATTGCGTATGCAGATAAACAGATCCGTTATAAGAGAGAGAAGAGTAAGATAGCAGAGAAATGTTCGGAGCTGGTATCGTCTGGAGATACGGTATTTCTGGATGCCGGGACTACTACGT
Organism: uncultured Mordavella sp.; assembly: GCA_964529215.1. Lineage (GTDB taxonomy): Bacteria > Bacillota > Clostridia > Lachnospirales > Lachnospiraceae > Claveliimonas. Next base: position 9,315 of record CAZGVY010000075.1, on the reverse strand, counting down.
ATGAGATTGCAAAAAGGATCTGCAATATTCATGGACTTACAATTATTACCAATGATCTGGAGATCGCGCAGATCGTAAAGAACAGCACGGCTGAGCTGATCGTATGCGGCGGGGTTGTCCAGAAATCTACGGGAAGCATGCTGGGATATTATGCAACCCAGCTTTTGAAGGATTTCCGGTTTGACGCCGGATTTTTCGGGGCGGCGTCGATCAATAACAGACTGGAGGTTATGACTCCCACAGTGGACAAGGCGTTCCTGAAGCGGGAGGCGGTCTGCAGATGTGAGAAAGCCTATCTGGCTGTAGACATGTCTAAGTTTGGGAAGCAGTCGATCGTGAAGATTAATTCTCTTGGCGATTACACGGCGACCGTGACAAACCGGATGTTCTCTTTGGAGGAACAGGAAGCGATTGAGAAGAAAAAGATTAGTATTATCAGGATATAGAGTGTTAAGTATACTTAACGGCCTGCTGCTACCCGTTTCTCTGATTAATAAATTATGTCCTGAAGATACATGCCTTTTGGATCGCAGGGCGCGCTGGGCTCTGCCTTTCCTGCCAGTATAGCCTTCATATCTGCCACAGGTCTCGCTCCGGTCCCGATATCGATGAGAGTGCCGGTGATCAGACGCTGCATATTGTGGAGAAAATCATTGGCTACGATTGTGATCTGCATTTCTTCTGGGTCTTCATAGATCTCTATTTTAAAGATCTCTTTTATCGTTGTTTTGCTCTGCCTGGCCGTTGAAAAGGACTTGAAGTCATGCCTGCCGGTAAGAACGTGCGCGGCTTCTTCCATAAGTGCTTTGCTGGGACGGCGGAAGCAGTGATATGCATATTTCCGGTCGAATACGCTTGGCACAGAATCAATCGTCATGCGGTATACGTAGATCTTCGCTTTGGCATTCAGATGGGCATGGAAACGCTCGGAAACTTCCTCGGCCCCGGTGATGGCAATATCCATAGGGAGATAGCGGTTCAGATATCTCTGGATTTCCGAAACTTCCATTTCATAATTAGTCTTGAAATTTGCCACCTGCCCATAGGCGTGAACGCCGGTTTCCGTGCGCATGCCGCAGAACAGTTCAACCGGTTCCCCGGTCATCTTTTTGATTACGTCTACTATTTTGTTGGAAATGGTATTGGTAGATTCATCTTTCCCAAGGCGGGACCAGCCCTGATAGCGCCCGCCGTCGTATTCTATGGTTAATCGGATATTTCTCATTTTATTTACCTCTGACGCGTTTATTGTGATATGATAATAACAGTATTAGTATAGCAGACATATTTTACAGATGTCCAGTATAATTGCTGCAATTTACAGGCTGGCCAGGGGAGTTTTTCGTGAAGCTTTCATGAAAAGCTGTCTGCGGGATTTCAGATATCTGGGAAACCAGGGAATGAAGGAGAGTACGGATGAATAAGGATAAAATAGCGGAAGATGTTCAGCGGAGATTATTTGAACTGCAGGATAAGGATTACCGGGATTTTCATGCCAGGCTGATCCCAACGGTAGATACGGAGAGGATCATCGGGGTGCGTACACCGGTTTTGCGGGCTTTTGCCAGGGCATATGCGAAGACGGAGGAGGCAGGGGAATTTATGAAGCTGCTCCCCCATGACTACTATGAGGAAAATAACCTGCATGGATTCCTGATTGAGGAGATCAGGAATTATGAACAGTGTCTGGATGCGCTGGAAGCATTTCTTCCCTATGTGGACAACTGGGCTACCTGTGATATGACGGCGCCTAAAGTATTTAAGAAACATTTGCCGGAATTTCTGGTCAGGATCCGCAGCTGGATCAAGTCGGGGCAAACCTATACGGTCCGTTATGGAATCGGCATGCTGATGAGATTTTATCTGGATGAGGCGTTTTGCCCAGAATATCTGGAATGGGTGTCGGAGGTGTCCTCAGAGGAGTATTATGTGAAAATGATGGTGGCCTGGTATTTCGCTACGGCGCTTGCGAAACAGTATGATGCGGCAATTCCTTATATCGAAGAAAAAAGGCTTGAGAGATGGACTCACAACAAGGCGGTCCAGAAGGCAATAGAGAGTAAGCGGATCTCTGGAGAGCAGAAGGCCTATCTGCGGACATTGAGGCAGTAAGGGAATCACAAATCGTCACGCAGGGGAAAAAGTAATAGAGAGGGAAACAGGAAGGGGAGATGTGGATGCAAGGGCTGATTGACCTGCATTGTGATACGTTAAGCAGGCTCTTGTCTGAGAAACTGGCTCAGGAGAGGGCAGGATATACCGGAAGCGGGCGGAAGAACGCATATGAGAAAGACCTGAAAAATAACGATTTCTGTGTAAATATACCAGGGATGAGACGGGCAGGGACGGCGGCGCAGTTTTTTGCCTGTTTTACACATGTTTCTTCTGCAGAGGGAGGCTATGAGGAATGTTATAAGTATGCATTGGCTATGATGAGGATCCTGAAGCAGGAATGTGACAAATACAAAGATGAACTGGCGCAGGGATTTTCATGGAAGGACATCCTGGAAAATGAAAAAGCAGGGAAAATCACAGCGTTCCTGACGGTGGAAGAAGGGGGGATCATCAATGGCTGCATGGAACGCCTGGAAGATATATTCCGGCGGGGAGTAAGGCTTATCACGCCGATGTGGAATTATGAGAATTGTTTTGGGTTTCCAAACAGCAGGGATAGCAGGATTATGGAACAGGGCCTGAAACCATTTGGAAAAGAGGCTGTGGAATATGCAGGACAGCTTGGCATGATCGTGGATGTTTCCCACGCCTCGGACGGAAGCTTTGCAGATATCATGGAGTGCGCTACGGGTCCTGTGGCTGCATCTCATTCCAATTGCAGGGCGCTCTGCGATCATCCAAGGAACCTGACAGATGAAATGATCCGTAAGCTTGCCGGGGCAGGAGGCGTGGCGGGACTTAACCTGTACGGCCTGTTCCTGGAAGGGAAAAGGGAATCCAGGCTGGAAGCAATGACTGCGCATATCCGTCATATGCTCCGGGTGGGAGGAAGCGGATTTCCTGCAATCGGGACCGACTTTGACGGGTATGACGGAATGGAATATGAGGATATTCCACATGTGAAAGATATGGAAAGATTGTGGGATGCATTAAAGAAAGCGGGCGTTACAGAGAGCCAGCTTGACGGGATCTGGGGAAAGAATGCAGCGGCGGTTCTAAAAAGGCTTCCTGATTCATAGAATATGAAGAATATTTCAATATGAAGGAGCGTGCGTTATGAAGCTTCCACAGGAACCGGACGCTTATGCAGAACTTACCGGAAGCGAAGAATATCCAGAGATACAAGGATGCGTTAAATTCTATGATACCTATGAGGGAACAATCGTTGCGGCGGAGGTTACAGGGATCAGAAAGAAAAACGGAGAAGAAGAAAATGGTTTCTTAGGGTTCCATATTCATGAGGGAGGACGCTGCGGCGGCAAGGCCGGAGAGCCTTTTGATGATGCGGGGGGACACTTTAACCCCGGAGACAAGCCGCATCCGATGCATGCGGGCGACTTACCGCCGCTTCTGGTGAGCGGAGGCGCGGCATGGATGATGGTATATACCGGACGTTTTTTCCCGGAGGACGTGATCGGGAGGACTGTGATCATTCATGGAATGCCAGATGATTTTCATTCGCAGCCTGCAGGAGATGCCGGAATGAGGATTGCCTGCGGGCAGATCAGCTTGTATCAAAGCAGCCGTACAAGATGAAAAGGCTAAAATATGCCGGAGGTATATTATCAGAGTGCAGGGTCAAAATTAACTATAGCATCAGGCGGGGATTTTACGTGGATCTGGTGAATGACCTGAAGAAGAAAGGACTGTAATACCATACAATACAGAAGACAAAAAAGGAGATCGGAAAGATGAAATTATATCTGACAAGCAGTCCCACAGGTTCCTACAGAAGTATGGAACCGGCGGATTTTAAAGGATTTGATCCGGCAAATGGTATGGTGGGGCATTTAAAGGAAGACTGGCCGTTATGTGCAAAGTGCCTGATCATTGCGGCGGATCCGGATGCGGTAATGGGGAACAATGAGATGCGGTTTTATTTTGAAAAGACATTAAGAGAAACGGGGCTTTCCATCAGCGGCGTGGATATTTGTGACAGCCGGAACGGACAGGAGATGGCAGATCAGCTTATGCTCTATGATATGATCATACTCGGAGGCGGTCATGTGCCGACACAGAATACTTTTTTTCACCAGATCGGGCTGCCAGAGAAGATCCGGGATTTTCCAGGCATTGTGATGGGGATCAGCGCCGGGAGTATGAATTGCGCGGAGACTGTCTATGCGCAGCCGGAGCTTCCCGGGGAGAGCATCAGCAGTACATACCAGAGATTTTTAAAAGGCCTGGCGCTTACCAGGTGTAATGTGCTTCCCCATTATCAGGCAGTAAAGGATGACATTCTGGATGGAAGGAGGCTGATGGAGGACATTACCTATCCGGACAGTTACGGACGGAAGTTTTATGCGGTTCCCGACGGAAGCTACATATTGCAGAGAGACGGGGAGCCCGTGATCTGTGGGGAGGCATATCTGATCGCAGAGGGGGAAGTCAGGAAAATTTGCGGAGCAGGCCAGACGGTTCCTGTTTAAAGAGAGGTGATTCCGGCGATATGAAAGAAAAGAGAAGGATTGAAGATTCAAAAGTAGAAAGCCTGCATCTTGTGCGGATGACACATTTAAACGGCGCCGGACGGCTGTTTGGGGGAATGCTGATGCAGTGGATCGACGAGGTGGCTGCGCTTGTGGCGAAGAAGCACTCGCGGATGAATATTACAACAGCGTCCATTGACCATCTGCAGTTTCTGAGGGGAGCCTTCCGGGATGATATGATCGTACTGCAGGGAAAGATTACCTATGTGGGGCGGACTTCCATGGATGTAAAGGTGGAGACTTATGTGGAGGATGGAAGCGGAGGCCGCACGCTGATCAACTGTGCGTATATTACAGAAGTTGCTCTGGGTAAGGACGGAAAGCCGGCGGAGATTCCCGGGCTGATACTGGAGACTGAGGAGGACCGCCGTGAATGGGCGAAGGGAGAACAGCGGAGGGAACTGCGTACCCTCCATGGATCATACAGATGAGGAGGAACAGATATGGGTATTGTGACATTGATCGGGGCAGGCCAGATGGCATCGGCGCTGACGTTTCCTTTATTTGAAAACGGACATGAGGTACGGCTTGTGGGTAGTCCCCTGGATGACGAGATTATTGACAGACTCCGTCAGGATAACTATCATGTGAATCTTTTGCGGACTTTGCATAAGGGGATAAGTTATTATAAGGAGGAGGAACTCTCTGAGGCGCTTCGGGGCGCAGAGCTGGTGGTCTGCGGTGTTTCAAGCTTTGGTGTGGACTGGTTTGGCAACGAGGTTCTTCCGGTTCTGGATGAGTGCGTCCCGGTTATTTCCGTCACGAAGGGAATGATAGATTTAAAGGATGGAACCATGATGACCTATCCGGAATATTGGATGAAAAAGCTTCCGAATGGAAGCAGGCTGGAATTGTATGCAATCGGCGGCCCTTGTACCGCAAGGGATCTGGCTGATCATGATACATCCTTTGTAGCATTTTGCGGTCCTGATATGGACACGCTGAAACGGATCCGCAGTCTGTTTGCCACAGACTACTATATCATCAGCCTGACAAAGGATGTTGTGGGGTTGGAATGTGCGGTGGCTCTGAAAAACGGCTATGCACTGGGAACTGCACTGGCAATCGGAATGGCGGAAAAAGCGGGAGACGATGGGATTGATCATAATAACTCAGAGGCAGCGCTGTTCCAGGAAAGTGTAAGGGAAATGCTGGAGCTTTTACATATCGTAGGCGGAGGCAGCGGGAATATTATGTATGCCGCCGGGGATCTGTATGTTACGGCTGCCGCCGGCCGGAGCAGGACGGTGGGTCTTCTTCTGGGAATGGGATTAACGATAGATGAGATTACAGAACAGATGAAGGGACAGACTCTGGAGGCAGTTGTGATCGCCACCCGCACCGCCCGGGCTGTCCGTGCGCTTGCCCGGGCAGGAAAAGTAAAGGAATCGGACTTCCCGCTTCTTCTGCATGTGGATGCACTGCTGAACCAGAGGGCGGCGCTTAGGATACCATGGAAAGATTTTCAGAAAGAAACGTAGCGGAAAAAGCCGGATAAGCAGGCGCCCTCCGGGTACCTGCTTATTTCTGGATTTTCATCATATTAGAGACCATGCTTACCATATTATCAATTTGATTTTTTTCTTCTTCTGATTTACCTTCTTTCAGGATATTCAGGATCAGCGTCATTTCTTCCTGGCTGAAACTGACACCATTTTTTCTGGCGGAGGTAACTAACGCCATCATCACGGTCGCCATGCTGTTACCGGTCTTTCCTTTTGTCTGGGCAGCTGCGGCTTTTATCAGCTCCAGCTTGATTGGATCAAGGGTTTCCATTGCAGGATGATTCATCCACTCATTCATTGTCTTTCTTTCCTTTCAAAATATTATCGAACATACTGACCATATCGGACATTTCGCCGGAATCGGGGTTTTGGGCAAAATCGTCCATGTTCATTCCTTTTATCATATTTATAGTATTCATCATCATTTCAAAGGATTCTGCGTCTCCGGGGCTTAAAAAGGGGCAAAGATCCTCCACGATATCGGCGGGAGAATGGATGTCCCTGCTTTCCATAATATCCTGGGACGCACTGTTTCCGAAGCCGCCAAACAGCCGGAGCGTATTCTGAAATTCCGTGAATTTGAAATACACAGCCAGCATGCCACGGTAGGAAGAAGGAAGATAAGGAAGCATAAGCTTCATCATCTGCAGATCCCTGGTGGTAACAAGCATATCCAATTGTGTCATAGGAAGCGGCGGATGTTTTTCCATGAAGTCCCACCTGAAGGTAATGTTGTACTATGTATATGCGGGGATATGGTAATATATCCCCGCATACAGCCTTTCGGCAGGATATGCCGTATTAGCAGCAGCCAAATCCGTTTCCGCCACAGCAGAACAGGAGAAGGATGATCCACAGGCAGCTGTCATTGCCGCATCCACATCCGCAGTCGCCGCGTCCGCCAAATCCGTTTCCGCCACAGCAGAACAGGAGAAGGATGATCCACAGGCAGCTGTTATTGCCGAAGCCACAACCACAGTCGTTATGTCCGCATCCGTTCATGTTTGTTTCACAACCGCATCCACAGTTAGATAAATCACTCATTGCATATACCTCCGTAATATTTTGGTTTACAGTACATCATATGTGAAGAAAGGAAAAGTGTGCGGCAGGCAGCAGTTTTTTTAAACAGGAAAAGCAAACAAAAGTTCGACAAGAAAAAATACTTGACACCTGGGGAGAGTTATTATATGATAACACAGGTGAGAGATAATGGATGATATATTAAAACAGGCATTACTGTATGATTTCTATGGCGAGCTCCTTACGGACCATCAGAAGGAGATATATGAGCAGTTTGTACTGGAGGATCTCTCCCTTGGGGAGATAGCCGGTAATGCGGGGATCAGCAGGCAGGGAGTGCACGATCTGATCAAACGGTGCAATAAGACGCTTCAGGGCTATGAAGACAGGCTGCATCTGGTATCCAGATTTCTCACGGTGAAAGAGAAGCTGCAGGAAATCAATAAGATCCTGAATGAAGAATCAGGGAGCGGTACGGATACTGCAAAGCTGAAAGCCGATATACGCAGGATATCGGATGAGATTATCGAGGAGTTATAACATGGCATTTGACAGTTTAACAGAGAAGCTTCAGAGTGTGTTTAAAAGCCTTAGAAGCAAGGGCCGCCTGACAGAAGCAGATGTGAAGGAAGCCTTAAAGGAGATCAAACGTGCGCTTCTCGCAGCTGACGTTAGTTTCAGGGTGGTAAAGGACTTTATCAAGAATGTACAGGAACGCGCCGTGGGCCAGGACGTAATGAACGGGCTGAATCCGGGGCAGATGGTGATCAAGATCGTAAACGAAGAACTTGTGAAACTTATGGGTTCTGAGACAACAGAGATTAAGCTTCAGCCGGGCAGCGCAATAACTGTGATCCTGATGGCAGGTCTTCAGGGAGCAGGTAAAACGACTACAGCCGCTAAGCTGGCGGGCAAATTCAAGCTAAAGGGCAAGAAGCCTTTACTGACAGCCTGCGACGTATACCGTCCTGCCGCGATCAGGCAGCTGCAGATCAACGGTGAGAAGCAAGGCGTAGAAGTGTTCTCTATGGGAGAGAACCACAAACCGGCTATGATAGCTAAGGCAGCGGTGGAACATGCGAAAAAGCATGGCAATGATATTGTAATACTGGATACGGCAGGCCGTCTTCATATCGACGAGGACATGATGGCTGAGCTTCAGGAGATCAAAGATACCGTTGAGGTGCACCAGACAATTCTTGTTATTGATGCCATGACTGGCCAGGATGCGGTGAATGTAGCCGCTGAATTTGACCAGAAGGCCGGTATCGACGGAGTGATCGTAACGAAGCTGGACGGTGATACCAGAGGCGGCGCCGCACTGTCCGTTAAGGCTGTGACCGGCAAACCGATTCTCTATGCAGGTATGGGAGAGAAGCTTTCCGATCTGGAGCAGTTCCATCCGGACCGTATGGCTTCAAGGATCCTTGGCATGGGCGATGTGCTCACCCTGATTGAAAAGGCGGAAGCCGAGATCGATGAGGAGAAGGCGAAACAGATCGGCCAGAAGATGAAGAAGAATCAGTTTGATTATAACGATTTTCTGGAGAGCACCCAGCAGATGAAGAATCTGGGAGGGCTTTCCGGCCTGATGGGGATGCTTCCGGGTATGGGCGCGCTAGGCGGTTTTGGCAATAAGAATATGAAGATCACAGATGAGCAGACGGAAGCCGCTGAAAAGCAGATGGCAAGAATGGAAGCGATGATCTATTCTATGACGCCTGAGGAACGGGCAAATCCAGACATCATGAATCCGTCCAGGAAGCATAGGATAGCCAGGGGCGCAGGCGTAGATATCAGTGAAGTGAACCGCATGGTAAAGCAGTTTGATGGCATGAAGAAGATGATGAAGACCATGACCAGAGGTGGTAAAAAGGGCAAATTTAAGTTTCCTTTTTAACATATAAGGTATGAGCGGCAGACAGATAACTGTCTTTCATATCAGGGTATCCTTATTCGGGATACTGAGAGCATATTTATATTTAACAGTATTACGGAGGTGAATGAAGATGGCAGTAAAAATCAGGTTAAAAAGAATGGGACAGAAGAAGGCTCCTTATTATAGAATCGTAGTAGCTGATTCCAGATCCCCAAGAGACGGAAGATTCATTGAGGAGATCGGT